>NZ_CP129016.1:3226619-3563238 GCF_020524085.2 Halobacillus litoralis
TTCGTGTCTTTATATGTAAAATGTTGAATTCTCCTGTCAGATTCCGCTATTCTAATAGAGGAGACTGGAAGTTGGAAAGGAGTTTATTGATGAATTTATTTGAAGAAGGATTAAATTTTAATTTTGATGTCCTCGTCGAGTGGCTGATCACGGGAGGACTGAAAATCGCTGTCATCCTCATCGCTTTTGCGATTATTAAACCTCTAGGTACGAAGGCGATCGAAGCAGCGATCAATCGGATGAGCCAGCAGCGTAATATTGCAGAAGGAAGAAATAAAACGTTGCAAAAGATTTCTGTGAACCTGTTTTCATACACGTTGCTTTTTATCCTGGTTATGATGCTGCTCAGTGCCGTGAACATTGAAATTGGTCCATTGCTTGCTGGTGCCGGAATTCTCGGTTTAGCGATCGGATTCGGTGCACAGGGACTTGTTTCTGATATCGTTACCGGATTTTTCTTATTGATCGAGCGTCAGATTGAAGTAGATGACTACGTCACTGCCGGTGGATATGACGGTGTCGTTGAAGAAGTCGGTATTCGTACGACGAAAATCCGCAGTTTTGACGGAACATTGAACTTTGTTCCAAACCGTAACATCGTTGGTGTCGCCAACCACTCCCGCGGCAACATGCGTGCGCTCGTGGACATTGGCATCGGTTATGATGAAAACATCGATGAAGCACTGGCTGTTCTGCAAAAGGTCGCGGACCAATTTGCAGAGGATGAGCGTTTTGTTGAAGGACCGAACGTGCTAGGCGTCCAGAGCCTTGGTTCTTCTGATGTCGTGATCCGTATCTTAGGGAGAACCGAGAACATGGAACAATGGGCGGTTGAACGTGATATGAGAAAAGCGATGAAAGAAGCCCTGGATGCTGCGGATATCGAAATTCCATTCCCTCATCAAGTGTTTATTCAAAAAGAGGCTTAATAAATAGAAATAACCCGACCTTACGAGGTCGGGTTATTTTGATTCTTCTTTCCACATTTCCACTTTCTTAATTTGCCCTTTGACTAGATCAACGATTTTAAACCGATACCCCTCCCCTTCGACTACCGTCCCTTCTTTCGCTTCAAAATCTCTCGTATAGATCCAGCCTGAAATCGTATCGATATCGATGTGATCCAATTGGATATCGAAGAAATCATTGATGTCCTGGATGGCGGTCCTGCCTTCAATCAAAAAATGACCGTTTTTCAGCCGTTTGATATCACGTTCTTCTTCTGCATCAAATTCATCACGTATTTCTCCCACGATTTCTTCAAGGATATCTTCCACGGTCACAATTCCGGACGTTCCACCATATTCATCAATAAGGACAGCCATATGGGTATGATCTTTTTGCATCTTAACAAGCAGGTCATGGATGGGGATGTTCTCGAATACTTTCATGGTTGGTCGCAAAAACGGTCGCAGTGTACTCTGATTCTCCGCATCATCATACAGCAGTTCTTTCATATGAATGATACCGATAATTTCATCTTTACTGCTCTGAATCACGGGATAGCGGGTATAGCGGTTATGCTTCACTTCCCTTACTGCGTTCGTGACCGATTGCCTTACATCAAGAACGGCCATCTCTGTGCGGGGGATCATGATCTCTTTCGCCGTACGGTTATCAAATTCAAAGATCCGATCGACATACGTGTACTCCGAGCGGTTGATTTCACCCTTTTGATAACTTTTCGTAAGGATGTGCCTCAGCTCTTCTTCTGAGTGCACTTCATCCGATTCCCGCGCGGTCTGAAAACCGAACATGCGTACAAAAATATTGGCAGATCCGTTCAAAAGCCAAATGAGCGGGTACATTAATTTGCTGTATAACATAAGTGGTCTGGATAAAAGCAATGTGATACTTTCCGCCTTTTGGATTGCCATCGTCTTAGGTGCAAGCTCTCCAAGAACGACATGTAAAAAGGTGATGACGAAAAAGGCGATCACAAATGAAAGCGTGTGGGTGAGGCCCTCTGGTAAAGCGATTTGATCAAACAATGGTCTTAACAAAACTTCAAGAGTAGGTTCCCCTAACCACCCAAGACCAAGGGCAGTGATTGTGATGCCCAGTTGGCATGCACTGAGATAATAATCAAGATCATTGACAACACGGATGGCATTTTCCGCCTTTTTATCCCCATCAGCTGCCATAGCTTCCAGTCTTGTTTTTCTAACTTTTACAATGGCAAATTCACTAGCTACAAAAAAAGCAGTGAGCAGAATCAAGAGTGCTACTGCCGTCAATTTAATCGTTGTCTCCATCCGGGCCACTCCTTATAAAAAAGAAGGAGGAATCCTCCTCCTTCTCTCATCTATCTTCTATTGTTAACTGGAATGGCCAACCTATGCGCACTTTAAAGCTCTCGCAATGTTTTTTCAACGATATGAACGCCTACACTTAGTGCCTCTTCTTTAGGTTTTAACGTGGATTGATGAAGGCCTGAATTAGAATCGACACCAAGCCAAAACATGAACCCTGGAATCTCTTTTAACATGTAGCCGAAATCTTCCCCTGTCATCGCCATATTCGCTTCCTTGTATTGATACTCTGTCTCTTGCACAAGGTTCTCAAAACGTTGCACTTGTTCTGCATCATTGAACACCTGATGATAGTTGGATCCGTAATCGATATGGATGTCGCAGTCATTGGCGATTTCAAAACCGCGGGCTACCTTCTCGATCTCCGCTTTGACTTTTTCCATGGATTCTGGAGACAAAGTACGGATCGTGCCTTCTAAGCGGGCAGCCTGGGCGATAATATTCTGTACCGTCCCCGCTTCGATTTTACCGATGGTAATGACCGCACTGTCCAATGGATCGACTCGGCGGGCGACGATTTGCTGCAAATGCGTAACGAAGGAACTTGCTGTGACCACCATATCATGAGTCATATGAGGAAAAGCGGCGTGTCCTCCTACGCCCTTAAGATTGATAAACAGTTCGCTCGTGTTAGCAAACAATAACCCAGACTTCGAGGAAACGGAGCCGACCGGAAGTTCTGGTGCCACGTGTAGCCCAAAAATAACATCCGGCCGGTACCTTTCCATTGCTTCCGATTGAAGCATCGGTTCTGCTCCGCCCGGTCCTTCCTCTGCGGGTTGAAATAGAAAAACGACATCATCATCGGCTGGATTCTGAGCGAGTTGCGTCAATGCTCCAAGCGCGATGGTCATATGAAAGTCATGGCCACAGGCATGCATGCGTCCTTCATGGGTGGACTGAAAATCATACCCCGTCTCTTCCGTGAGTGGAAGTCCGTCGATATCCGCCCGGTAACCGATTGTTTTTCTCCCCTCGCTCCCTTTGACACGTACAAAAATACCCGTTCTCCACGTTTCTACTGTCAAAGCTTCTTGAGGGAGTTTGTTTATATAATCCAATAAATACCGCTGCGTTTTGTACTCTTTAAAGCCGAGTTCAGGAATCTCATGCAGCTCTCTTCTGATTTGACTCAACAATTCTTGTTCCAAAAGGGTCCCTCCCTATACGAAAGGCCCTGCTCCAGGAGCAAGGCCCTTCCTTCTATTTAATCGGATTGAGAAAATTAGTTATCCAGTTTACGAAGTGCCTGCATGATTTCAGTCTTGGACTTCGTCTGATCGTCAATTTCTTTGATCACTTTCGCAGGTGTGCCGGCAACAAGGGTGTTAGCTGGTACATCTTCTGTTACAATCGCTCCTGCAGCAACGACCGCACCTTCGCCGACCGTTACCCCTTCAAGAACGACGGCGTTCGCACCGATGACGACACCATCTTCAATGACAACCGGTTTTGCAGAAGGTGGTTCAATAACTCCTGCAAGGACAGCACCTGCTCCGATATGGCAGTTCTTTCCAACCGTTGCACGTCCGCCAAGGACAACATTCATGTCGATCATTGTGCCTTCACCGACGACAGAGCCGATGTTGATCATAGCTCCGAGCATGATGACCGCTCCGTCTCCAATTTCCACTTGGTCACGGATGACAGCACCTGGCTCAATACGCGCATTGACTTTTTTCAAGTCAAGGAGAGGAATCGCAGAGTTGCGGCGGTCATTTTCAAGCACGTAGTCTTCAATTTCGTTTTCATATTTTTCTAGAATCGGCTGAATGACTTTCCATTCTCCGAAAATCACTCCGGAGTTGCCTGTGATGAAATCTTGCACCTGTTCACCGAATTCGATATTTTCTAAATTTTCACCTTTCAAATAAACTTTGACCGGTGTTGATTTTTCACTATTTGAAATGAATGAAATGATTTCATTTGCGTCCATCTGTTTCATGAGTAGTTCCTCCTTTATGTATCTTTCATCCTTTACTTTATCAAAGGGACCCTGTCTTTTTCAATCTTCTTTTTTTGGAATTCTGAGAATTAGTAGAAAACTAATGACAGCAAGTAAGAGTAATCCCATATAGACGAAGTGTAATCCTGATGTCAATCCATCCTGCAAAACAAGGAGAGCTTCCTGACTCAACTTCTCCCTCGTTTCCTCTCTAAGCAGGGAATTAGCAGAATCGACACTGAAAGAGGCCGGAAGACTTGAGCTCTCAATAGCGTTTGCCACCTGGCTGTTCAAAATCCCTCCAAGTAGTGCTGCACCAACGGCACTTCCAATCGTACGCATGAACATATTGGTCGCTGTCGCAATCCCTCTTTTTTGCCAATCGACACTGTTTTGAATCGAGACGATAAAGGAGGTTGACGAAAGCCCCATCCCGATTCCGATGAACAAGGATCCCATCGCGGCAAACCAGGGGCCTTTTTCCGGACTGAGCATGGAGAATATAACTGCTCCGATGATCAGCGACATCCCCCCAAGGATGGCGGTTGGCCGAAAACCAATTCTCAAAATCAGGCGTCCCGCGATGGTTGCTGCGATCGGCCACCCAATTGACATCGTCGTCAAAGTAAAGCCGGCAACGGTAGCGGACTGCTCCATCACCCCCTGCACGAAGGCCGGTAAATAGCTGCTCACCCCGATGAGAATCATCCCGGTCGTAAGTGAAGTAAGGTTGGCATAGCGGATGGAACGAATGTGCCATAAATCCATCGGCATCATAGGATCATCCGTTTTTCTCTCGTGAAAGAAAAAGGCCAGTGCCCCAACGAGAGCCACGACGATCATGGAAAACATCGTCCAGGACATCCAATCGATCCCTACTCCGCCTTCTACTAGGATAATCATCAGCGTGCTGACTGTGATGACGACCCACATGGAGCCAGCAACGTCCACACTCCTCTTTTCTTTAGAAACTTCTTCTTTGAAGAAAAAGAGGATGCCGAAAAGGGCAAGCAGGCCGAGGGGGATATTCATCCAGAATACATACGGCCAGGAGAGGAGATCGACAAAGAACCCTCCGAGTGCTGGCCCTGTAACTGCAGAGATGCCCCAGACACTCGATAAGTACCCCTGGATCTTCGCGCGCTCTTCTTTTGTATAAATATCACCGACGATCGTTGTCGCAATCGGCATCAAGGCTCCTGCGCCCAACCCCTGAACGAGTCTCGCCCCGATCAAAACATTCATGGAAGGAGCAAGGGCGCAAAGAACGGCTCCCAATAGAAAGAGGCTAATTCCGAGCATGAAAATCGGTTTTCGACCGAAAACATCTGCTAATCTTCCGAAAAGCAGGACAGTCGCTGCATTTGTTAAGAGATAGGCGGAAAACACCCAGCTGTATAAGCTGAACCCTCCGAGATCGGCTACGATACTCGGCATCGCCGTCGACACGATCGTCGCTTCAATCGCTGCGAGGAACATGGCGAGCATGATCGATGCGAGCACAAGTCCCCGTTTTTGTTTGTCTTTCTTCATATGTACGTTCACCTTCAATACAAAAATAGATGACATCTTAGATGCCATCTATTTTATCATAATCAGTTTATTTACTTGCTTCTACCATTGTATGTTTAAACGTTTCATGATAATGCTTGCTGAATTGTTTAAGGATTGTCCGACGAGTCACAATTCCGTCGAATTCACCCTCTTCATTCGTCACACAGACAAAAGGATAATCAATAAGCTTGTGCATCGCATCAATCATATTGTCATCAAGCTGTAGACAAGGCACTTCATCATCCATCACTTCACTCACTGTCATTTCAGACAGTCGGTTTAATTCAAATTGTTCAATTCCCAACGTTTCTTCCAAAATCTTGGTTTTGCTGATGACTCCTTGAAATTTAAAGGTAGGATCCAGTACAGGTACCGCAGAATAACCAGACTTCACTAAAACCAAAAGCGCATGTTCGAGTGGGTTACCGATTTGTACGTGGGCTACTTTCTCAGATGGGATCATGAGTTCTGAAACGAGTGGGATCCTCAATGCTTCTTTTTCTAAACTTACCATGTTCTTGTTCACTCCTCTTTTTCTTGAACATTGAAGGAGCAGAAAGAGACGCTCTTAAGACCATTACATATTCTAACACAATTTCTACCTAAGCACGAACGCAAATTCCGACAATTCTCTCTCCAGCAATCTTCCGACTTTCTATTACCCCTATATCTGTTCTGGATAAACCTGTTTAATCCTCCATTCTTTATAAAAAAACGAATCAAGCGTATAATGGAGTCAGTTCATGAAATTGGAGTTGAAAAATGTGCTGACACATACCTTTACAAAGCGTGAAGAAATAGCCAATGCCATCACCCATGGAATTGGTGCCATTCTCAGTATCGCCATGCTCGTCCTACTCATCGTGTTCGCAAGTCTCGGAGGCAATGCCTGGCATATTACGAGTGTGACGATCTACGGGGTCACCATGCTCATCTTGTACGTATCCTCAACACTTGTTCACAGCTTCCCACCAGGGCGTGCCAAGGATTTGTTTGAGATCTTTGACCATTCTGCCATCTACCTCTTTATTGCCGGCACATATACGCCAATCATGCTCGTTCCGTTACGGAGTACACTTGGTTGGACGTTGTTCGGCATCGTTTGGGGAATGGCCATTCTTGGTATCATTTTCAAGGTGTTCTTCGTCAAACGATTTGTGGTGATGTCCACGGTCTTTTATGTATTGATGGGCTGGTTGATCGTCCTTGCCTGGGGTCCTCTGACAGCAGAAGTCCCTGCAGCAGGCATCACTTATCTCGTCGTCGGGGGCGTCATGTATTCGATCGGATCGATTTTTTACGTCTGGCGGAGCTTCAAATACCACCACATGGTCTGGCATTTGTTCGTGCTTGGCGGTTCGATTCTTCACTTTTTCTCGATTTTCTTCTATATCATTGGTTGATTCAAGACTCGCGGGTGCCTCCTGCGAGTCTTTTTCTTACAACCGTACGTGGGAGACATTCGTTCGTACGCCTAGCCAGTTCCCTATTAATAGAGAAAAACTCCAATGGCATCCCATTGGAGTTTCTTTATTACGAAACGGTTTCCCCTTTTTCAACAACCTTCTCCCAATTCTCTCCCCCATCTTCAGAAATATAGGCGGAACCATTAAAAGTGTAAATGGCCATTTGGTTTTCTTTTTCTGTAAAATACATGACAGCGTCTTCGGTCAGGTCGGGAAGTGGAACATCCGAAGTGCCGGATTCCCCAATTAAATAGGATGTCATCGTCGCTTCACCGTTGTATAACCCATAAAATAATTCGTCTTCAGTAAAATATAGGCCTCCAGCTTGTCCAGACTCAGAAATCCTCTCAAAGCTCTGCCCGCCATTTTCACTTAAGAAAACTCCAGAATCTGTAGCAATCGCCACCGTATCACCATTCGTCGGATGGACCGCCATTTGGAAAACACCGCCCTCGATGCCTTCCGCTAGAATAGACTCCCATGTAGCGCCAAGATCGGTACTTCTATAAAAACCTTGATCCAATTGAGAATTAGGCTGCTCATTGAACACGTAAACAGACTCATTGGCAAACCCTGCTCCCATGACGTGAAAATCACTTTCCCCGACAAATGCAAGAGATTCTAAGCTCTCTTCAGAAACCTTCCCTTTTTGTAAACCCAGTGGATTTTGAAGGTCACTGGAAGGGACCGGGTGACCTGAAGACAAAAATCCGTCCTCCCTCACCTGAAAACCCATGTAATCATGAGGGTGATCAACCGCTTCTTTCCATTCCCCGTCCTGATAAATTTTGATTCCCGTATGAGCGGCAAAAGCGAAACCTTCTTCCATATGTCCGAGACCATGAACATGTCCGAGATTTCCTTCAAATGTTTGTAAGTATTCCTGCTTCTCTACCTTCTCTTCTGAGCTGTCCTCAGAATCCGTTGCTTCCTCTTCCACTTCCTGACTGCAAGCCCCGAGAATAGTGGAGGCTGCAAGAAGGCTCAGTGCTGCTTTTTTTAGATGTCCCATAAGATTTCACCCCTTTAAAAAATACCCCCGGAGAGTGTTACACCGGGGGATTGTACGTTATACCACATCGTAGCCTTGTTCTTCGACCGCTTCTCTCATTTCTACTTTATTGGCGGTTTCTGAATGAGATACTTTCACATCACCTGTCTCAAGATTGACGTCAACAGAGCTTACGCCATCGACTTCTTTCAATGCTCCTTCTACAGCACTTTTACAGTGTCCACATGTCATACCTTCTACTTTTAATGTTGTTTCCATATTCAACATCCTTTCATTTTTATATTGAATTTATATTCTCGCCCGCTTCAAACGTAGGGAGTTTGTGACAACGCTGACGGAACTGAAAGCCATCGCAGCGCCGGCCACCCATGGAGCAAGAAGTCCAATCGCAGCGACTGGAATACCTGCAGAGTTATACGCTAGTGCCCAGAAGAGATTTTGACGAATGTTACGCATCGTCTTTCTGCTTAAGCGGATCGCCTGACTCAAGTGAGCAAGATCTCCACCGACAAGTGTAATGTCTGCTGTTTCAATCGCTACATCAGATCCTGTCCCTATGGCAATGCCGATATCGGCAGTAGCAAGGGAAGGTGCATCATTGATGCCGTCTCCGACCATAGCTACTTTTTCTCCCTGTTTCTGCAGTTCTTTCACTTTTTCAGCCTTTTGCTCAGGAAGAACCTCCGCGAAAACTCCATCGATTCCGACTTCTTTGGCAATCGCATCGGCGGTACGTTTATTGTCTCCTGTGACCATATAGACGCTCAGACCAATATCTTTCAAATCGGCAATCGCTTGTCTGGAGGTTTCCTTGACTGTATCTGCGACCGCGATATAGCCTTTTAATTCACCTTCGACAGCGATGAACATCGCGGTTTTCCCTTGTTGTTCCAGTGTAACCAAGGACTCTTCATACAAACCATAATCGATGTTTTCGCGCTGCATTAATTTTCTTGTTCCGATGTAGACCCGATCGTCGTCGACTACGGCTTTAATTCCATGTCCAGTAATCGCTTCGAACTCCACAGCGGCTGCCTTAGTGACTCCCTTCTCCTCTCCGTATTGGACAATGGCTTCTGCTAACGGATGTTCCGATGATTTTTCTGCAGCAACGACGAGTGGCAGTAACGTGTCCTCATCCTCAATTGCTACAAAATCAGTCACTTCCGGCTTCCCTTTAGTGACGGTCCCTGTTTTGTCTAATAGAATCGTCGTCAATCGGTGGGTGCCTTCTAAATATTCACCGCCTTTGAACAAAATGCCCTGTTCCGCTCCTTTTCCTGTACCCACCATGATCGAGGTCGGTGTAGCCAGGCCAAGCGCACATGGACAAGCGATGACGAGCACAGCGATGGCAGCTTCCAAGGCAGGCGGCCATTCTCCCGGGGATACAATCAAAAACCAAACAAGGAAAGTCAAAACAGCGATACCGACGACAATCGGAACGAAAATTCCAGAAATCTGATCGGCCGTTCTTTGGATCGGTGCCTTCGATCCTTGCGCTTCTTCCACGATTTTGACGATACCGGATAGTGCTGTATCTTTTCCTACCTTTTCGGCCTTCATTGTAATGGTTCCGTTTTTGTTGATGGTTGAACCAATGACAGGTTCGCCTTGTTGTTTATCGACAGGGATTGATTCTCCTGTAATCATCGATTCATCGACAGACGTAACACCTGTTACAACCGTACCGTCGACAGGGATTTTCTCCCCTGGTTTGACGAGGATGTCATCTCCAACCTGCACATCATCGACAGGGACTTTTTCTTCTTTTCCATCACGGATGACGGTCGCTTCTTTCGCTTGAAGGTTCAACAATTTCGTCAGGGCAGCTGTCGTCCGGCCTTTGGCGAGCGCTTCAAAAAGTTTCCCTACAAGGATGAGGGTGATCAAGACGGCGCTCGTTTCAAAATATAGTTGAGGCGTGATCCCAGGATTCAACTGCCATCGGATGGCTTCGACCAGGCTGTAAAAATAGGCGGCCGAAGTCCCGAGCGCTACAAGGACATCCATATTGGCGCTTTTATTAGAGAGTGCCCGGTAGGCTCCTTTATAAAACTGGGCCCCGATATAAAATTGAACCGGGGTTGCAAGCAGGAATTGGAACCACGGATTCATCAGCCACATCGGGACCGGAAGACCGATATCCCAAGGTAAATGGCCGATCATCGTGTACAAGAGTGGGAAGGATAGCAGAGCTGAAATCCAAAGTTTCCGTTTTTTCTCTTTGATTTCTTCTTCCTTCTGTTCCTTCTGTTCCTCCCGGTTCTGTTTCGTCACTGCATGATAACCGAGCTTCTCTACTTTTCCAATAATGTCATCGACGCTCAATGTGTTTGAGTCGTATTCGATGACACCCGCTTCTGTAGCTAAGTTGATGTTCGCCTCACTGATCCCACTTGTTTTAGACAATACTTTTTGTATCCTTGTTGAACACGCAGAGCAGGTCATGCCTTGAATATCCAGCTCGACACGCTCTTTTTGAACACCATAGCCAAGCTTTTGGATCTTCGCCTCTATATCCTCCGGCTGCACTTTGGACTCATCATAGTGGACACTCGCCTTTTCCATGGCGAGGTTGACGTTGGCTTCCACACCATCCATTTTGTTAAGTACTTTTTCAATTCTTGTGGAGCAGGCAGAGCACGTCATCCCAGTGACACCGACATTCATCTGTTTCTTATCTGCCATCGTCTCCCTCCTTACTTGGAGAATTGCTGGACGACTTTCATCAATTCATCGATCGCTTCGTCCCCATTCCCTTTTTGAATGGCATCTTTGACGCAATGATGCGTGTGACGCTCCAACAGGTTATAACCGACTTTGTTCAAAGCATTATTGATTGCTGAAATTTGCACAAGAATGTCTACACAATATCGATCGTCTTCCACCATTTTCTGAATTCCGCGTACTTGGCCTTCAATACGTTTCAAACGGTTTAATACTGCAAGCTTCTCATCCTGAGTCCTCGATTTAACTGGTTGTTTCCCGCTATCTTCCGGAAGATGATTCTCTGTCATGCCACCGCCTCCTTATTGAATAGTATATACCCGGTATAGGTATTATAGTCAATTGTTTCACCTTGGTAATCCTAATTTTTTTTTTGGTTTATTAATTTACTACCTTAGGGTATAGATATTTAAACTCCAAATGTATAGAGGTGATTGTTTTGTTGTCCACCATTTCTGTAATTGCTCTTGCGATTGGTCTTTTATGTTCCCTTATTATTACCATCGACATTCTAAGGCACCCGCAAATGATGAAGATCATGAATGTCGTCTGGCCGATCAATGGATGGTTTATGGGGCCTGTGGCCTTATGGACCTATTATAAGTGGGGCCGTTTGAAGAGTAAGGATAATGATAAAGAAGATCATCGCGGCCGACCTGCGAAAGTGTTTGTTTCTACGAGCCACTGTTCCGCAGGCTGCACCCCTGGGTGATGCTGTCGGGGTACCGATTGTTGCTTTGACAGGCATGATGATTGCCGGGTCGACATTATTCGCCCACTACACCGTAGAATTCATCCTGGCTTATTTGTTTGGCATCCTTTTTCAGTTTTATGCCATTTACCCGATGAATAAAGACCTTGGAAAAAAGGGAGCCGTTTGGGCTGCGATCAAAGCCGATTCTTTATCATTGATCGCTTTTGAAGTCGGGATGTTTGGGTGGATGGCGATCGTCCATTTCGTCCTTTTCAAGGAGCCGCCGAAGCCGAACGAGGCTACGTATTGGTTCATGATGCAGATTGCGATGATTTTAGGTTTCTTGACAAGTTATCCGGCTAACTGGGTCCTAGTGAGAAAAGGGATAAAGGAAGAAATGTAAAAAAGTAAGAAAGGCTGAGGAATAATTTTCCTCAGCCTTTCTTACACATTGTTCAGAAACCCAATCCCATTGAAACGGTTACCTGTACACTTTTCTGTACAAGTAGGCGGCTGGGTTTGAAAGCTTTTGATCTTTTATGGACCTTTGAAATCATTTATTTGTGTGTCAGCAAAATAAAGACCTGAAACATACCAAAGAGTAACGAAGATAACAATCCACACGTCTTTCCTTACTTCTCTCCAAATAATCTCAAAGGATATTGTTGTGTGTACGACATCCTCAACTGGCTTGAAAGGTATTCTCAGCAGCAAACTCATCACAAATAAGAAGAAATTTTTCATACTTTTGTGAGGGGAGATCATCGCGACCTTATAAAAGATATGAAAGACTAATGCCGAGATACAAAATAGATAAACCATTGTAGCAATGAAAGTATAAAAATTTACTTGAGCCACACTTTCTGCCTCTGGAAAAATCCTACCCCTACTTTCTATGTAAGAAAACACCATTCTTTAAATCAGCTTAACAGCAAGCCCGGAGTAACTATAGAGGTAATTTTCACCAGAGGCACAGAGACACGTCCACTAATTTTTATGAATTGCTTAGTAATTGAATTCTCACTCCCATAAATGAGAGAGAGTTATCCTTTCTCTCCACTCTCCCCACTCAAGTCCTTAATAGATTCTACTATTCTGGAATTTCCTTACTTCCTCCATCGTAAGATATACGATGAGGGGGAGGTTGAGATGAGCATGCGAGTAGATATTCATAGTTACGGAGAATTAAGTTACCCCAAAGACATGCTGTCCATCATTCAGGATGGATTGCCTGTTTTGAATGGCCCACCGAAAAAAGTGGTCATCATCGGGGCAGGCATGGCCGGATTGGTTTCAGCTTCCCTACTGAAACAAGCGGGACATACAGTTAAGATCATCGAAGGCAATGATCGGGTCGGTGGGAGAGTCTACACGTTAAGAGAACCTTTCTCAAAAGGACAGTACCTTGATGTCGGGGCAATGCGGTTCCCGAATATCCATAAGCTGATCTTCGCCTACATTCGCAAATTCGATTTACCCATCAATGAATTCAACAACGAGAATGACCTCTATTTCGTCAATGGCGTCCAGAGCACAAGTACGACGTACATGCAAAATCCCAACGTTCTTAAATTTCCATTGGCTCCTGAAGAACAAGGGAAAACAGCAAAAGAATTGCTTTCACTTGCAGTTCAACCCTACTTGGATCTGTATGAGAATGCATCCCCCACTGAACAAGAACGCTTAAGAAAGAAGTTTGACCGTTATTCATTTGAAGGATTTCTCCGCTTTAATCCCTTAGGGGTTTCCTTATCTGAAGGGGCGATAAGGAAGGTCAAAGTATTGTTAGGAATCGAAGGTTTTCCTGAACTGTCCTTTGTAGATATTCTGTTGGATATTGTCCGGACCGTGTTTAATCCAGACCTCAAATTCTATGAAATTACTGGAGGCAATGATTTGCTGCCTAAAGCGTTCCTCCCTGATTTAAGTCCCCACATCTTATACAAAAGGAAAGTGCAGCAAATCTTCCGGGAAAACAATGGAGTCAGAGTCGTCGCCTTCAACCGGAACACATATGAATACGAAAATTTCAAAGGAGACTATGTAATCGTCACCGTCCCTTATTCTGTCATGCAGTTCATCGATATCATCCCCTACAATTCCATATCTTTTGAGAAGTGGAAAGCGATCAAGGAGTTGTCCTACGTTTCATCAGTAAAAATTGGACTTGAATTCAAATCAAGATTTTGGGAGGAGTTGAAGATTGGGAATGTCTTAACCGATATCCCTTTAAGGTACACCTACTCGCCCAGTCCCGGCCGTCAGGTGATGCTTGGCAGTTATAGTTGGGGTGCGAATGCCAACTTGTGGAACAGTCTGCCTGAGAGAGAAAGGATCAATGAGGCTCTCTATGGCTTGTCAAAAGTTTATGGCAAGAGAGTGTATGAAGAATTTACGAAAGGGGCTTCTTACAGTTGGAGTCAAAATGAATTCTCAGCCGGATGTTTCACTTTATTTGCTCCCAATCAAGCGACTGATTTCTCCGACCTTCTCTATACACCAGAGGGGCGCATCCATTTCGCCGGTGAACATACATCCACGTTCCATGGATGGGTAGAAGGTGCGATCGAGTCTGCAATTCGAGCTGCGAATGAAGTGAACAAAAGATGATGTTAAATTTGGAGGCCTTTTCTCATAAAAAAGGTTCCTGCCCTCAAGCATCTTCAAGCATGTAGAGCTTGTGGTAGGAACCAATCCAATTGTAAAAGGCCAGGTCCTTCTATCTCAAAAACTTGTCGTGTGAATCGATCATATCCGGATTGAGTCCGGTACTTGTCTGCGCATCTTTCTGCATCGATTGATTGCAAGATTTACACACATAAGACGCTTTAGGATTTTTACTAATTTTCATATATTGTGGGTCAGAACGGTCTAATTTGTACGTCTTCTTACAAAAGAAGCACTTCTTTTCCATACACTCTCCCCTTTTTAGAAAGGAAATTTGTTGAGCCATTGTCCCCCATCAAGGGTAACAACCTCTCCATTCATATAAGCCCCTTCTTCAGATAGGATGAATTTCGCAAGTCCCGCGATTTCCTCTGGTTTCCCTAAGCGGCCAAGAGGGACGGAAGCAAGAGTACGCTGGGCAGCTTTTTCCGATTGAAACAATTTCTCCGCACCACCGGTACGTTCGATCGGTCCAGGAGCGATGGCATTGGCACGAATGCCGTATTTCGTTCCCCATTCGACTGCAAGTGTACGTGTCATCGTGAGCACTCCTGACTTCGCAGAAGCGGAATGGATGACGCCTGCGCCTGCATTCCACGCGTAGGTAGCGACGATATTCAAAATCGACCCTTTGATTTCATTTTCAATCCAATACTTACCGACCGCCTGACTGCAATAAAAGGTTCCATTCAAGACGATGTTGATGACGGAATTCCATCCATTCGGAGACAACTCCTCCGCAGGTGCAATGAAATTACCAGCGGCATTATTGACGAGATGGTCGATTCTCCCGAAAGCCTCTACGGTTTCTTTGACCATCCGTTCGGTATCTTCGACTTCACGGACGTCCATTTGAACCGTTAGGACATGATCTTCTTTTCCGGCTGCAATCTGCTTCTTTGCTTCCTCCAGCCTTTCCACATTCCGACCGGTAATGGCGACCTTCGCCCCTTCTTGTACAAACCTTTTTGCCATATGCAGTCCCATTCCACTGGAACCACCTGTAACGATGACGACTTGATTTTCCATATGTACAAACCTCCTCTTCTTGACTACTTATGTAATTCAACAAGAACAAACTGAATACCTGTTCATTTTCAAAAGAAAGTGTAAAAATTCGACGGAATCTTTCCTTCACCCATGTTATAATGGCGGAAGAATTTAGAGGAGAGACGACATGAAAATAACAAGAAGAACCTTCATCAAACGGACATTAGCAAGCGCTGCAGCCTTGATTGGCCTCAATGCGTTCGGCTATTCGTATGCGCGGTATATGGAACCGAATATGCTCGCTATCCGCCGTCATGAAATCGAACATGGGAAGATTCCCAAGCATTTTCATAATTTCAAAGTCCTTCAGTTCTCAGACACACACCTTGGCTTTCATTATGAATTGGATGACTTGGAGCGGCTCGTTAAAAAAATCAATGAAGAGGAAGCAGACCTCCTATTGTTTACAGGAGATCTCGTAGACGAACCACACACCTACTCTTTCCCACCTCGCCTGATTCAAATCCTAAAGAGATTGGAAGCGAAGCAAGGCAAGTATTGGATCTATGGAAATCATGACCACGGCGGCTATGGAACGGAAAAAATCCGCGATGTCATGGAGCAAAGCGGCTTTCAACTTTTACAAAATGAGCATACGCTCATTGAAAATGGATCGGCGTCCTTTGCGCTTGCTGGTGTTGATGACATCATGCTTGGACAACCAGATTTAGAACGGACACTCGAAAATGTTCCCAAGGATTCTTTCACCTTACTCATGGTTCATGAACCGGATGTTGCTCTTGAATATCAGCACTACCCCGTGGATGTCCAATTATCCGGGCACAGCCATGGCGGGCAGGTGCAGGTCCCTTTTTTCGGCTACCTTATCACACCTCCGTTCGCCGAGCATTTCGTCGAAGGGCACTATCCATTAGTGAACGGGTTCAACTTATATGTGAGCCGTGGCATCGGCACGACAAGACTTCCTTACCGGTTCATGTGCCGCCCGGAATTTTCGGTGTTCCGTTTAAAATCAACGCAATGAACGAAACGGAACTCTTACATTTTTGTGACAGATAGAAAACAAGTCTGTCCTTTTTTCTTTGGAGTGATAAACTAAAGACAATTTAGAAGGTTGGAGGATTTTATGAAACTACGTTTTTGGATCAGCATCATTTTTCTCCTATCCATCACCGCGGCCTGTGGGTCAAAGGATGTTGGAGAATTATCAGCCGTGAACCAACACGGAAAAGAGATATCTGTGCCACAAGCATACGCGGGAGAGTATTGGGTCGCGGATTTCATTTTCACCAGCTGTGAAACCGTCTGTCCTCCGATGACTGGGAATATGTCCAGGCTGCAAGCACAATTGGAACAGGAAAATCTGGACGTTCAACTCGTTTCAGTAAGTGTAGACCCTGAGAATGACACCGAGGAAGAACTACTTTCTTTTGCCGAGAATTATCAGCCAAATTATGAGCAGTGGGACTTTCTTTCAGGTTATTCTTTTCAGGAAGTGAAAGAATGGTCCATCAAATCATTCCAGTCTCCCGTCAAAAAAATGGAGGACTCGGACCAGGTCGCTCACGGAACAAGCTTTTTCCTCGTCGATCCTGATGGAAACATTGCAGAAACATACAGCGGTACGAAAGCTGAATCCGTCAAAAAAATCGTCGAAGACCTAAAAAAAATATAAAAATGAATCCTGATATTGTAAAATGTTGTAAATAAACAAAAAGAGAGCTATACTTGGATGGAAAGGAGATCATAGATGAAAGACAATCAAATATCCAACCGCGAATTAGCCGAATCCCTATTCATCGTCAATCGACATGCCAAAACAGCCCCAGAACCGAGGCACCTGTATGACATTAAAAAGCATACGATTGACAAACTCCTAAATGAAAACCGCGCCAAAAAGGTCGGACTCCATTTCTCCGACCATCCGAAATTCAGTCAGCAGCATTCGACCCTCCTCATTGAAGTTGGTGGTTACTATTTCCATGTTCCTGCTACAAAGAAAGACTTTCAAGATTTGGAACACTTAGGGAAAGTCGACCAGTCCTACCGGAACCCAAAACCCAAATTATCACTGTCGAGAGCCAAACGAACGCTTTATCATTACTTGAATTGGAAGCAGCCGAAAAAGCCTGCGTATTCCTTACAAACGTCTTCTCAACCAAGTATGCTCGGCCAGCCGACAGGCAGCCCATGGAACCAACGCAGAAGAAGGCGCCCATAAACCCTTTTCTAGGTTTCATTTCTTATTAAATAAGGAATGGACAGGAAGAGGAGGATGATACAAATGGCTGTAAGTGAAGTCGAAGATTTTTTATATCATTTAAAGAAGTATATGGAATACACAACAGAAATGCGTGCTTCTTATGAGCACCTTTCCGATCATCACAAAAACATCGTCGTAGATTCATCACCGACAAAAGCTGGTCCAGAAACGTTATCCAAGCATGCGTATGACTGGCACGATGAGTTGTTCGAGCGATTAAAGAAGGAATAAAAAAATCCGCCAACGAGCGGATTTTTTTATTCCTTCTTTTGTGTACCTCTCATCCATATGCAGCAAAAGCTCCCTTTTCTTGAAGATTCAGTTTCGAGACTTTTGTTGAGTGAATAGGGCTGCGGGGAATAACTCGCTTTCCGCGGGAGCGCGGTGAGCCTCCTCGGACTGCGTCCTGTGGGGTCTCACCATGCACTTTTTTCCCGCAGGAGTCTCGCCATTCCCCTCCGCCCTTTTCCATATATGTATCTCGAAACCACGTCAGGAATAAGCTGCTTTTATGCACATGGTAACTGGAGGGGAATCAACTCCAATGAAAACTGCTCCGTATGAGGGAAGCTTGTTATAGAGTGTTTTATGCTTATAACACCAGGACAGTGGGGAGCCCCTCCCACAGTGATGGGTTCGTTTCACTCATACATCGAAGGGGTGGTTGGGAAGCTGCGAGACTCCCGTGGGAGAAAGGAGATCGGCGAGATTCCGCAGGACGTAGTCCGAGGAAGCTTGCCATTCCCCCACAGGAAAGTGTTCAAATGCGGATTCGCCCTGGTAGACACGACTGGCATAAGCAAAACAGCAACGGAATGTGCCTTTCATTCCTTTGCTGTTCTGCTTATGACGCGAGTGTCTGGGCGATGGAGCTGGACGAGTTGCTTCCCAGCCACCCCTGGCGCTCAACCCGGGCAACGAACCCTGGAAAGTCTCGAATCTGAGTCTTACACACCCCTGCCATTTCCTTTAATAACAGAATGGATGTCATTAAGCGAATCGGCTATTTCAGAGGATGTGATGATCGATGATTTTTACGAGTTCTACGATTTCTGGTTTGGAAACTTGGGCATCGGCTCCTACGATTTCCCCTTTGTGACGAAGGTCGTCCGTGATCAGTGATGAGAAGATGACGACCGGGAGTTTACTCAGAACGTTATGATCCTTTAACAAACGAGTAAAGTGATGGCCGTCCATCCGAGGCATTTCAATATCAGTGATAATCAACTGATATTCCTCCTCGATTGTTTTTCCTTCTTCCAATAAATCTTCCAAATGCTCATAAGCTTCTTTTCCGTCCTCAAAAGAGATCGTATTTTCATAACCTGCTTCACTTAACGTTTCCTGAAGCATGGCACGAAGCATTCCCGAATCTTCGGCGATCAGAATTTTCTTTTGTGACCTGTCCCTTTGGCCTAGTTCACGCAGCTGCTCGGCGTTAATACTGGATTCAGGATTGATATCTGCGACTACTTTTTCAAAATCAAGCAGAAGCAGCATGTCGTTATCCATTTTAATGACTCCAGTGATTTGCGTTTCCAGTCCCTGGTACATCTTATTCGGCTTCTCAATTTGCTCCCAGGAAATCCGGTGAATTTGTGTCACGGTATGCACGTGGAAGACGATCTTGGTCTTATTAAATTCCGCCAGAATAAACTTATCCTGCTTTGGATTTTCTGATGATGAAAACCCGAGCGCATGTGCTACATCTACAACGGGGACGACTTCCCCACGGATTTCAATGATTCCCTCCACCGATTTATGAGAATGAGGAATCTTTGTAACGGGTTGAGGGTTCAGTATCTCTTTTACTTTTATAACGTTGATCCCGAAACGGTTATGGCCGATTCCGAATTCGACGATTTCCAATTCGTTCGTTCCACTTTCTAGTAATATGCCTTGGTCCTGGTTCATGAAGCATCGTCCTTCCTTTGATAGAATCCACTCTTTATATCGTCGATCAAAGACTAAATGTAAAGCAGTTGTGCTCGATTACTACAAGCCTCTCATTTGTTCCATATAAGCTCCCTATTGTTAAAGACTCAGATTCGAGATGTTTTCGGGGTTCGTTGCTATGTTTAGTGCCAGGGGTGGTTGGGAAGCTACTCGCTTTCCTGTGGGGATGGCGGCAAGCCTCCTCGAGCTTCGCTCCGGGGGGGCCTCGCCAGCCAATCCATTCCCACGGGAGTCTCGCAGCTTCCCAACCACCCCATTCGATGTATATGAGAAACGAACCCCTAAACCAAGATGAGGAAGGTCTCCCAAACCAATAACAGACATATAGTGCTATGTCAGGCCTTTCCCGCTGAGAATCAACACTGGGGAGAACTTTATAATATTCACCTCGCTTAAACATACTAGCGGAGTTACTGAGAAGTGGTTTCGAGAATCTTCCATGGCAAAGGGGCGGAGGGGAATAGCGAGACTCCTATCTTAAGTGTGCAGGCGCCTCGATCAGCGGCGTATGGACTGGACTGAGCTGGCGGAGATAAAGGAAACACGAAGAACGGAGTGATTCGATGTTGACTTATCGTACAGAAGCGAGGGAAGTCTCGCTAGGCGCCGGAACCGGATATCGAAAAGGAAAAGAGTGCTTGGTGAGACCCCGCAGGACGCAGTCCGAGGAGGCTCACCGCGCTCCCGCGGAAAGCGAGTTATTCCCCGCAGCCCCATCCACTCAAAAAAAGTCTCGAAACTGTGTCTTCAACAATCCTGCCATGTACATGTCGTTAATAACGAAGAGCACAAAAAAAGAGCGGGAGGCCCGCTCTTTTTTTTAGTCATTTCTTATGATGAGGTAAACAATCAGCCCGACTAAGGGGAAGAATAATGTACCGATAAGGACGACGAGGCTGTAGGCGGTACTTCTGCCTTTGCGAACAGAATCTCGATACGCCCATACACTCGTAATAATATTCAATACTAACAACCCGACCACGAAGATTAGGAAAGTTAGAAATAAGATGCCGATTTCCATGATGTTCCTCCTCTATTCCCGTTTCTCACTTATTCTACGATGAGGAAAAGAGAAGGTTTCAAATCAGGCCGCTTTTCTTTTGTTTCTTTTCGATAGGCGCGCATATAGCTTACGCATCCACCTTATGGTTACATACACCAAGCCGAAGCTGCTGATGGCAAGAAGGCAGACAGACCAGTAGGAAGCGGGCAGTGTTGAGGCCCGTGTCAGACATCGCGTAACGATCAACTAGCTGAAGAAATACCAGGGCTAGAAGACTGCTTGTCACATAACTTGATAGGGTCTTCCAGTGATTCAGCATCATCCATTCGATGACTGGTTTGACGACCCACATGAGGGACAGCATAAACAGAAAAACGAGGGAGAATTGAACATACTCCGGCTTCAGACCGAAAACATCCAATAGATCGTGATCAAGCCAGCTAATGGTTTCATCTAAAAACGATGGATCGAACCAATCCATAATATTCATCTTCTACCGCTCCTTGTTCTTTTTTTTACCATTATGAACAAGGATAGAAAGGAATAAACTTCACGCCTCTAAAAGCTGTGGATGTTTGCTTTTCAGCCACTTTAACCCTTCCCGTCGGCTCAAAGGCCGTACTTCCTCCTGATTAAGGTAACCGATGACGGCAGTTGCATCGGTTTTGCTGTATTCTCGGAGCGCCCATCCGATTGCTTTTTCAATAAAAAATTCTTTTTCATGCTTGAGGGCATCTATCGTTTCGAAAAGGAGGGGAGCATCTGTCTTTTCTTTATATTTCAACTGATGCAGGACGCTCGAACGTCTGACCCATAAGTGATCGGACTCTCTCCACTCTTCTGTGTAGGGGCGCAGCTTGTCTTCGTATCGAAGAAAATATCCGCCGCACAACGTGGATGCGATCATATCGACCGTGTCCCACCAGGGTTTCGTCATAAGCAATTGTTTGTATGTATCAATGCTGTGTTCCGGGGCTTTTTTGATTCCTTTTTCAAGAAAAGCGAGAGCAGCGTAGTGACATTCTCTTTCCGATTTTTCAAAAAGCAGGACGGCCGCTTCCAAGCGCTCGTCTGCGGTGATATCTCTGTATTCTTTTAGCAAAGGTGCGAGGATGCGTTTCCGATCAGGCGCTTTAATCCCGAAAAAAGGGAAATGATTCTTCATGTAATTCTCCATAGGAATTCGTTGGTTTTCGTCTCTATGTTTTTCTAATGCTGTCGTCACGTTCTCACATAATTCAGTAGGTCTGTTCATTCATTCTCCTCCGTTTCTTTAAAAAGGCGTACGCCGACGATCAGGCAAAGAATCGAAACACACCATACAAAGGCAGCCAACCAAAGATGAAAGGACATCGCAGCTAATGCCATCGATTGAGGTTCATCATGAGACGACCAGGAGTACAGTGTTCGAAATGCCCATACCAAGGAAGCCAAGGAAAAGAAAAGATGAGCCACCATCCAGCCATACGGTCGTTTGTCCTCTTTCTCCTTCATCAGGAAAAAGATGATAGTAAAAGCCATGAAGGTAACGGTAATGATCCCGGCCACCATCATCTCCGCTTCCTTTTCAAACGAAAAGGTCATCATCATCAAACTTGCAAAAACCGTTCCAGTCTTGTTGCATGGGCTCCCGCTTCTTCATATCCTTGAGCATACAGGTCGTGCAGACGGTCACGGTTCCGTTCGATTCTGCTCACTTTCAAAGGCTTTAAAGGCCGGATGACGAACGCATCTCCGTTTTGTTCCGCTTCCTTCACTTTTTGCAATTGCTGATTGTAACGGACGTGCCGTTCAAGCAAAGCTTTTGCGAAGAGTGGAAACTTTTTGTACTTCCGGTTGAAATACCAGCCAGCTTTCATTCTACCTTTGATGTATCCATCGTTGCGTGTAAGCACAACGACATGCTTTTGGTTCCCATCCCGCTCAGAAGCCTGCATCGGTATAGGATCAGCAATTCCTCCATCCATCAACTCCCGACCATCATACTGAATACTGGGAGCGACCATCGGTAAAGAGCTCGAGGCACGTATGACTTTCAAAAGACTCTCCCTGTCAGGAAAACGGTCGTAAAAGACAGGTTCTCCCGTATTCATATCTGTAGTCCCCACGACAAAACGCGTTTTTTGCTGAAGGAATGTGTCATAATCGAACGGAACAAGTTGATTAGGAAGCTTATCAAATATGAAATCCATTCCAAACAACTGACGTTTCGTAATCATCCTTTTGTACGATATGTATTCTGGATGCGCCCCGTATTCAACAATCACTTCATAGTTCCTTCCCCGTTGTTTCGCGACGTAAGAGCTGCCATTACATGCTCCCGCAGATGCTCCAACCACATAGGGGATGTGAATGTCTTCATCGAGAAAAAAATCAAGCACGCCTGCGGTGTATGCGCCTCTCATCCCTCCGCCTTCAAGAACTAAACCAACATCATCCATAGGATATAAACACCTTCCTTTTCTCATTTGTTTCCTTTATCTATATTTTGCCACGTTCTCTTAGAAAAGTAAAAAACCAACCGCTTCTATGCGGTTGGTTTTTGGTGTGATATCATCAGTTTACATAAGCATCGGAATCGTTTTTTCTTGTATGTTTTTCATCTATTTGACGTTCGATTTTTTCGATGGCTTCCTGATCGTTCAACAGTTGTCGTTTGTTACGATCCACTAAGTCTTCAAAGGAAATTCGTTTGTAACTTCTCATTATACAACTCCTTTCATAGGCTTATTTTAAATAATAACAAAATTCATCAAATTCCACGCAATAATTGTTTGAACATTTTGTTAACTTTATGTAAAGAAGGAGAATACGCATTGGAAAACTTCATCAATCCAAAAGTCAAGCAAATAGAAATATCAGGAATCCGGCGTTTTTTCAACATGGTATCCCACTATGAAGACGTTATTTCATTGACCATTGGACAACCTGATTTCCCCACGCCTCCTCAAGTGAAAGAAGCAGGCGTTCAGGCAATTAAAAATAATCACACGAGCTACACGCATAATGCCGGGATGCTGCCCCTCAGAAAAGCGATACAGCAGCACGTGAAAGATTCCTATGGACTCGATTATGAAGCGGAAGAAGAAATCATCGTTACTGTGGGAGCTTCCCAGGCGCTTGATATTACGCTGCGAACGATTATACAGCCTGGGGATGAAGTGCTGCTGCCAGGTCCTGTCTATCCCGGGTATGAACCACTGATCCGCTTGGCCGGTGGGACCCCTGTGTTCATCGATACAAGTCAGGATGGATTTAAGTTGACGGGGGGATAAAATTAAAGAGAAGGTCACTTCAAAAACGAAGGCCGTTATTATGCCGTATCCATCCAATCCAACGGGCGTTTCTTTGACGGAAGAAGAGCTGCGTGGAATTGCGAATGTAATCAAAGAGCATCAAATTTTCTTATTAGCCGATGAAATATACAGTGAACTTGTATATGATCGTCCGCACACATCTATAGCAAGCTTTTCCGATGTTCGCGACCAGGTGATCGTCATTAACGGGGTGTCGAAATCCCACAGTATGACCGGCTGGAGAATCGGGTACCTCCTCGCCCCTTCCTGGCTGAGCCGGCACCTTTTGAAAGTACATCAGTACAATGTCTCCTGTGCTAGTTCAATCAGTCAGCACGCGGCACTAGAGGCTTTGACCAACGGAAAAAAAAGAAGCCGAATCAATGCGTGATGCTTACAAAGAAAGAAGAGCGTTCGTCGTCAAACGCCTCAACCAAATGAGCCTTTCATTTGCTGAGCCTAATGGAGCCTTTTACATTTTCCTGAACTTCCCATTGAATGGAAAGACAACGTTCGAACGTGCTGTGCAGCTCGTAGAAGAAGCAGGAGTTGCCCTTGTTCCAGGGGATGCCTTTTCAGAATATGGGAAGGGCTATATGCGCCTATCCTATGCCTACAGTATGGCTACTTTGGAAAAAGGCCTCCAACGCCTGGAGGACTTCATCTCAACAGAGGATTGAGCTTTATGTAGATCTTCAAGGAAGACAGGGGGAACCACTGTTCAACCGTCTCGAAGATCCTTTTAAAAAAGACATAAAAAGAACTCATGGATGCAGATACCATGAGTTCTTTTAATTCGGCTCATTTTTTTGTACTTCATTCAAAAGGGCATCGAGTTGTTGACTGATTTTCACAGACTCGGGGCTCGACAACCCTTTTTCAAACGCCACTTCCGTCATTTTCTTACGCAAATACTCTAATTCAGCAATACGAGGATCTTTGCCGGCCACTTGCACCATCGACTACCTCCTGACTTATTCTTCCCTCTTATTGTACACCTTTTATAAAAAAAACGAAAAGAATGTGTGTTCGCATCCAATTCTTGCACGAAATGAATTATCTCAATTTTCTATACTCTTGTAAAGACAATCGGTAAAGGTTCTGATATTTCGACAGATGGCGATAAAATAAGATAATACCTGTAAGGAGACTTTACAATTTCGTAAAACCCTTCTCCCGCACCTTTTCTTTCCGTTGCGATATGGTAAAATTAAGGTTGAGATATTCTATGTTCATCTAGAAAGGAAGATGAGTTTGTCTGAGCAATCTAAAAAAGAATGGTTGGAATGGTTGAAAGCCATTGCTGTTGCCATTACACTCGCATTTATATTACGAACATTTTTCTTTGCCACTTCGATTGTTGAAGGGGCCAGCATGGACCCTACCCTCAAAAACGGGGAACGTGTCATGTTCAATAAGATTATATATTATGTAGATGAACCTGAACGAGGGGATATCGTCATCATTGAGAGACCTGTTAAAAGTTATGTGAAACGAGTCATAGGACAGCCGGGAGACACAGTGGAGATCCGTAATCATGAACTGTATGTAAACGGTGAGGAGCAGACCCAGGAATACTTGACGGAAGAGGCAGCGTCCTCTACGAGAGATTTCGGTCCCATCGAAGTTCCAAAAGGAAAATATTTCGTCATGGGAGACAACCGTTCCATCAGTAAAGACAGCCGGAATGGACTTGGGTTTGTCGAAGAGGAAGAAATCATCGGACGTACCGAATTGATCATTTATCCCTTCAATGAATGGGGCCTAACGAAATAAACTGACAAACGACCCGCCAGTCAAATGGCGGGTCGTTTGATTTCCTCCTATTTGTGAATCAGCAGAGCTGTGCATTCATTTAGTCGTGACGATTTTCTCTGGCAGCTGATGTAGTGTTTCAATCAGTTGATCAAGTTTTCCTTCCACACGGTGCAGCAAGTAAAACGTCACCGCCACAGGAAAACCAACATCCGCTAAAATTGAAATCCACGCATCAATCCCCATCCTTTCACCTCTTCTCCTGAAATTTTATATAAGCTCCCGTTTCTGGAAGAGTCAGTTTCGTGATGTTTGTGTACTTCTAGGGGCTCCGGGAAAAGGTTCGCTTTCCATGGGCGGGCGGTGAGCGAGTCATTCCCCGCAGCTCTATCCACTCAAAAAACATCCGAAACCAAGCCTTACACAATAATTATTTGATCAATCTCCATGATTGTTTTTGCTAAAAAGAGCCGCTACTTTGGATAGCGGCTCTTTCGTTTTTAGAATGAGATATCAAAGACGTTGCGTTCGACGATACGTGCTTCTTTCTTCTCGACAAAGTCTCCCCCGTTGGAATAAAAACAGCCTTGGGCAATGATGGCGTCCATTGCAGCAGTGACCTGGGCAGTATCGACGGGCTCTACCGGATCGTCGAGGCTGATGGTGACTGTTTTTCCTTCTTCATTTAAAAATTTCAGCTCCAGCTTTTTCATATATTCTCCTCCTACCTGATTATGATTCCGTCAATACAGAGCGGTCATCACGAGCGATATCGACAAGGATGTGCTGCTGTAACGGGTATAGAGCGATAGATACTTCATGCAATTGTTCGTCTGTAGCATTTGTTTTGATGTTGTTGAATGATTTACGTTTAAGAACCATGTTTCCGTCTTCATCTGTTCCTGTTGAAAAGACAAGCTGCAAGCGACTGTCTACTTTCAAAGTATTTACGGCCATCTGCTTCACCTCCTCTCACTTCTATAATCGAAGGAGAAAGAGAAAAAAGTGTCGTACGTATTCTTTTTCTTTATATCGGGATATTCTCCATGTTTTCGTGAATGAGGGGGGTATTAAATAAAGATGGGTTCACGGGGTTAGAATCACTGAAGAGTTTTTATTAAAGAACAAAAAAGCGTCCGGGGAAGGAACCTGTGATGGATCCTTCCCCGGACGCTTTTCTTCATTAAGTATCAACCGTGATCAAAAATCGTTAATCCTATAAGTCCTAACATTACAATGATACTGACAAAAAACATGATCATTTCCATCCTTGTTCCACCCCTCTTTCCTCTCTATCATAGCAAATATTTAAAGCGTTTGCTTTGGTTGTTTTCTATTCCTTGTATATTTTATCCTTCCCTCAAATGTAAATAGAAACACTCGTCTTTTCATAATCCTGACATAACTAATTGAACATATTGTGAAGTGATGAGCAAATCGTGGATATTCTTTCCTTCTCACCTTATACTTGAATTGTAAGAAAGAGATCTTCTTACACAACATCATGTGAAATGGTGAACAAACTTTTATAAGGAGTGAGTGTCATGTTGAATGAACTGTTACGAAACAACAAGGTGATTGCTATGATTCTTACCGTCTTCCGCATTTATCTAGGCTATGCCTGGTTGACTGCTGGCATCGGAAAAATTACAGGCGGGTTTGAAGTGAGTGGTTTTCTGAATGGAGCCATTGCGAAGGCAGAAGGCGCGCACCCGGCTGTCCAGGGATGGTGGGCTGTATTCCTTGAACAATTCGCCCTTCCGAATCATGAATTTTTCGCTTTCATCGTCATGTGGGGAGAAGTTCTCGTCGGTATTGCACTTATTTTAGGATTATTCACGAACGTAGCTGCTTTCGGTGGCATTCTCATGAACTTCGCTTTCTTATTCAGCGGAACGGTCAGCACGAACCCACAGATGGTTCTGCTCACGATCTTCCTTCTTGTTGCCGGTGCCAATGCCGGACGTTATGGATTAGATCGCTGGGTCTTGCCAATGCTCAAAAAACAAGGCACCAAACTTCACATGGGAAGAGGAAGACTTGCTCATCAATAATACATCAAGCCCTATGTCACCGCGCATAGGGCTTTTTTCGTTTATTTTACTTCTGGATGAGGTATGATGATTTTATACATCATTCTTTTAAGGACCGTACGATGAAAGAGGTGTCCTATGGCAAACTATATCTACCGTTTTTTTATTTTTTGGTACATATGTGGCGTGTTTTTAGTAACTTTCGACTGGCTGCCCCCCTGGCTCGAATGGGCGAACAGCGTTTTTTTAATTTCTGCCGGCATCGTCGCAGGCATTTATTTTATTAAAATGTACGGTGTTGGGCGCGGGACCATCTACAGCTTGATCATCATTTTCGTCAGTATTTACGTAGAACACCTAGGTGTAGAATACAATTTCTTATTCGGTGCCTATCACTATACAGATAACTTCGGATTAAAAATTGTGGACACCCCCATTACCATTGGATTTGCATGGCTTTTGATTATCGGGTGCTCTCATGAACTGGCCCGTATTCTATCGAAGGGATGGAGTCTTTGGGTCAGTCGGTTCATTTTTGTTGTCACAGGTGCGCTCGCAGCGGTGACGATGGACCTCATCCTTGATCCAGTCTCCTTCAAGGTGAAGGAATATTGGATTTGGGAAGATCCTGACTTCTATTACGATATCCCTTTTTCCAACTTCTTTGGCTGGTTTGTTCTGGCTGCACTGTTTCACCTGATTTTCCTATTCATTCACAGGGATGTAGAAGAGAGAAACATCCATCCTTGGCCTGAAAGGATGGTCCTGACATTCGGTCTGATTATATTCCTGTTTATATGTATCGCATTCACCGGACGGTTGTATGGGGCGATTACGTTCGTGAGTACCCTTACACTCTTATGGTATGGCTTGTACTTTTGGAGGAGATCAAATGTTTCAACCCGCACGTAAAACGTCATGGATAGAGTGGGGTTTCACCCGTTTCAACCGTTTATTTTTAAACTATCATTTCAACAATATTCTAATCCAGCCCCCTTCTTCCGTACCTGATGAGAAGACCCTTTTTCTTATCAATCATTCGACATGGTGGGATCCGCTATTTATTTTTTACATCAACGATCGTCTCGTAAAGTCAGACGGATATGGCATGATGCATGAAGAGGGCATTCGCCGCTTTCCTTTCTTTCGGAGAATTGGAGCTTATTCAGTGAACGGTGATGATCGCCGCCATTTAGTGCAATCATTACATTATAGCAAGCGTTTGCTAGAAGAGGACAAAACGGTGTGGATCTTTCCTCAAGGGAATGAACAGCCCCTCGAGAAGAGACCGCTTGAATTTTTTTCAGGCATCAGTTACCTTACTCAGCGATGTCCAGACATAAAAGTCGTACCTGTTTCCCTATACTATGCGCTTGAGCATACGAAAAAGCCGAATGCCTACATACGACTGGGAGATGCTCTCCCCCCACTGGAATACGAGGGCCTCTCCAGAAAAGAGATGACACGATATTTTGAAGAGTCGGCAACCAAACAGCTGGATCAATTACGGCAGGACGTCATTGAAGAAAATCTTCAATCCTTTAAAAAATTGTAATGGAAGGGGGAATCGTCATGTCGCTATTTTTTATTCTCTTGATCATGACCATCGTTTTGAATGTGTGGACGATTTATAACAGTCTCTTCCTTTATCCTTTATCTGCGAAAAGAGAGCCGGAAGACCAGCCATTTGTTTCGCTACTCGTACCGTTAAGAAACGAAGCAGGCAATGTGGAGGGGCTGATCCGGTCGTTGCGTTCGCTTACTTATCCCGACTTGGAAGTGATCCTGCTTGATGATCATTCGGAAGATGGAACATTAGATAAGCTCAACGAACAGGTGGCAGATGATGAACGTTTTTCTGTGATTCAAGGAAAAGAGCTTCCGGAAGGCTGGAACGGGAAAGTTCATGCGTGTCACCAGCTCTCCCAGGCCGCTAATGGCGAATGTTACTTATTCCTTGATGCCGATGCGCGTGTCGCTCCTGGCACCATTCAACAAGCGCTCGCCATGATGCAGCAGAAAAAAGCGAGCATGTTAAGCGGATTTCCGAATTACCCGAATAACCATTTTCTCAGTCATATGCTCGTCCCGCTTCAACATATGGTCGTCCTGCTCCACCTCCCCCTGTTCGTCGCCAACCACACGAAGAAGCCGATGTTCACGGCTGCGTGCGGGATATTTATCATAATTGATAGAAAAGCATATGAAGCGATCGGAGGTCATGCATCCGTCAAAGACTCTCTGGTCGAAGACGTACATATTGCGAGAGAAGTGAAAAAACACGGGTACAAGATGATTCTCGCCAACATTACAAAATCCGTCCTTTCCTATATGTATGTTTCTGGTAAGGAGACGTGGGAAGGCTTTAAAAAAAATGTGTACACAGGTATTGGTCGATCAGTGGGTATGGTCCTGTTCCTGACCTTATTTTATGCTGTTGTTTTCTTAGCCCCCGCCTGCTTTGCCATAGTCGGATTGGTTACCGGTGATTTTGCCTTTTTACTTCCGTACCTTTTGACAGTTGCGTTCAAGATGTACGTGGACGCACGGACAGGTCATCCGTTATGGCTTTCCTTCCTCCTGCCCGTTGCGGTTGTACTCCTGATTTCGATTATGATGGCGTCTATGTTTGTACATAAACGAGGGGAAAAATACCAATGGAAAGGGAGGTTCTATCAATGAAAGTAGCCATCATCGGGGGCGGACTCGGCGGCTTATCTGCTGCTGTGACCCTCGCAAAACATGGAGTGGACGTGAGGCTGTTCGAAAAAAATGAACACTTTGGCGGAAAAATGATGAGCGTCGATGAATCTGGATTCCATTTTGATTTTGGTCCCAATACGATCACGATGCCTGAAGTGTTTCAGGACGTCATTCGTCAAGGGGGACTTGAACCTCGTGAGGAGCTTCCTTTTGCAAAAATCGTCACCCACACGAGAAATGAGTTTTACGATGGAACGACTTTTGATTTTTCCACAGATCAAACGTATATGAAACGGCAGCTTGAAAGAATGGATCCTAAAGGTCATGTCATGTATGAAGATTTTCTTATAGAAATCGAACGCTTGTACCACCTGTCCCAAAAGCACTTTTTACACAGGACCTTCAATGGGTGGCTCGACTACCTTTCCCCCTCTCTAGCGAAAAGCATGACGAAGGTACGTCCGCTTGAATCGATGGACCACTTTTTCAGACGGTATTTTTCAAATCCGAAGATCATTCAATCATTAAACCGGTATTCCACCTACATCGGATCCAACCCTTATCAAGCACCAGCCACGTTCAGTATGATTGGTCATCTTGAGTGGAATGATGGGGTGTATTTTGTCCGCGGGGGTAACACACGGATTGCAGATCGGTTCGTTAAAGCGGCGGAGAACGTCGGTGTCCACCTGTACAGCGGAACCAAAATAAATCATATCCTTCACGAGAATCAAAGAGTGACGGGAGTCGAAACAGAAGATGGCGAGCGCTATGAGGCGGACCATGTTATCTTGAATGGAGACCTCCTCCATTCCGTTCCGGAGTTGATCGATTCGGAACAGAGACGCAACATGACGAATCGGAAGTTGAAAGGCTACGATCCTTCCATTTCTGCCTTTGTCATTATGGCTGGACTGGATACGAAACTCAGCCGTTTGAAGCACCATCATTTGTTTTTCTCGAAGGACTATAAAAAGGAATTCAATGTTTTAAAAAGCGGCTATTACGCTGACGATCCGACGATCTACATTTGCACTTCTTCCAAATCGGATTATTCTGTCTCATCTCAAGGGGATAACTGTTTTATCCTTGTCAACGCTCCCGCGCTCAATGAAAAAGACGGATACGATAAACAAGGCTATAAAAACCACATTTATGATCGACTTCAGGAAGCAGGCGTTCCTATCAAAGATCATATCCAGGTGGAAAAAGTCTGGGATCCAGCGGATATCCAAAGTCATTTCGGTGCTTATCGAGGATCGTTATACGGGCCGTCTTCAAACCGCCGGTCGCAGGCTTTCATGAGACCCTTCAATAAATCTCAGGACCTTGATGGTCTCTGGTTTTGTGGAGGGGAGTACACACCCGGGCGGCGGGTCTCCGATGGTCGTTTTGAGCGGACAGAACGTCGCCAACGAAATTCTCGGAAAGATTGTCCAAATCGAATAACACCTCCTCTTTTCAGGCAAGCTAAAACGGGAGGTGTCCGGAATGGAGAAGAACAAACGCAACCAACCGAGAAAAGAAGAAAAAAGGCCGATGAATCCCATAACCAATGACCTTGGTGTCGATCAGGATGAACAGGCGATGAATGGCGATTATGGCATGCTTGAGACGGAAGAAGAAGATCGCCAGCACAACCATAACAAATAAAAAAGAGGGAAGCGCCATGCTTCCCTCTTTTTTAATCATCCAAAGATAAGGTTTCATCCATTCTAAAAAGTGCATGGATGCCAGATAATACCGGAAGCGCCCCAACGATCCCGATCGCCCACGTAACGGATAAGACATCCGTGAAAACTCCTGCGAGTATCGCTCCGAATGCATAGCCGCTGTCGCGCCAAAAACGGTAAACTCCCATAGAAGAGGCTCTCCATTCCGGACGTGCCACATCACTGATCGAGGCTAGGATGGTTGGGTAAACCATTGCCGTACCGATTCCTAAGAAGAGGGCTCCGGTCAGCCACATGCTATACGTTTGAACGAGGAGAATAAACCAGAGAGCAAGCCCTTGAAGCAGCATTCCTGTCACAATCAGCTTCTTTCTGCCGATTTTGTCACTCCATATGCCTGTGAATAATTGAAAGAATCCCCAAGCGGCAGGGTACAACGCGACCACTGTCCCTACTTGCCCCACACTCAGTCCGCCTGCACTCAGAAATATAGGAAACAACCCCCCAGGCCATTCCATCTTTCAAGTTCGTCGTCAGACCAGCCAGACTGCTGCTCGATAAGTTTTTATTTTTCCATGTGGTTTGCTTAAAGACCTCTTTTGTAGAAAAAGCAGCAATCGTGTCTTTCTTTTTCACCTGGCTTTGAACATGCTTTTCTGTATCTTCAGCGAACCATGATAAGAAAAAACCTATGAGAACGAGTACGATTCCGATATAGAAAGGTTCTGGTGTGAGCGAATAACGAGACGCCACGTAACCTGAAACGGCGGCCATTACAGCGACACCAATGTAACCCGCGAATTCATTAAATCCGACCGCTAAACCTCTTTGTTCAGGTTTAGCAAGGTCCACCTTCATATTGACCGTCATTGACCACGTAAGGGCCTGATTGATTCCAAGGAAAATATTCGCTACGACGATCATCCACCATGCCTCAGCGAAAATGACAAGCAGAGGCACGACCATACCGATGAACCAGCCACCTAAAAGCACGCGTTTTCTCCCCCACCGGTCCGCCATGTTTCCCGCGAAAAAGTTCATCATCGCTTTTGAAAAACCGAAGCTGACGATAAAAGAAAGGGCGGCACTTGTTGAAGCCATTCCATAAAGCTCTTCTCCGAGAATCGGCAAAATGGTTCGTTCTAAACCGACCATTGAACCGACAAAAAAGTTAATGATAACAAGAAGCGAAAATGTAAGCAGATTGGCTTTCACCCCTAAACGGATCTGGGTGGGTTTCATTTTTCCCCTCCTCTCTGTATTTGGAACTTTCCATAGAGACCATCATACTACATAGGGTATATTTTTCAAGACATCCCAATTAAACAGGAAAAAAGCAAAGGGCTGGATCCCTTTGCTTTTTATACCGGCTTGTTATAGCTTTCTACATAGAAGATGGGTTATAAAAGACGAATATGCGTAATTTTGGCCTGCGGGTTATTTTTCAAATGACTTTCCCGTGCTTTTTCTTTATGCGATGCATAGACGGGGACTTGTTTGACTACCCCTGATTGCCTGGTAATAGATTAAATATTTTTCTGCCATTCTACTCTACCTTTCCTGAATCTTTGTTGATACAAGTATTCGCAGGAGTGGACAGGAATATACATGGATCGTCTTTGGAGCGGTGAAGCCGGGTTTGCGCGCGAATCCCGCAAAGAAGGCGTGATTTGCTCAGAAAAAAAAGCAGCATCACTGCATGTCTGCAATGATCTGCTTTTTTTTCTTGGTCGGTCACATAATTGCGATGGTTGAACACGTGATATCCGTTTTTTCTTACAGTCGGGAGAATGGCCCGATACATTTTGGCAGCGCCTCCTACCGGTGTTCTTGAGTATAACGGATAATCCGGTAATGTTTTCATCGCCTTGTCGTAGTAGGCTTCAGCCTCAGTGGCCAACTCTTCCCACATATTGATGAATGCCTGATTGACCTTTTTCTCTTTCAAGTCAAAAAAAGTGTAACCATGACGATCCATCACATCTTGTGGTAAGTAAATGCGGTCAATTTCCATGTCCTCACCTATATCTCGTAGTATGTTGGTGATTTGCATGGCGTAGCCGAGCTCTATGGCCCCTTGGCGGAGAGCACCGACTTTTCCTGGAGCGATGACAGGCAGAAGCATTAGACCGACGGTGCTTGCAACATGATAGCAATATTCTAACAAATCTTCTTTCGTACGTATGGTGGTGGGGTACAGGTCCATGCGTTGACCTTTGATCATGTCATAATAAGGCTCGGGATCGATAGAGAAATTTCTAAACACATCATCGAGCGCGATCCAGGAAGGGTCGTTGAGTTCGAGCTTGCCCTCCATGAATTGATCGAATTGCTGAGAGAAAATTTCTAGTTCTGCTTTTGGTTTAAGTCCTTCATCTACGATATCATCTACGCGACGGCAAAAGGCATATATCGCCCAAACCGCTCTTTTCTGCTGTTTGGGCAGCATAGCGAATGCTTTTGAAAACGTTTTGGAATGCTTTTCAATTACTTTGCGACAATGATCGTATGCTTGGTTCAAGTCCGTCATCACTAAACACCTCGCTTGTAATTATGCCTTTCTTTGACCCTATATTGCAAATAATCTGCCAACAATTTTGCTCCTTGCATGACAATGGGAACGCCCCCTCCTGGATGAATCGAAGCTCCAACCGCGTACACATTGCCTAATGCATACGGCTGCAACTGTGGCCGGAACACACCGGATTGAAAAAGGGTGGGGGCAATTCCAAAGCTTCCTCCTGCATACAAGCCTTCACGCTCCGCATCTTCTGGAGTTCGAATGTGCTGCCATTCGATATGATTTCTCAAACCTGGAAAACCGCGTGACTCCATTTCATCGATGACGCTCTCGATCAATTGGTCTTTCTTCTCCCAATCCACGGACTCTCCTGTAGGAACAGGAATCAATGTGTAGAGCACCCCTTTTCCTTCAGGAGCGAGCGAAGGATCAACTAAGGAGGGGTGGAAGGTATAAAACGATGGATCATCCGGCAGTTGCTTTTCCACAAACACTTGCCGCATATGTCTGTCAAAATCATGAGACATGAAAAACTGGTGGATGGAGTCGTTTTCATAGGTGCGGTCCAGTCCCATATAGAGCAAGAGACAACCTGAGGAAGGGGTATATTTACGTTGAAGCTGTTTATCAGCTGGCATGATTTTGTCCATGAGAGGAAAATCCCCATTCAAAATCAGCTCATCGAACTTAACTTTTTCTCCTCCAACGGTTATGGACTCTGCTCTATCCTTCCTTGTTTCCACACCTTCTACAGGTCTTCCTTTATAGATTTGCACGCCTCTCTTTTCCAACTCTTCCTCAATGATTTCAACAAGGTGAGCATAGCCGCCTTTCATGTACCAGATGCCGTGCTCATGTTCACTGTAAGACACGAGCGAGTACATCGCCGGCGATTGTTCTGGGTGACCTCCGATGTACAACGTTTGTAGCGTGTAGGCTTCCACGAGACGCTCATCGTCAAAGTAACTGCGCATCATTTTCTTTACGTTCTGGTAAGCTTTCAACTTGATCAATGTTTTCAAGTTTTTGCGGGAGAAAAACGTTCGTTTGTCGACGAATGACTTTTCGAGAAACTGAGCTTTCCCCTGCATAAAACGGGCCCGCATATCATTTAAAAACCGGTCGAAATGCCTTTCATTGCCAGGAAACTTTTCCTTCAGTTCTGCTTTTTGTTTTTCAGCATCGGAATATTTATTGAAGGTCGTGCCGTCAGGGAAATGAATATTATAAAGAGGATCGCATGGAATCAATGGAATACGGTCCCTTGAAATGCCTCCTTCTTCTAAAATACTTAGGAGCATATCAGGAAGAAGAACAATCGTAGGGCCCTGGTCGATTTTAAACTCGCCATGCCGTTCGAAAGTAAGTCTGCCTCCAAGCACGTCTTTCTTTTCATAAATGGAGATATCCCTATCTGGGTCGTTGGATAAATGCAGGGCCGTTACAAGTCCCCCAATACCTCCACCGACAATTGTCGTCTTAGTCATATCGGCTGCACCTCCTCTTCCCTGATCCATCCCGTCGTTATCCTTGCAGATTCCAGAATGGTCGGCAACCCGCTTCCTGGATGGGTTCCACCACCGACGAGCCAGCAATGATCTAGCTCCTGAAACCTGTTGTGCGGTCTGAAGTACATCATTTGAGAAAGCTGGTGACCGAGGCTGAACGTAGCACCCTGATGCACAAAATGGTCAGTCTGCCATTGCTTCGGAGTAAGGACTTTCTCTTCGACGACGTGGCTGCGGATATCGGTAAACCCTGTCTTTTTCTCAATTTCATCGTAGATCAACGATTTGAATGTTTCCTGCTTATCGTCCCAGTCGATCTCCGAATAATTGTTCGGCACTGGAGCTAAGATATAGACGGCCGAATGCCCCTCGGGTGCGAGCGTCGGGTCGGTCACGCTTGCGTTATGGATATAGATGGATGGTTCATCGGACAACACGAGGTCTTTCGTCATTTCATTTACATTCTTCTGGTAGTCTTCTGCAAAGAGAATGGTATGGTGTGGCATATCGTACACCTTGTCAAGACCGACATAGATCATAAATGTCGAGCAGGAAAATTTCTTCTTCTGGAGTTTTTGTTTGGAGTGGCGGCGCAGGACCCCGTCATCAACTAAACGGGTCATCGCTTCAGCAAAATCCGCATTGATAATGTATTCATCCGCATATACCGTTTCCCCGGAATCGAGCACAAGCCCGGTAATCTCCTTGCCTGATACGTTGATTTTTTGGACGCCTTCATTCAAATGAATCTGTCCTCCGTGCTCTTCCGTCACTTTTGCCATCGCTTTCGAGAGTTGATTGACCCCACCGATCGGGTGGAACACTCCCCATTCATGTTCCATATACGAAAGAATGGAAAAGGCTCCCGGACATTCCCACGGAGACATACCTAAGTATTTCGCCTGGAACGTAAAAGCGATTTTTAAACGTTCATCTGTAAAGTAGTCGGAAAGGACGTCATAGACTGATTTTCCGAGTGAGAGTTTCGGCAAAGCCTTCAGCGCCCGCTTACTCATATAATCGGTAAGCTTATTATGTTTGGTTTGCAAAAGCGGCATGAGCGCCTGCATTTTCTCCCGTGTGTCCTTCATGAAGTTTACATATCCGGACTCATTGCCCGGGAAATGCTCTGCAATCACATCCAGCATTTTTTCCCGTTCCCGGTACATCGGTACTCTTTTTCCGTCGAACTGAAGTTCATACATGGGGGAAAGTTCTTTCAAATCCATGTAGTCGTGAACATCTCTCCCTGACATTTCGAAGATCTCCTCCATAATCTGGGGCATACTCAAAAATGTCGGGCCGATATCAAATGTGTACTCCCCGAGTGAAAAATGACCGTTCCTCCCACCCACATAGGATTGTTTTTCATAGACATGAACGTCATAGCCTTTAGCTGCAAGGATCATTGCTGAGGCTAAACCTCCAGGTCCTGCTCCGATTATGGCGATCTTTTTCATAACCATCCACCTTCTCTCCTGAACTTCTACTGTACAATCATTATACAAATTATGTACAAAAGCAGCCATTGATCCAACTTCACCAATGTGCTCCGCCAATTTTTCCACTTCTTTATACTCATTTTTTACCCATCAGGTGGATGTTATAACCCTCTGCTTCAGTAAAGTACTACTTTCGCTTCTGCACCTTCCTATTCCTTCTTATGGTTCAAGGTAAATTTATGACAAGGATAATAAAGGGAATCGAGGGGATAATATGATCGAAGGAGGCATGGCTATGTATTCAAATCAAAGGATTTCCGGTCCTTATTACCCTTCCCATTCGACCCAAAACCCGCCACACAACCAATACAGCAATGAACAATTGAACCATTGGTGTGAGGAACTGGATCAGTGTGAACATCACTAGGAACAACAGTCGGACAGCATGCACCAAAAAAGTAAAATTACCAAACTCTCTCCCCCGACCTTCATGATTTGATGAACGTGGGTAGATAACCATACACAGCGACTCCTCCGTGCATAGGCTAGGAATGTAACAACAGGAGGTGAGCTTATGTACGGAGGCAATCCTTACGGAGGAAGACGATGCTATAGACCACGACGTTACGGCAACAACTTCGCCTTGATCGTCGTATTGTTCATCCTATTGATCATCGTAGGTGCAGCATTTTACTGCTAACCACTGATTAGTGCTTATGAAGCAAACGACAAGCATAAGACGGGGGCTACTTTTCCCCGAAACTTGTCCAGCGTCTTATGGAGAAAGTAAAGGTAGACGCTGAGAGAGGGTGAGAGATAAGAAAATCCGCTCCCCTCTTACAAGACTCATCCTTATTCTTTTTCCTAAAAAAGGACACAGCCGAAAAGGCTGTGTCCTTTTTATTAGTGGATGGTTTTGTTTTCGAATACCGTGATTAACTGATCAGGGGGGAGTGGTTTGCTGTAAAAATAACCTTGGATTTCATCACACTTTTCATTCTTCAGAAAATCCCATTGTTCAGCGGTCTCTACGCCTTCAGCAATGACTTTCATGTTCAATGAGTGGGACATGTGAATAATTGATTTTACAATGGCTTGGTTTTGCTCCTGGTTTTCACTGATAAAAACTTTATCGATTTTTAACTTACTTACAGGGAAACGGCTCAGATATTTGAGTGATGAATATCCGGTGCCGAAATCATCAATCGAGACATGGACGCCTAGATTTCGAAGCTCATTCAGCGTTTGAATAATGTACTCCTCGTTGGTCATCGCCATGGATTCGGTAATTTCAAGCTCCAAATACATGGGGTCGAGGTCGGTTTCTTCTAAAATCTGTTTTACACGAGTGACCCAGGTCCTTTTGTAAAAACTGCAGGGCTGAGAGATTCACTCCAACAATAACGGCTGGGTACCCTTCCTCCTGCCATCGTTTATTTTGTCGACAGGCTTCCCGAATAACCCAATCCCCTATTTCGAAGATCTGTCCATTTTTCTCGGCCACGGGAATGAAGGTCGCCGGAGAGATCCTTCCTTTTTCCGGATGATTCCAGCGAATCAATGCTTCGAGTCCGACGATTTTCCCTGTGTGGATGCTTTTTTGTGGTTGATAATGTAGTTCCAGCTGATTTTCTTTCAAAGCCTTCCGCAGTTCTGAATCGATAGAAAGCATTTGCTCAAACTCTTCACTGATTGATGCATTATAACAAAGGTAATCATTTCGGTGCTGATCTTTGACCGTGTACATCGCACTGTCCGCCTGTTTAATGAGATCTCCCGCTGTCTTCCCATGCTCAGGGTAAAGGCTGATCCCTATACTTACTGAGGTGTATAACTCATAACCGTCAATAACGACAGGCTTCCGGAAAGCTTCAATCAACTTCTTTGCCAATGACTCTGCGTCACTCTGTTGACTCACATGCCTTTGCAAGACAAGGAACTCATCGCCGCCCATTCGTGCAATGAACGTATCAGCATCCTGGTACAGCTTCAACCTTTGAGCACATGCTTTCAACAGTTCATCCCCGAAAGAATAACCGAGGGTGTCATTGATCTGTTTAAAATAATCCAAATCGATGAAGTGAACAGCAAGTCCGTCCTTTTCTTCAATCGCCTCTTTGACCATATCCATAAAGTAATAGCGGTTGGGAAGGTCTGTCAGTTCATCATAATAGGACATGAATTCGATTTTCTTTTCATTATGTACTCGTTCGGTGATGTCCCGAACGATCGCGACGCGTAAAATACGACCTTCCTGTGGATAAGGATGAGCGAGGACTTCGATATAAAAAAGGGACCCATCTTTCTTGATCGCCTTCAACACATAGGGCTGTTCAGGAAAGCTTAGAAAAAGCCTATGAAGCGCTTCGTGTTCTCCTTCTTCGGTAAGTGTGAACGCATCCTGTTTCATGATTTCTTCTTTTTCATAGCCGAACATGTGAGCAAGTGTGTCATCACAATCGATGATTTTTCCTTCTTGATGAATGACCATCCCCTCGGATGGAACCGTCAACCGTTGATCCAAGATCTTCTTAACTTCGTACGATTGATCGAGCATCGATACGGGTTGAAGAAAAATGGCAAAGAGGGGGCTGTTTTTTTTCAATTGCCGGCATTGGACTTTATACAACTGCCCCCCTTTTGGCGGAAGGTCAACCATTTTCGGGAGTTCTTCCTTTTTCAGTTGATGAAAATCAAGCAGGTTGATGAGTGACTGCACATCGCCGTCATTCAGTTCCCCCGCTTTGTCATTACACCGGAGCAGCTTTCCTTCTCCATCTACGAAAATCAGGGCATCATTCATTTGTTGAAAAATCCAATCATCTATAGGTAATGCAAGCTCTCTCAAACGGTCCGACATATGTGTGCCCCCTAAACAGCTGTGTTCTAACCAATAATGATTCTTTCTCTAGGATAATGATATTTCCCTTGGGCTTTGTCATGTTTCTTAAAGGAGAATAAGAACGTCAATAATCCGATTCTTCCTAAGAACATAAGCAGCATCAGCACGATTTTACCAAAGGAAGACAGGCCCGGCGTGATGCCGAGAGATAACCCGACGGTTCCGAACGCCGAACAGACCTCAAAAACGAGTTCATTCAGTGTAAAAGGTTCCGTGATGGTCAGTGTAATGACGGCGCTGAAGCAGACGAATAAAGCGACGATCGTGACAACAACCGCTTTATTCAAATCTTCTGGATGAACTTCTCTTCTGAACAAGCGGATATTGTTTCCGCCTCTCGCAAAGGTCAACACGAAGATGACCACAAGGGCAAACGTCGTTGTCCGTATACCGCCTCCCACACTACTCGGGGAAGCTCCGATGAACATCAAAGAAGACATGAACAACTGCGTTTGTTCCGTGAATTGATTGATATCCATTGTGGCAAGACCGCCACTTCTCGTTGTGACAGACTGAAACAAAGCATAAAAGAAAATTTCATGCCAGGACTTGTCTGTAAAGAAATGATTGCTTTCTAAGATGATAATCATGACTGTTCCCAAGACGACCAAGGCAAAGAAAGTAAAAGTCGTCAATTTGGCAAACAATGAAAAGCGAATGGTTTTTTCTTCATGATTCTGCATCAAATATTGTTTGACCTCGATCAGCACTGGAAAACCGATGGCACCGGCAATGATGAGAATAATGTTTATGAATTGCACAAAATAATCATCATGGAACGGTATCAAAGATTGGCCCGTAATGTCGAACCCACCGTTCGTCATTGCGCTGATCGTACCGAAGAATCCCTGCAAATAGGCCTCTCCTGGTTCGTAATACTGAAGAAAATAAGTCCCAAGAACAAGAAAACCGACAAGTTCGATCAGCAGGACAACAAGCACAATTTGTTTGACAAGCCGGACCATCCCGGAGAACGATGTTTGGTTTTGGTCGGTCATAATCAAACGGCGCTCTTTTAAGCCGATTTTCTTCCCGAGCATCAACCAGACCATCGTACCTAAGGTCATCACCCCGATCCCTCCAAATTGGAGAACGATCGCCAGGATGAAATATCCCGTTGTACTGAACGTTTCAGCTGTCGGTAACGTGGTCAACCCTGTTACACTGACCGCACTGACAGCCGTGAATAAAATATCGATGAATTCAATTTTGACTCCCTCCCGATGTGCCACAGGAAGGGCAATCAATATAGAGGATATGGTTACTGCGACCATATAGTATAATGCGATTAATTGGAATGGCGATAAGTCATTCAGCCATCGCAGGCTCTTTCTTCTCACCCACATAAAGTAAAACTCCTTTGATGTTGCCAGGTCTAATGGATGTCTATCACCACTAATAGTATAGCAGTATATTCGACAAATTACTTCCGTTTTTTAAAAAATGTAAGACATTTGAACTAATACACACGTCGGAGGCGTCTGAATATCAGACGCCTCCAATCGTATGCTTATGCTTTTGATTCCTGGCCACGCTTTTTGAATTCTTCTAAGAGGTCTTCTCCCTGATAGCCTTCATCCATCAATTGCCGTAACACCCACTCCACTTGTTCCTGCTGACGATCAACTATGGTTCCCATAAAAATGACGTTCATCCGGTCGCCGATCATGTTCACGTCAATCGGCTTTACGAGGAAAGTCGCTGGACGGTTGCTTTGTTTCGTTATTTTCACTTGAATAATGATTTCTTCTTCATTTTCTTTCATCGTTTCAAAGAAATCCCGATAACTCTCATCAACGTACGCCTCAATGACCCAGCGGCCGTGATCATCTTCTCTATTGATAATCAAACCGTCTTCGAGCTTGATGCGTCTTTGAGTGATATCCTCGTGCTTTTCTTCCACGATATCCAATGAAATCAATTTAAAGGTTTTCATTCGAATGACCTCCGAGAATGATAATTAACTCTATTATAGAACACGGAGAGGACTGGAGCAAAGACTGATTTCGACCTTTTTTTATCCTCCGATGTAGGACATTTCGATTTTGTTCTCTTTCATCGGCTTTCCTTGGGCTCTATCGACTGAATACTGATCTGTACGACCTGTCCATATCGCAAGCAGATAATCGGTAATCGTTTCATCGTCTTTCCCTTCACGGAGCATGGTTTTCAAATCATAGCCGGAGGAAGCAAACAGACAAGTAAACAAGTGACCGTCTGCTGACATACGCGCCCTTGTGCAGCTCGAGCAGAAGGCTTCCGTCACGGATGAGATCACCCCGACCTCACCCGCACCATCTTCATAACGATACCGCGAGGCCACTTCCCCAAAATAATTCGGGTCTTGAGCCACGAGTGGCATCTCTTGATCGATGTGGTCGATGATCCACTTTTTTGAAACCACTGCATCCATATTCCAACCGTTGTGGTTGCCGACTTCCATGAATTCAATGAAGCGCAGCGTATCGCCAGTTCCTTTGAAATACCGCGCCATCGGCAGGATTTGATCTTCATTCATCCCTTTTTTGACAACCATGTTGATTTTTATTTTCAAGCCTGCGTTTCTTGCTGCTTCAATTCCCTTTAATACGGGTTTCGTTTTAATTCCACGTCCATTCGTTTCATGGAAAACGTGATCTTCAATTGCATCCAGACTGATGTTCACACGATCAAGCCCGGCATCCTTCAGTTTTTGAGCCAGTCTGACGAGAAAGACCGCATTCGTCGTAACGGCAATATCCTCGATGCCATCGATCTCTTTTAACCGGCGTACGAGATCAGCAAGATCTTTCCTCATCAGAGGTTCGCCTCCGGTCAGACGTATTTTTTCCACGCCGAATTTCGCAAAGATTTTGGCAAGCCGGACGATTTCATCAAAACTCAAGAGTTCTTCTTTTGGTAAGAAAGCATAGTCCGGCCCGAAAATTTCTGCCGGCATACAATAGGTACAGCGAAAATTGCATTGATCGATCACTGATATTCTTAAATCTTTAATGGGACGACCAAGTTGATCAATGATGTGTGAGTCGATAAGATCACCCCTCCTCAAAATACTCTTGTCCACTTTGATCTTCTAAAAGAATCGCTTCTACAGCATCTCCTTTTTCAAACCCTCTCGTTCCTCCGGGTAGCACAAGAAAGGCATCTGTGTGAGCTAAGGATGTCACCACATTCGACTTATCCATCCCTGCAGGCGACACTATGACTTTTCCTTCTTCGTAGTGCACTCTACCACGTACAAAACGGGTGAAAGGATTGGGTTTGGGGAAATCCTCCCCGAGCGTTGCTTTAATGCGGTTATGAAAGGGTTTTGGATTTCCAAGTAACTTTTGAATGATTGGATAGGTAAACAGTTCAAAACCGACATAACAAGCAGAAGGATTGCCGCTCAATCCATAAAGCAGCTGGCCTTCAAGTTCAGCCACAGTCGTCACACTACCCGGGCGCATCGCGACTTTATTGAAGAGCACCTGAGCTCCTAGTTCCTCATAAATGTCTGGCATAAGGTCATAATCGCCGACAGATACACCTCCTGTCGTGATCAGGAGATCGTAATCATGCAATGATTGAGAAACAGCATCAAAACAAGCGTCAAAGTCATCCATCAATTTTCCTAAAAAGTGACCTTCCGCTCCGGCACGTTCAATCTGGGATAAAATCATCGGAGCATTGGAGTTACGGATTTTCCCTGGCTGAAGCGGCTCATCAACGTCCAGCAGCTCTGTTCCAGTGGCAAATAGGCCGATTTTCGGCTTCCGATAGACCTTTACTTCCGGATAGCCGAAAGTAGCGAGGAGGGCTTTGACACCAGGATTTATACGTGTCCCTGCCTTAACGAGTACCGTCCCCTCTTCTGTCTCTGATCCTTTTCCAATAATGTTCTGGTCCTTTTGCATGGATCGCTTCAATGTCATGTAAGAGGCACCCTGGTCTTCATAGGTTTGGCAGATTTCAAACATTGCGACACAATCCGCACCCTCAGGGATCTCTGCCCCCGTCATAATCCGGACGGCTTCTCCTTTTTGTACCGGATGACTTGCCAGCTGTCCGGCACCAATGGTTTCCGTGACATGAAAGTGGCTAGGGTTTTCTCTTGATAAATGCTTTGTATCTTCCGAACGGAGAGCAAATCCATCGTATGGAGATTTGTTGAATGGAGGTACAGGATGCGTAGCAAGTAAATCCTCAGCTAACCTGCGTCCATCCACATTCTCAAGCTGAATGGTTTCCATTCTTCCTTCTTTTTTATCATTCATGACCCTGTCGACTGCTTCGGGCACAGGGAGAGGTTTTCTATGTAAGTTCATCTTCGATCCTTCCTTTAAAAACGTCTTCCTTTGAACATATAGGAATATTCATATTTTTTCAAAGATTGTCTATGTAGGATTATGTTCTTTTCCCCAATCGCTTGAAAAATAAACTCGTATTTTGGAGACCGATGAACCGTGCCTGTTTAGCATAATTTTTCAGTTGATGATGAGGATCGTTGCAATCCAGATTTGTAATCATAAAAATCTTTTTTCGAAAATAAAATAAGCCCGGGAGCAAGGCTCCGGGCTATGTGTTCGTTAAATGGGGTCGTAAACATTGACGACATGGTTAATCGCCGTTTCATCCTGCTTTTTGCTGCGTCTTTCTTCTTTACGCGCATGCTTTTTCTCATTACGCTTCGTTATTTTCTTATTTCCAGATGCCATTGTTCATTCACTCCCCTCTCTTCTATTGTCCCAAGGAAAGAAGGATTTTATGACAAAACCTCTGCCTGTTAAGCAGAGGTTTCATCATTTATATGAATGTGTATTTGCTTTTCATATCATTGATTTTCTGTTCGATCTGCCGGCTGCGTCGTCTCGATTTCTCGAGGGAGGCGACATTCGCACGTTCAATAATGATCGTAAAAAGAATCATATGGATTCTCATGTATTTTCCTCCTCTTTGTACTGAGGCTAAGCGGTATCCTTCTCAACATTCAACCAGTTCATAAATGCCAATCTTACTAATTCTCCCATTTCCATCTCCTCCTTATGATTTGTACCTATTACATGTAACGGCTGAATGCGGACTTCCGGTCGAGCCACTGGTCTTTGGCCGTTGGTCGGTATCCTGGTAACGGCTGACAACTTTTCTTGTTCTTCGCAACGGTGATCGTAAAAATTAAAAATTGAATCGTCATGACAATCCCTCCTTTTTTAAGTGTAATATTTATATCTAAAGAGTAATTTTACTCTTTGATAGCATAAGAAAAAGCCGCAGGGTATACTGCGGCTTTTTTGAAGAAATCTCTCCATTAAAAAAGCCACAGGAATACATTATGCATCTCCTGCGGCTCATATGAATGCTTTTTTATGAATAGTCGTAGATCTCAGAAATGGATCTCCGCGCAGGTCGATGATATGAAATTGATTTGGTTTAGTGTCATCCAGTTTTTCATGTTTTCCGACCTCGCTTTCTGAGAATTTTTTCTTACAATGGAAATTATATAGGACGTTTTATGGAAAGTAAAGTCCATTTCCAAAATATTCTTGACTTTTATAATAGGGCAGAAATAATTTCTGCCCTATTACGCCCCTGCTCTAAATGAATGTATGAGGGGCCAGAGCAAGTTATGCCAACTCATCATCATCTTCCAAAAATTTTTCGATTTTCAAATCTAATGCGTGCAATCGTTTCAAGGCTTCGCTTCTATCCATTTGTTTGTAATGATGCAGCCCCATCGGCTGCTCATCTTTTTCATCGGCTTTGGCAACGACATGTTGAAGCGGTGTTCTTTTTTGGTCGAGACCAAATGGTAAATAGCTGTCCGTGTGGAGAAGAACCGCCACAGAAACTTCCTTGGCAACGAGACGGTCTTCACCAAGACGGATCAGCAGCTTATGCGCCCTTTCTGCTCCCTTGATCGCATGGATGTCAGACTTCCGGTATTCATCATAATCCCATTTGCCATCACGGTACCATTCATAATGCCCCATGTCATGAAGCAAAGCTGATTTCGTAGCAAGATCAGGGTCCACTCCCTTTTTCACTGCCATATCAAACGCGTATCCTGCAACGGTGACCGCGTGGTTGATGCCTGAGCGCTGCAAGTATTTCTGTGTAATGCGGTGTTTGAACACATCGACGAGTGTCACTCTTTTCATACGATCACCTCCGATTTTTTAAAAAAGATCATATCATGATTACCCTTCCAGAACAAGATTCCACTTATAAGGTTGGTCGCTTTAGGAGAGATTGATGGTGAAGGAAATGCGTGGTGAGGATTGTATGAATCAAGCCTTTGTTTCACATCCATAGGGAAGTTTACCCTATAATAGAAAAAGGAAACGATACCGGGGAGGGATCAACATGTCAAAACCGAACGAAACGGCACTCATTACAGGCGTTGCCGAGGGCATTGGACGTGGATTAGCTACAGCTTATGCAGAGAAAGGGTACCAGGTGATTGGATGTGATGTGAATGAAGAAAAAGGCCGGAAAACGATGGAAAGTGTGAATGGACGATTCTTCCGTTGTGATGTGAGTGATCCACAGCAGGTCGAAACTCTTTTTAAAAACATCAAAGAACCTTTTTCCATACTGATCAACAATGCTGGCGTGAGCGAGTTCAAATCAATGTTCGAGTTGGATGTGGATGAATGGGACCGTGTGCTGAATACGAACTTGCGCAGCTGTTTTCTTATTTCAAAATATGCCGCGGAACGTTGGAAGCAGGAGGAGACTCCGGGTCGGATTGTGAACATCGCGTCCACAAGGGCATTCATGTCTGAGCCTGACTCAGAAGCGTATGCCGCAAGTAAAGGAGGCATTTTCGCACTGACCCACGCGATGGCCGCTTCTTTATCTCCCTATAACATTCGGGTGAACAGCATCAGTCCAGGGTGGATTCATGCAGGAGACCCTGATGAGCTGCGGGATAAAGATCATCAACAGCATTTATCCAACCGTGCAGGTACAGTGAAGGACGTTGCCAAAGCTTGCTTTTATTTGACGGATCAGGAAAATGGTTTTGTGAATGGAGAAAATGTGACGGTTGATGGCGGTATGACTCGAAAGATGATTTACGAACACTGAATATGGAAAATGTTTAGTACAAGTTTTGTACGGGTAGTGATATATCAACAAAACATTACGGAGGTGACGACAGTGAATGAGCTGTCTTCTTACCAAATCACATTGAACCGCCCGTTAAAAACAAACCAGATTATGAAGGTGTACAAAACGATTTCGAAAAATGGGTGTGACTTATACTTACATCAAGATCAGCTGATTGCTGATGCTGGGCACCTTCCGAAATTATTATCATTTTTCCTTTTTATGAACAAAGAAGATCCGTTCGTCATGATTATCGACGGCGAGTGTGTCGATGATGTTTATGATGAAATCAAAGGCGAATGGCAGGATCATATTGCTGAAAGTACGTGCCGCAGAAAATACGAGGATATGGTTGAAAACGAAACTTCTATTCTGGTATAACATTTGTGCAATTATTATAAAACCTTTTGTAGGACGTAAATGTCGAATCGTCACGAACCTTCTTCCTGCGGAGGAGCAGCCACCTTTGTTTTACGACCATCCAGATCCTCCTTCGCATCTTTTTTTTACATAAGAAAAAAACCCGCTCCTTTTACAAGGAAGCGGGTTTCTTTTGCGCATACGTCTGTTCTTTTTTTATAAAAATTCAATCGAAACTGTAGAAATCCTAAAAGGATGATGAGAGCGAACGCAAGGAAAATGTTGCTGTAAACCGCTGTCGTGCCTTCAAAACCAAACCAGTTGAACGGTTGGTTCGGGTTGAATACATCGAGCGCTTTTCCAATCAAAGCCCCACTTAGAGCACCGGATACGAAGTTGAGCAGGTTGAACACGCCCATTCCTACCCCGGTTTCATTTTTGTGTAAAATGTTCGCAAGGATGTCAGCGGAAGATGCCTGAACGAGCGGGAAGCTCATGTAGGCAATGATAATCGCTGCACTTACGATATACGGATGAGCTCCGACGAGTGTAGACAACACGACAAATCCAGTTCCTAATAAACCAAGAGCCATATAGAGAACGAACGTGTTCCCTTTCGAATCGACGAGGTTCCCACCTTTTTGCCCCATCAAAGCTGCACTCAATGCACCTGGAAAAAGGACGAGACCAATCATCATCGTTCCAAGTCCATAGGCATCACGGAACATGATCGGCAGCATAAACATCATGCCGAACAAACAAACGACGCCTAGAAAACTCGTAATGATGGTAGCTCTATACTGGTTGCTTTTGAATAGATGAGCCGGTATGAACGGTTCGTCAATCGCCTTCATCCGCCATAAATTCAAAGCAAAGAACAGAACCGTAAACAGGAACAGCCATGTGATTCCAAGTGTAATACCAAGCATAAGCGTGGAAATCACCCCAGCGATCAAAGCGGCACCGATGTAGTCGATGTACCCTTTTTTCGATTCTTCCTGAGGCAGATTTTTACGTAAGAATGGCAATGTAATGATAATCAACGCGGACGTTAAGAACAGATAACGCCAATCAAGAAAACCTGCAATGAATCCACCTGCAATCGGACCTACACCTGATGCAAACGCCATCACAGAGGAAACGATGCCGAGCACTTTCCCGCGTTCATTCGGAAAATAACGGATCGGTGCCAGAAAAACGAGCGCTGGTATCATGGCCCCACCGACGGCCTGGATGACCCTCGCCAACAAGACCATCCCATAGTTTTGAGCGAAAAAGCCGAACAAGGAGCCGGCACAAAAAATACTGAGTCCGAACGTAATCAACGTTCGATATGGATAGAAGTCAGCCAGTTTTCCGTAGGTAAGAGCACCGACAGCATAGACCATAATATATCCAGTCATGACCCAGCTGACTTCCGATGGCATCAATTGATACGTTTTTGCTATATCGGGAACGGCGATGTTGAACATCGTTCCATTCATCACTGACATCATCATAACCGCGCAAAGGGAGATCAATAATCCCTTTGGGTTACGTACTAGTTGTTCTTCCTTCATGTTTTGATCTCCCTTCCATTATTTCGTTACCCGAAATGATTCTACAGGACATCGCTAAATAAAGCAACGGTCAAACGTCGGATATGAAAATTTCACTTTTTCTTCCTATTTATTTCCTATAAGCTCCCGGTTGTGAAAGACTCAGTTTCGATACTTTTGTTAAGTGGATGGGGGCGGGCTCTTTTTCCGCGGGGCCCCACACCAAGTGGGTCGTTCGATGTTGGCACAGGACGTGCCGAACTTAATCGAACGTCCTCTATTCTTTTTAGCCGTCCCATGGAAAGCGAACCTTTTCCCGGAGCCTTAAATACCCTCAAACATCTCGAAATCAAACCTCCCTTAGTTCTTTCAGTTTATTGAATTGTTATCTTACCAATGAGGTCAAAATTTAAATGTATGGAAAATTCAGATATAATGGAAGGGAGACTTCAAAAAGGAGTGGTTGGATGTACGATGTAGCGATTATTGGCGCCGGACCTGCTGGTGCCAGTGCCGGACTTTTCACAGCAAAAGCCGGAAAGAAAACAATTCTTTTTGATAACGGAAAAAGCATTACAGCGAAAGCCTGGGTCGAAAACCACTACGGCGTCGATCCGATTGAAGGTCCAAAGTTATTAGAACAGGGACAGAAACAGGCGCAGAAATTCGGAGCAGAAATCATCCAGGATGATGTGGTTTCCATTGAGGAAAAAGAAGAGCTCTACGTCATCCATTCAGCAGAGGGCAGTTATGAAGCCTCCCACGTCATTTTTGCGACAGGCATGTCTGTGAAAGCTGCCGAATCCTTCGGCCTTGATGTTGTAGAAGGAACCGAACCGCGCGTGGCCAAAATCATTGAGACAGACAAACATGGCCGTACGTCCAAGCCGAAAGTTTGGGCCGCCGGTACCGTTGCCGGTGTGAGTGTCCATACGATTGTGACATCAGGTGATGGTGCGAAGGTCGCCATCAACGTCATTAGTGAATTGAATGGCAAACGCTATGTCGATCATGACATACTCGGTAAATAAATACGTAACAAACGAACAAAGCCCCTAGTCTTTTCAGATCAGGGGCTTGCTTTATGATTTCTTATCATCAGGCGGGTTGAACCGTCCTACACCCAGCTCCCTGCCTTCTTTGTAGATCGCCTTCACAAAACTGATGACCATCATCAACATGATGATCGAAAATGGCAGGGCTGCGATAATCATCGTATTTTGCAACGCCTGCAGCCCTCCTGTATAGAGAAGAGCCAACGCTGTTGCAGACAGCAACCCACCCCATGTCAGCTTGATGGACGTTCCCGGTGTTTCAGAACCACCCGTCGTCATCATTCCAAGGACAAAAGTTCCCGAGTCTGCGGATGTGATGAAGAACGTAGCGATCAGTGTCATGGCAACAATTGAAGCCAGCCAGCCAAGTGGTACGTTTGAAAATACTCCGAATAACGATTCTTCTGTCGCCAGAGATGAAATCGTATCAATCGCATTGTGCTCCAGTTGTATAGCTGTACCGCCGAAGGCAGCAAACCATAAGAATCCGATGATGGACGGAACAACAAGGACTGTGAAAACAAACTCACGAATACTTCGCCCTCTCGAAACCCGGGCAATAAATACTCCGACAAACGGTGACCACGCAATCCACCATGCCCAGTAAAAAATCGTCCACGCATTGATCCATTCACGCGTTTCATGGTTAAGGGGGGCAATCCGAAAGCTCATGGTAGGCAAGTATTGAAAATAGGCACCGATCGAACTGGTGAAGATGTTTAAAATGAACATCGTCGGTCCCACTATAAAGACGAGAAGGAAAAGGAGCCCGGCGAGCGCCATATTCGCATTACTGAGGATCTTGATTCCTTTTCCTAAACCCGACCAGGCGGAAATCATGAACAAAACGGTGACGATCGCGACGATAATGAATTGAACGACAATCCCGGTCGGAATACCAAAAAGATAGGAAAGCCCTCCATTGATCTGCACGGCACCAAACCCAAGAGTCGTCGCCACCCCGATGACGGTCGCGATGACGGCAAGGATATCAATGACTTTTCCAAACATTCCTTCTGCCGCCTTTTCCCCGATCAACGGTTTTAACGTGGCACTAATGAGCCCTGCATGGCCATGACGAAAATTGAAATAAGCGAGCACGAGCGCAACAATCCCGTATATCGCCCATGCATGAATGCCCCAGTGGAAAAAGGTGAACCGCATCGCATCTTTGATCGCCTGATCGGTCCCGGTCTCCCCCGTCGGCGAACTGATGGCATAGTGGCTGATCGGTTCCGCTGTTCCCCAGAACACGATCCCGATTCCCATGCCGGCACTGAAAAGCATCGCAATCCAGGTCGGACGTGAAAATTCGGGTTTCTCCCCCTTTTTCCCTAACTTGATCCGCCCAAGCGGGGTAAATAGGAATGTGAGACAAACAAGTACAAATAGTGTGACGACGATCAAATAATACCAGCCCAGTTTGTTAGCGATGAAGCTTTTTACGTTCGTGGTCATCTGTTCCAAGCCATCCGGCCAGACGATACCGATGATGACTAGAACAAGCATGATTCCAGCTGAAACCTTGAAAACTGTATTGAATTTTTTCATCAGCAAGCGATCCCTTCCAAAAAAGATTATTAGAGATAGTATCTTTCCACATGCTTTTCCTATTCTTATTGAGGAAAACTGAAAAATAAGAAAGTTGCTTTCCATTCCGATACCTGTCAGACTTGAATAGTTGAAGAAACGTGAATATCCGTAAAAACGGATCGCTTTTATAGAAGAAAAAATTACGGAGGTGAGACGATGATCGAAGTACGTATGTCTACACTGGAAAACGAAGAATTGAACCGCGGCATTTTCGCAAAAAGGGATATTGCCAAAAATGAGCTCATCCACCAGGCTCCTGTCATCCCTTATCCAAATGAAGAACATGTCCACATTGAAAAAACGCGTCTGGCTGACTATGCGTTCGAATATGGAGAAAACCACACGGCCTTCGTGCTCGGCTATGGAATGATGTTCAACCACTCCTACGAGCCGAACGCCAACTATGTCATCAATTTCGAGACACACACGTTCGACTTTTATGCCTACAAAGATATCAAAGCGGATGAAGAAGTGTACATCAACTACAATGGTTTTGTTGATGAACAGGAACTTCTTTGGTTCGACCAGGACGAAGAAGAATCTTAAATGAACATTAAAAAACGGTCGTGACTTTCGTCACGACCGTTTTTATTAGCGAGGGCGGCGCTCCTGGATATCGATAGAGACTTCAAAGATGTTGATCATTCCGGTCATCTCCTTTGTTTTCTTGTTACTTTAAGTATAGAGCGCCTTCCATTTCTTTCTAACGGCCGTTGGAGTGATTTCCCTTCATCCTCTGGACTGAAAAAAGACGGAGGGGTAATGACTGAGTCGCTTCATCCTCTTGCCTCAGAGAGATAGATACTGATAAATGCTTCAAACCCACCGATAAAAGGGCAAAAGATACCGATAAAACCTCAAAAGCCACGGATAAAAGTTTAAAAGTCATCGATAAAGTCTTAATTGAAACTGATACATGTCCAAACCCCCTAACAAGCAGATCTTATGTAATGCGCTCAACAAAGTAAAACGCTCGCGACCGTAGTCACGAGCGTTTCGTTCTATACATTCAGCGAGGGCGGCGCTCCTGGATATCGGTAGAGACTTCAAAGATGTTGATCATTCCGGTCATCTCCTTTGTTTTCTTGTTACTTTAAGTATAGACCGCAACCCTTTTCTTTCTAACGGTCGTTGGAGTGATTTCTCATCATCCTCTGGACTGAAAAAAGACGGAAGCCACCTGCCCGGGTAGCTTCCGTCTTACGTCTTGGATTCAATCAAACCATCCTTTGTTTCTGAACCAGATGAACATGGCAACCGCGACAGCAATCATCACTCCCCAAACGACAAAGTAGCCGTACTCCGTCTGCAGTTCAGGCATGTTGGCAAAGTTCATGCCATACACACCAACAATGAATGTCAACGGCATGAAGATGACGCTGATGACCGTGAGGATCTGCATCGTCCTGTTCGTTTCGTGGGAGTTCAAGGACAAGTAGCTGTCCCGGATATCCTGTGTCATTTCCCTGTTTGAGGCGACCATGTCGGCCACTTTGATCAAGTGGTCATGGATATCCGCGAAGTATTCCCGTCGATCAAACACCCCATCCAAGTGCCTCGTGTTCAAAATACGGTAGAGAAGATCTCTCATGGGGTGAATCGTCTGCCTTAACGTCAGCAGTTCCCCACGTCGGTCGAACAATTCCTCAAGCAGCCTCTCCATCGACAAGTCTTTCGTATTGTCTTCAATTTCATTAATATGGTCCTCAATTTTATAAATGATCGGAAAATAATGGTCGACAACCTTATCCAGAATCTGATGAAAGACATAATACTCGTCGACATCCTGATGCTGTTTCGTATGTTTGACAATCTTTTTCGCTTGTTCCAGAGGTTCATTCTTTTGTTTGTGAAAAGTGACGAGTGAACATTCACCGAGAAAGACATCGATCTCCTCCCGCTCAAGTGTTTGTGGGTTCACGGAATGAACAACGATGAAACTGTGATCGTCATAATAATCGAGCTTTGGACGCTGCAGTCCATGCAAGCAGTCTTCCACCGCTAATGGGTGGAACTCGAACGTCTTCTCTAAGAGCGTCACTTCCCCTTCAGACGGTTGATTGAAGTCGACCCAATACCAGTCCCAATTCCCACTGGACAGTTCTTCGATGGAAAGGTCATCATGCAATCCTGATTCTTTACTATAAGCCAAAACCTCAATCATTCGTTTCACCTACCTATGTACGTCTTATTCTTTTATAACCGTAAACGAAATTATTCAAACAACCAATCTCACTTATGGTACGATGGAAGAAAAGACGGAACGGAGGCATGCGGATGCTGCAACGATTGAAAAACGATGAACAATTGAAAGGACAACGGGTAACCTTACGGGCGATTACAGAGAAAGACATCCCTGTCTTATACCAGTTGATCTACAATGGCGATCAACCGGAGTGGAAGAAATGGGATGCCCCCTATTATCCGCTCGAGCCTCATACGCTTGAAAGCTATCGCAGCCACGAAAAAGCCCGCATCCACAGGCTGGGACCGAACGAACCCGACTCACGACTCATCATCGAAGTGGACGGAAAGACCATTGGTACGGTCACCTATTATTGGGAGCACAAACCATCCCTATGGCTTGAAGTCGGCATCGGCATTTATGATCCCGACTATTGGAACGGAGGGTATGGATCCGAAGCGCTGGAGCTTTGGGTGGACTACCTTTTCCGCACGCTTCCCCTTGCGCGCGTGGGTCTCACGACATGGTCCAAAAATGAGCGGATGATGCGTGTCGGTGAAAAGCTCGGCATGAAAGTGGAAGGCCGTTTGAGGAAGTGCCGCATTTATGAGGGGCAGTTTTATGATTCAATCCGTATGGGCGTCCTAAGGGAAGAGTGGATGAAACGTGCGTAGAAGAACGCTTGGCCTAAACAGCCAGGCGTTTTCTTATCCCTCTGCACCTTCAGCTCTTCCCTCGGTCTCCATAAAAAAAAATCCCCGGATCATGAGTGGGACTGCCGTGGGGGATTATTCAATTGCCGTTTTCTCTCCATCATGAAAAGTATAAATATTCCCGCTGACCCTACTCAAACGAATGTTGGTAACGAGTACAGACCCAGGGACAGGTGAGACCCCGGAAGGCGTAGCCTGAGGAGGCTCACCGCCCGCCCCATGGAAAGCGAACCTTTTCCTGGATCCCCAGAACTCACACAAACATCTCGAAACTAAAAAGCGAACGCCTCACAACGAGGCGTTCGCTTTTCTTCTTATCCGAAATAGGTGTTCAATGGAGGTACGATCTGTTTCTTACGAGAGACAACGCCTTTCAGGACAGCCTGATTGCCATCAAGCTCCGTTTCGAAAGCTTTCGCCACTGCTTCTGTTTCATTACCGACCGCAACGACAGTGGAGTCGCTTTCCAAAATGTCGGTAACAACTAGTAAGAACAAGTCCAACCCTTTTTCAGAAACGTTTTTTTCGATCGCTTCTTCAAGTTCACTCTTACGGGAAAGCACATCATCTGTATCAACCGTATTCACTTGAGCGATCTCTACTTTCTTATCTCCCATGTCAAACTCTTTTGCATCCAGCGTGATTAATTCTTCTGCTGTCTTGTCACTGATATCCGCGCCTGCTTTCAACATGTTCAGACCGTATTCCTCAGTATCTACACCAGCGATCGCTGCAAGTTCTTCGGCCGCTTTACGATCTTCGTCAGTGCATGTCGGTGATTTGAACAGTAGGGAATCGGAAATGATCGCAGACAGCATCAGCCCTGCCATTGGCTTCGACACTTGCTGTCCTTTTTCCTTATACAACTTGTTCAAAATCGTTGCCGTACATCCGACAGGCTCGGCACGGTAATAAAGAGGTCCTTTTGTTTCAAAGTTTGCAATACGATGGTGGTCGATCACCTCAAGGACCTGCACCTCATCGATATCGTCAGCACTCTGCTGGCGCTCGTTGTGGTCAACAAGGATGACCTGCTCCACTTCATCGGAAACACGCTCAACAAGACGCGGCGCATCGACATTGAACTGATCCAATGCAAATTGAGTTTCTCCATTTACTTCTCCAAGACGAACCGCTTCGACCTCTTCGCCAAGGGCTTTTTTCAGCTCAGCATACACGAGTGCTGATGTAATCGTATCCGTATCCGGGTTCTTGTGCCCGAAAATCAATGTTTTGCTCACAAAAATCTTCCTTTCTTTATCAAGGGTATGTAGGATATCTTGTCCGTATCGATTATAAAATAGATTGCAGCCATAGTCCATCTTCTCCTACCATTCCCCTTAATATGGAAAAGAAACTATTCTTTTTCAAACCCATTGATCAAAAAGTATCCGAACAATACCTGAATCACCGAACTAACGGAAGGGTTGGTAATCAGTAGATTTGGAAAGAGGGAACCGACAGGGATAACATAAGGAACCAGCATGATATATAAGGTAGGAAAAAGAAAGAACAGTCCGTACCTTTTCTTCCATTTCCACTGCCCTTCCTCTTCCCATTGATGAAGAAACCCAGGCAAAGCGAGTAGAATTCCTACGGGGACACACACGAATTGTGAGAAAATAATATAAAAATAAAAATTTTCTGTCACCAGGGCGGATCCCTGTACTTTCACTGTTACAAAAGAGATGAAAATCAAGTAACCAAAAATGGCCATAGACTGCATGATAACAAGCTTTTTACGATTCATACCATCCCTCCATTCCACTTATAATCTACCTTATGTAAGACGACGAAATTTTTTACTAAATCATAGGTTTAGGTGAAAAAAATAAGGGAATTTAAATAAAAGACATTTGAGATTTGTCTACACTATGTGTTAGAATTCCTTACATAAGAAAAAGTGAGGTACATATCCAGCACTATTCCGGATACAAATCTCATAATAAAATTGTTAAAGAGAGGGTAATGTATGACTTACACAAAAGAGCAAATTATTCAGGAAGTAAAAGAAAACAACGTTGAATTTCTACTATTAGAATTCACAGATATGTATGGGGATACGAAAAATGTAGAACTACCAGCTGAAGAGCTAGAAATGGTCTTAGACAATGAAGCAATGTTCGACAGTTCTTCCATTTCTGGTTTCTCTGATATCCAAGAAAGTGACATGTATCTTGTTCCAGACTTAGATACATTCCTACTACTTCCTTCTTTGGTCGATGAAGATCGGAGCGCGCGCTTCATTTGTGATATCTACAAGCCGGATGGCACTCCATTCGAAGGAGACCCTCGTTACATCCTAAAACGTGCAATGAAAGAAGCAGAAGATATGGGCTACACAGTAAACGTCGGTCCAGAACCAGAATTCTTCCTATTCAAATTGGACAAAGATGGTTACCCGATCCGCGAAATGAATGACCGCGGTGGATATTTCGATGCTTCTCCTAAAGATAAAGGGGACAAAGTACGTCGTGACATCGTTCGTACACTTAAGAAATTCGGTTTTGAAATGGAAGCTTCCCACCACGAAGTTGCGATGGGTCAACACGAAATCAACTTCCGTTTCGATAACATGCTGAAAACAGCTGATAACATCCAAACGTTCAAAAACGTTGTAAAAGATATCGCTACAAACCACGATTATCATGCGACTTTCATGCCTAAACCAATCGCTGGTGAAAACGGATCTGGAATGCACGCGCACCTTTCTCTATTCAGAGATGGCGACAGTGCTTTCTACGATGAAGATGCGAAAGACGGCGTTTCCAAAACGATGAAACAGTTCATCGCAGGTATCCTTCACCACGCTCGCGCAATTGCAGCGATCACGAACCCGAACGTGAACTCTTATAAGCGTCTCGTTCCAGGTTATGAAGCACCTGTAAGCATCGCTTGGTCTCACTCCAACCGTAGCTGTATGGTTCGTGTACCAACTACTCGTGGACAAGGAACTCGTTTCGAAGTCCGTAACCCGGACCCGACAGCGAACCCTTACCTGACACTTGCGGTATTGATCCAAGCAGGTCTTGAAGGTATCCGTAATGGATATGATGCAGGTGAAGCAGAAAGCCGTAACCTGTACGAAGTTGAGGACGACAGTGTACCAACACTTCCTACAAACTTGAAAGAAGCTCTTTCTGCTCTTAAGAAAGACGAAGTTCTTCTTAAAGCTCTTGGCGATCACACAGCCAATGCGTATATCGAAGACAAAGAAGATGAGTGGACTCAGTACTCCTTGCAAGTAAGCAAGTGGGAAATCGACAAATATATGAACAAGTAAGAAATAGAAAAAGCAGCGCTCCGTTGGGAGCGCTGCTTTTATCTTGTTATAGATGCATACATTATTATGATTCTCCGTCCTTCAATTCGATTTGCTTTTCCTTCTCTTTTCCATTAAACGTACTGATTAATCTTATTTTCCATTGATCCTCATCTTTCTCATATTCTATAGAAGAAACAGCCCAAAGTTCATAGGTTTCATCTTCTTTCTTGTTCAAAGCTTTTCTGAGCGCTTCATACTCTGTCAGCTGCGCCCCTTCTGGTTTAGACGTAGGAACAGCCTTTGCTCTTTTCAATGCTACCTGGCCTGGGTATGATTCCTGTACATACTTCCCCAGCCATACATCTACTTTTGATCCGATCTCTACATTTTCTGCCGCGTCCCCTTCTGCCCAATAAGCTTCATAATACCGATCATCTTCTTTTGTGTGACTAAAATCTTGTGGAGAGGGATCAACGACTAGAATTGCCCCTTCTCTTTTGTCCATGACATAACCTGAAAAGGAAGGAGTACAACCAACTAAAAAAGTAAGCCCGATTAGAATAGTGATCAACCTTTTCATAACAGACTCCTTTTTATTTATTCATTAAATAACGATAGGACAGAACCAACCCTGCCACGTAAAAAAACAGGGCGATGTAGGCAGGCAGCAAGTGGATGAATGTCGTATACCCGATCATGATATGTACAAAAATCCCTGCGCAAAAGGCAGGAATACCTCCGATCAGGAACATCCACCAAAACCAGCGTTTCTCCTGGTGATAGCCCCATAAAGCGCTCATCAGGACGAGCGCTCCCACACTGAAAAGAGCACTCCCGAATCCGGCACGGTCGTGGGCAATGACGGGGATCAATCGTTCATTGAAGTTCTGAATCAGTTCAGGAGGCATACACAGATATGCGATATCGGTCGGAATAAATACCCCAGTCACGCCAATGCATGAAATGATGATCCCTCCAAGTACAAAAGAGAATCCGAGGACGACGAAGCAAAACTGTCCGTAGACACCGAGAAGCCACGTGCGATCATTTCTTCGATTCTTGGAAGCTGGCTTTTCAGACAGCCCTCGTGATTTCATCCATCCTGTCACATACAGCGGCAGGAGAATCAACCAGAATAACAAATGCAGCCAATCAAAATAGCCATAACCGATGAAAAAGAGAATGCCTAAAAAGCCTGCAATTGCTGCGAAATCTATCGCCTGTTTCGCCCATTTTTCTCCTTTGGAAACAGAAAACCTTGCCAGCCACATGTAAAGGAGACCACCGGATATCATTGTACCGGCGAGAGTCATTCGGTCATGGGCCATAAACCAGAGAATCCGTTCATTGAACAAAAGCAATTCTTGTCTCGATATTCCGAGAAACGCTTCATCATAAGGGAGGATGACCGAGGTCAAGCTGAAGACCAAGGCAAGGATGCCACCTAGGAAAATCGCCAGACCGAACAGGAAATACCACATCCAACCGGTCTTCTTTTCGTAAACCATGGGTGTTTCGTCCAGGAGAGCTTCATGAATCCGCTTCGGTAATCCAGGACCTGCATCGACGTATTCAGCAGCAAGAAACACCATGCTTGCTCCAGCGGATAGGAGGGCGAGCGCATCTTCGGGGTCCTCCACCCCTCCGACTGTAATCACTTCATAGCCATGAAGCTTTTCTAATACCTCTTTATAATCTTCTACCTCCCCGTCACTGCCAGAGTCTTCTAAAATAATGCCGGCAGCTCCTTCAAAACGATCGACGTCTGAAACGCCTTTACTAGGCATTCTTAAAAAAACAGGTTTCCATTCTGACAGTTCGTCAACGATCTTGGACTCCCACTCCTTGTACGAGATACTAAAAATCCCACGGAATGGTTTTAATGCTTTTGCTATTTCCATTAATTCATCCTGTGACCCTTGCAAATGAAAGAGAAAAGGAACATCTGATTCCGCCTTTTCCAGACGCCGCACCGTTTCTTCCAGACCGATGGATTCTCCTTGATCTGGAAACCGAATACGCCCGTCTTCTCGTTCAGGGAAACATCCACTCTCTGATTCCAGCGTCACAGGGCCAACTTCAATCATGCTGAACCCTAAGTTGGTGAACGCTTTCGTGCCTGTTAATCGAGGATCAATTTTCCCCGATAACCCAACAGGTCCACGTATAGATTCGCCTCCCACAGAAGTAGCAAGTCGCTCAGCGATTTCTTCTCTGCCAAGAAATCGAATGACATGGCTGCCTCCTGGTAAAGAGGCAATCCGGTTCATATTTTTATGTAAAAATTCCCTGTAAGTCACAGGTGAGATTTTTGACAGCCAAGGTTTGAACAACACATGATAAGACCAATCTGGCATAAAATCTTCCTTTTCATTAATAATCCAACGGTGCAGTTACAAAAAAGAGGCACCGGACCCGGCACCTCTTTTTTCTACTTGATCGCGTTCGGTCCGTGCAGCATCCGGTTTGTCCGGTGCGTCCCGTACCGATCTTTCAGCTCGAGCCGCTTCAGCTCCCGTTTCAACTTGTTGTAGCTTTTCAGGCGTGCAGCTTCAAGCTCGCCTTCTTCAATCGCTTGTTTTACTGCACATCCCGGCTCTTGTTCATGCTTGCAGTCTCTGAATTTACAAGACGCGCTCAAGAGGTCGATATCAGAGAACGTCTGGTCGACACCATCTTCATCTCCACCCCATAGCTGCAATTCGCGCATCCCAGGTGTATCAATGATATAAGTACCGTTCGGCAGTTCAAACAACTCCCTGTGAGTCGTCGTATGGCGCCCACGCTGATCCTCTTCACGCACGCCTTGTGTCGCTTGTTTTTCCATGCCGAGCAAATGGTTGATCAGCGTCGATTTTCCAACACCAGAAGAACCTACAAGGGAAATGGTTCCGCCCGCACATAATTCAGTAATTAGCTCTTCCATTCCAGCCCCGGTCAAACTATCGACAGCATAGACAGGAACACCCGGCGCAACACTTTCGACTTCAGCGATATGATGAGCAGCCGTGTCACACAAGTCCCTTTTTGTTAAAACAACCACTGGACTCGCTCCGCTCTCATATACCTGTTGAACATACCGTTCGATTCTTCTTGGATTAAACTCCTGGGTCAAAGCGGTGACGATAAAAACGGTATCGACGTTCGCTGCTATGATTTGCTCTTGATGACTTCCTCCCGCTTTTTTCCGCGACAAGACTGTTTTCCGGTCCAGGACGCGGTGGATTTTGGCGCGCGTTCCTGCATCATAAGGTTCAAATACGACCCAATCTCCGACAGCTGGATAATCTTTGTCTACCTCGACGGTATGATGAAACCTCCCAGATACTTCTCCGTTCCGCTCCTGCTCATCATCCACGACAGTGTACAATCCATGGGTCAGACGGGTGACTCTTCCGATGTGGTCCCCTTCGTTCATTTGTGCTTTGAAAAATTCTGTAAAATCATTCCGTTTCATTCGATTCCTCCTGAGAATTTGGAGGACGTTACGAGTGATGTCCTCCGTGATTTGATTGATTTGAGTTAAATAGAATCGTTACGTTTGCCATAAAACATCACTCCTAACTTTTTAATTAGTTCTATTATATCAGAATTTATTACCAGTGATCAGTTTTATCCGCGGGAAACCGCTTTTTTTGCAGAAATGGCCGCAAAAGTAATGGTGATGGTGCACACAATGACGATCGCGAATACGCCCTGCATCAAATCCCAAAACACCCAGCCATCGATAAGTGCCGTCCGCATACTTTCGAAAATGTATGTCGTCGGGTTAATAGTGGCCGCGATTTTCAGCCATTGTGCTTCAATCAGTTCATACGGGACAAAAGTCGTGCTTAGAAAAATAAGCGGGAAGAAGATGAACGTTCCAGCCTGAGCTGCTTGCGCGTTCCCTGTCCGAAGCGCAACCCCCGCGGAATAACCGGCAAACGCAAGCCCCCATCCGACCGCAATAAGCAGCACAAACAGAATGCCGCCAAAGCCTGTCACCACTTCAAGTCCCAGTAAAAAGGCGATGCCAATGATGAGCAGCGTTTGGACAACGAGCTGGAGCATTCCGGCAATGATCGGTCCGAGGACGATCGCCAGTCTTGAAGCAGGGGTCAACAACAAACGGGAGAAAAAACCATTCTCTATGTCTTTGACAATGCTCTGTCCGGCACCTCCGGCTCCACCAATAGCGGCAGACACAATTGATACAGGCAGAATGAAGGCCAAGTAGTTCGCACCTTCAAACGTCGGGAGCTGGGAGATCCCGCTCAAACCGCCTTCATAAACAAGGAGGAAGAATGCCGAGATAATCAAGTTTGGGATAAAAGAAAATGGATTGCGTAACGTCGTTTTGATGTTTCTTACAGTCATCAGCCACGTATCTTTCCAAAGGTTATTCCCCATCTGCTCTCACCCCTTCCTTTTTCTCACTCGTAATTTTCAAGAAAATATCATCCAAGGTTGGAGATGAAAGTTGGATATCCTCAATTTCATAGCCTTGCTGATCAAACAAACGGACAACTTCAAGCAATTGTTTCGTCCCTTCTTCCACGTAAATGAGAACCTTATTCTGGCGACTGATCACGTCAACATCCGCCATTTGTCCTCGTAAGTACCCTACTGCTTCAGATTGCTGATTTTCATCTTTCAATGTAAGTGTGATCAGATCATTCCCAATTTGAGCTTTCAACTCTTTCGGCGTGCCTGTCGCAACAATTTCCCCATCATTGATGATGCTGATGCGATGGGCAAGCGAATCGGCTTCCTCTAAGTACTGAGTGGTAAGAAAAATCGTAGTCCCCACTTCTTCGTTCAGCCGACGCAGTTCCTCCCAGATCGCCATCCGGTTCGAAGGATCAAGTCCTGTCGTCGGTTCATCGAGAAAAAGAATCTTCGGTTCATTGACGAGCGTTAGAGCGAGATCGAGACGCCTGCGCATCCCACCCGAATAATTGCCGATCCTACGTTCCGCCGCTTCCGTCAGCTGCACGATCTCCAACAGCTCCTGCACCCTCTTTTTCCCTTCTTCTTTACGGAATCCGAAAATATTCGCTTGAAGCTCGATCATTTCTCTTCCTGTCAAATCAGGATCCACGCCTGTTTCCTGCAAAGCTACACCTATATAACGTCTGACACTTTCCGGTTCCCGAATGACATCATGGCCTGCAACTTCCGCCTTTCCAGACGTCGCGTTGATGAGTGTCGTCAAAATTTGAACAGTGGTCGATTTTCCAGCTCCATTCGGTCCTAAGAAAGCGAAGAATTCCCCTTCCTTTACTTCAAAAGAGACATCTTTTACCGCTTGTACGTTTCCTTTTTTGAACGTTTTTGATAGGTGTTCCACAACGATTTTCCCATTCACTACAATCCCTCCAGTCATCGTTCCTTATCTTTACTATATACAAAAGTCCTACCATATTCACTTTTCCACTCCTATGGGATGTGCGGGACAGCTGAGACCCCGGAAGGCGTAGCCTGAGGAGGCTCAGCGCCCACCCCATGGAAAGCGAACGGTTTCCGGTAGCCCCCATCCACTCAACAAAAGTCTCGAAACTGAGCCTTCAAGAATAAAAACCTTTATTGACAGAATTTTAGGAATAAAGGATCAGAGGTTTGAAACTGTTTCAAGCGGGGAAACTTTATTTTTACGTCACAACGGAAAACCGCCAAAACTAGACGGTTTTCACGGTTGAAACAGTGTTTCAAAACGTGATAGAATCTTCAATAATAAGAATTTTCAGAATATATTTTAGGAGGTGAATACCATGGAGCTTACTCAATTGTATCCTTGGTTGATGCCGGCCCTTTTGATCATCAGTATCGGGACATTGTTCGGTTCATACTTAACGTTTAGAGCAGAAAAATACATGATGTTGATCGCTATTGGGATGGTACAGACGCTGATTAGTACGATGCTTGTGACAAGTGTCGGGCCGCTTTTGTTCGGAATTGGGTTGACACAATTTTATGTAGGAATCGTCAACATGAAAAAGGTGAAAGGCTATGAGACATGAGAAATCATCGTCTTATAGGTCTTTCACCTTTTTTTCTATATACATACAAAGATCTCCAAGCGTCGAAAATCGAGTCAACTCTCGATTTTCTGGCAGTTCTTGATGGCTGTTCTGAGGGAGCTCCCAATGTTTAATAAGGGCAGCGAACGCTTCCAAAAATTTGTCACGGTCATTTTTAAAAATGTCGGCAAGCTCGATATTGGTCGTTAAGTACTCCAGCGGATGTTGATCGGTTTCATCGCTGTACAAATGCACATAATAAATAACACTTCGATAAATGGCTACGGTTGTTCTCGGGTCCTGTTTCTTACTCTCTTTTTCTTTTTTTGACTGAAATGCTTTAAAACTGTAAACTTCCCCCATTACCCCCACCTCACTCTTTTTTCTATAAGGATATATTTCTTGTTTTTTAATCCTTATTCCTTTTAAAAAATAGATAAACTTTGTAAAAGTTTCACCCTCATGAATTTTTGCCTGTTGTGGTATCCTTTAGAAAAGAGCTTTTTTAAGTGAGGGAATTGTTTATGATGAAGAAAAACGTGTGGTGGATCGGCTTGTTCCTTCTTTTTTTGATCGGATGCAACTCGAATGCAGATGCACAAGAGACGTTGAGTATAAATCCGCTTGAGGGGGACGATCCCCTTGTCGAAGAAGAAAGGGCCGAAGACAAAGGAGATAAAATGCAGCTCACCCTCGATGGAGCTTCCTATCCATTTACAACGAAAGACTATCCCATTCTATCGCAGTATGTACATAATTTTGACCGACCGGAAGAGCAGTTAGGAAATCTTCCTTTTTCTAAAATAAACGAGGATCAGTACTTGGTGGAGTTTGCCTGTCATGAGCAGCGTTGCTCGCATTTGATGATTGATTTCGAACAGAAGCACTCGTTTTTAATCAGCGATTTGAGTAAACTGGTTTCCAATCACGTTTCTCCTGACCAGCAGTATGTAGCCTTCCTTTTTGAACGTACGTATGAAGAAGAAGTGACGCATCAGCTCGTTGTCATGGACCTTGGCACGCTCGAACCGGTGGATCTCGAACCAGGGGAAGATCACCTCCTACCAAAGCCGAATCAGTATCAATACGCCATCCATTCTGTTACTTTTATGGATGAAGAACGATTAAAAATTACCAATGACGATCCAGTGGCAGGTGCCGATACCCATGATCCGGTACGGACGCAATGGATCTATAAATAGGAGGACACCTTCATGAATAAAACCATTGAAACGCTTTTGAATCACCGGTCAATAAGGAAGTTCAAAAACACCCCCATCACTGACGAGCAGCTGAGCACCATTTTGTCTGCGGCCCAGCAAGCATCTACATCCAGTTACATGATGGCTTATACAATCATTGGGGTGACGGATGAAAAGAAGAAAGCACAACTTGCCGAAATCACCGGTCAAGGCTATGTGAAAGATAACGGCCATTTGATGATCTTCTGCGCTGATCTTTACCGTCATACCCTTCACGCCTCTTCAGAGCAGTATGAGGAGATGCTCGCCAACCTAGAAAACAGTGAACATTTTCTCGTTTCCGCCATTGACGCTGCCCTTGCTGCCCAGAACGCGGCGATTGCTGCCGAATCGATGGGGCTCGGCATCTGCTATATCGGAAGCATTCGCAACCAGCTTGATAAGGTGGATGAAATACTCGGACTACCGAAACATGTGCTTCCACTCTTCGGCATGGTCCTCGGCGAACCCGATCACCAGCCTGATCAAAAGCCACGCCTTCCGAAAGAAGCGGTTTACTTTGAAAATGAATACAATCGCCATCACAAAGATGAACTTGGAGTGTTTGACGAGAAAATCGCCGCCTATTATCAGTCACGTCAAACGAATACTAGGAACGATTCCTGGACGGATCAAATGCTTCGCCGCTTCACTAAACCGATGCGGATGGACGTTACCAGTATCGTGAAAAAGAAAGGCTTTAACAAGCAGTAAGAGGAGTTTGCTTCTATGCATGAAACGATTGCTCTCCATATTAAAAGTGCTGAACAGATTGCCATATTGACTGGTGCCGGTGTGTCGACGGCGAGCGGGATCCCTGATTTCCGCTCAAGCGAGGGATTATGGACAGAAGATCATGATCGCGAGTATTACATGTCCACCGACTACTTTTTCCATGATCCGGAGGATTTTTGGAAAAAGTATAAGGCGATTTTCCGTATGAAACTTTTGAAAAACTATCGGCCGAATCTTGTCCATCAGTTCATTAAGGAGTTGGAAGCAGATGATCGGGACGTGTCGGTGATCACACAGAATGTCGACGGGCTTCATTCGCTTGCCGGCAGTTCCCGTGTTCTTGAATATCACGGTACATTGAACCGCTCCAGCTGTCCAGACTGCGGCAGGTCCTATTCTTTGGATGAGGTGATGAGAGTAGCTGTACCGGTTTGTGAGGACTGTGGCTCTGTTTTGAAACCGGATGTCCTGCTGTTCGGTGACTTGATCACCGCTCATGATGAAGCCGAATCGATCATTGAAAAAGCCGATCTCCTTCTCGTGATGGGGACGTCGCTTTTCGTGACTCCTTTCAACCTTCTGCCGTATCTTGCCTATGAACAAGAAAACACGACAACCATTCTCATCAACAACGAACCGACAGACAAGGATCATCTTTTCGACTATGTCATGCACGAAGATTTGTCAGAAGCCATAACGGAGATCAAAGAAAACATGTGAAAAAGCCTCCTTTGATGAAGGAGGCTTTTTTCCATTATCTGTATGACCTGGTACACCATAATATGGAATTTAAGCCAGCCCGAGTTTCTTTATGACTGGCTTTAGGGTGAGTCCTTGGACGATTAATGAGAAGAGGACGACGGAAAAGGTGAGCAACAGCACTTGTTCTCTGCCGTCAAAATCCATGGGCAGGCTTAAGGCGAGAGCGATAGAGAGGCTTCCGCGTAATCCTCCCCAGTTGATAAGGATTCTTTCTTTGGATGACAATTCTTTCACCCAGCCTGTTCCGATGTAAACCGCGATGGTACGTCCGACGAGTACAATAACGATCGCCCCGACAATATACCCCCAATTACCCGCAAGATCGATGTTCCGTATTTCAAGTCCGACCATCAGGAAGATCAATGCGTTAGCAAGCAAGGTGACACTATCCCAAAACGTATTGAGATTCGTCTTCGTTTCGTCCGACATGCCGATCTTTGCTCCGTAATCCCCAAAGACGAACCCACCGACAACAACCGCAATGACCCCGGAAGTATGGAAGTGTTCAGCGATGAAGTAACTTCCGAAAAACAGCAGGGCACTGAAGGCAACCTCCAGCGGATAATCATCATAGACACGAATCACTTGGGAGAACAAATAGCCCAAGATCAGTCCGATCAGTGCGCCACCGACCGCAAATTTTAAAAACATGAACACCCCGCTGCCAAGTCCAGCCCAGCCCATTTCAATATAGGTCAGCAAGTAGATGCTGGCGATTTTAAAAAGCACGACGGCAATCCCGTCATTAAACAGCGACTCCCCCTCCATGATCGTGGACATTTTTTGTTTTACGCCGAGAGACTTGAAAATGGAAAGCACGCTGATCGGATCGGTCGCACTCATCAGCGCAGCAAATGTAAACGCGACAGCAAGCGGCAGGTCCAAGAAGAAATAAGCCGCTGCCCCGATGGTGAGCGAGGATATGAACGTTCCCAAAAAGGCTAGTCCCATGACCGTCTTCTTTTGTGAAAAAAGATGATGAAAAGGAAGCTTTAACGTCGCATCCCCAAGCAGAATCGGAAGAAAAAGTGAGATAACGGTCGCCTGGAACACTTCCGATTGTGTAATATAACTCTCCGCTTCCTCAATGAAAGGGAGCTGAGTCAGTCCCAGGACAAGCCCCACCAGAACCAGGGCTATGGAGTCTGGTTCCTTCAAGAGTTTGGCGATAGCGATAACCGAGACTGAAACGGCGAGTAACAATAGAATTTGAATGAAAACTTCATGAAATCCGTGCATGAAAAAAACCCTCCCTAAAATCAAAACCTATCGTTAGTCTTACCCTTAATGACTGACCGTTACCCATAAACCCGCCAGGATAGCTGCTAATTTTTCCGGAACGTATGCTCAGATAATAGGATTGCCAGTTGATCCTCAATATCCTTGACCTCATCAGACAGAACATGGTTGAAAACAAAAGCAAAAATCAACGGTTCACCGTCAGCTGTAGTGACATAGCCGGAAAGGGAAGAGACTTCTGAGAGAGTCCCTGTTTTTGCCTGCACCTTTCCCTCCGCGTGCGTATCAATCATCCGTGACCGTAATGTCCCTCCCACAAACCGTTCCGAGTTTCCTGCGACAGGCAATGATTGAAACAACACCGGAAACCACTCCTTATCCTGTACTTGAAATAGCAGCTCAGAGATTTCATGAGCAGGAATCAAGTTGGAACGCGACAATCCAGATCCATCTTTCATTTGCATCGTCTCCACATCGACCCCCATCTTGGCCAGTTCATCTTCTACCACTGAGAGACCTCTCTCCCAGCTTCCTTCCCCATGAACAACTCTCCCCATCTCCTTGACGAGCACTTCCGCATGGCCGTTGTTGCTAAGCTTCATAAAAGGAAGAAACAACTCTTCAAGCGCCATCGAATTCCTTGTAACTAAGAGTGTCGCCTCTTCAGGCGTGACCCCTGAACGTGCATGTTCACCTTTCATAATAATGTTGTATTTTTGAAGAGACCTCTGAAAAAGTTCCCTAACAAGTCCAGAAGGTTCTGAAACAGCGACCCAGGAATGGGAGAAAGGATCGTCCAAAGCGATTTCCCCCTTCACAAGAATGTCATTTGTTCCATGCCTTCGTTCGACCTCAAGCTCCGTCCCTTTTTTAGCCGAAGACGTCACGGTTTGATTGATGATCCGCACATAATCATTGTCCGGAAAAATCTCGATGTGAGCTGGAGACCCTTTTACATGAGCAGGCACGGTCTTCACGATGACCGTGCCCGCATCAAAATCCTTATCCGGCGACAATGTAAGGGCGGAAACCTGGGCTCCATAGTACTCTGTCTCATCCGTCCATTGAACCCCGTCCGATAATCGCACATCATCATACCACGAGTCATCAGCTACCAGCCGGCCGGTAATTTTACGGACACCCGCTTCCTTCAAAGCCTGCGCCATAGCATCCAAGTCTTCTGCTCTTAACGTAGGATCCCCTTTTCCCTTCAAATAAAGGTTTCCATTCAATATCCCCCGCTTCAACTCCCCATCTGTCCATAGTTCCGTTGTAAACGTATGCCCAGGCCCAAGTGTTTCCGGGGCTGCAGCGCCAGTGAAGAGCTTCGTATTGGAGGCAGGGACCAATCGAAGGTTTGCATTTTTTTCGAAAAGGATGGCTCCCGTGTCGGCATGACGGATGCTGATGCCTGCAACAGCACCTTCCAACCGCTCGTCCGTTAACACCCGTTCCACCTTTTCCTGCAGCGTCTCATCGATTCTTGCCTCCCCTTCCTTCTGTATCAAAAACGCGGCCGTGAAGATCAGGATCACACCAAGGAAGGAAATGGCGGTTTTCGTCTTTGGTAATGTTTGCATATGTAGGTCTCTCACCTTCCATTGAAAATGGGACTTCATTTCCCTTATATTGGTTCCCTGTTCGATAAGCTTCATCCAAAAAAACGGCAGGAAATGAAACTGAAACGGTAAGTATTCGTACATTAGGTAAGGAGTATAGACAACCAGGAGGTGTTTGCCATGTTTATGTTCCCCATTCTGTTCGGACTATGCGTTTTATTCTTCCCTTTACAAGGAATTAAAGATTTCAGAAATGAAAAAACAAGCCACAAAGTTACTCGACTCATTTTCATCGGATTTGCTCTTTTACTCCTCACAGCCGGTGGAATTGATTTAGCCGATTTTATCAACAATGCAAGGAATTAATTTCAATGAGGACATCACTTACCGATAAGATGAAAAAAAAAGCTGCCTCCTAGTGGCAGCTTTTTTTTCATTCTAAAAATTTTTCGAAGCATTTCCGTATTCATTACAATCAATCATTGATAGAGTACAAATAGAAGAAAGAGGTGCCCTTATGAAAATAAAACTTACATTGACCATCGCCGCTGTGCTTGCAGCGTTGCTATGGTTTTTAAATGAAGGAAAAGAGGAAAAATCGCAACAAACAGAAGATGACTGTTCCGGGGATCGGTTCTGTTCGTTTGAAGAGCTGACAGAAGTCTATGAAGAAGGTGAAGACTGGGTCATAGCCACGAGTACGAAAGGTAATCAAAAATGGCTGGTCAGCGCGATTCATGGTGGCGGAATAGAAGAAACGACCTCGTCCTTAGCCGAGGCGATTGCAGGAGATTCCTATCCTTATTACGCATTCAAAGGAAGGTTAGCCTCCGATAATTTCAGAAATTTACATATCACCTCGACAAACTTCAATGAGCCCAAAGCGCTTGAAATGGTGGCAAAGGCCGATCATCACCTTTCCATTCACGGGGCAGGCGGGGATGAGCGAACAACGCTGATTGGCGGCCGGGATAAAGAGTTGATGAAGATCGTGGAGCGGCATTTAGAGGAGAAGGGATTCAACGTTGAAGTTGCTCCTGAACACCTGGACGGCGACGACCCTGACAACTACGTCAACAAAACGAAGACAGGGAAAGGCGTGCAGCTTGAGATCACACGCGGGCAGAGGAAAGCCTTTTATAAGAACGGCGACATCAGTTACTCGTCAAGGAAAGATCCTTCTAATGAGACCGGCGCGTTTCATGCTTATGTAGAAGCCGTTCAGGAAGCACTGAAGGAATATCAAGAATAGCAGACGAAACGCTCCACCATCATGGTGGAGCGTTACAAAAACAGGCTCATTTATAGAAGCATTTCAATTAGCCAGCTCAACATTTGCCACTTTTCCCCCACCTTCCCTAAGGGTAAATCTACCAATAGTTGAAAAAGGATCAAGAAATAAATAAAGAGGCTTCCGTTTTTCAGAAAAGCCTCTTTAAAGAGAAAGCCCTTTATTCATCAAGTAAAAAACCGAACCGGCAATAGAAAAGAACGCCAAATGTTCCTTTGCTTATTTTTTCACCTTCTTAAAGCCACCGACAGCTATGAAGACGACAAAGAACAAAATGAACCACGAACCAATACCCATAAGGTCTCCCTCCCTGAAAGTCTCGTTGACTTCTTTACGTACGAGATCTTTAAAGGTTTCATTCTAAGGCATACACTCAATGAGAATAGGTAAATATGTAAATATCATAAAAGCCTAAAAAAATCGAAAAGAAACCACACGACTAACGGCTGACGATGACTAATAGAAGGAACCCTCCAAAATTTCTTTAACATCCCCCAAATGACGGATAAGGGATAGTCCAGAGACAAATACGTAAAAACAACTGAGGACAAGCACTTTTTTCAATGGTATCCCTTTGAGGACATCCAACCCCACCCAGAAGATGGCTACCATGATGGAAGTGAAAAAGAGGTGGTACTCCATAGCTTGACCTTCGATACGATCGACCAGTGCTTTCGCTCTCCATTCATCCCCTTCAGGCGGTTGATAAGTGACCCTCTCTTCATTGAAACCCCAAGCATTCAAAGACTGTACCACGACCGCATCCTCCTGCTTTTCCACCACTTCATAACCGAGCGGCGCATACCCGAGTGGATAAGCAAGACCATAGGATAAGAAGAATGCGGCCATCAGAAACGCGAGGTAAAGAAGGATGCGTCTGACTTTCTTCAAAAGCTCTTCACTCATGATCATCCCTCCTAACGATTGTTGCAACCAAACTTTATGACCGGCTCTTATCTGTCTATACGATGCCAGCTGAAAATCGTTTCACTTCGCAAATCAAAATTTCTTTCCTCTTCTTCAGAAAAAAGTACCCTGGGTTTAATCCTTAAACGATAACCCTTTCTCACTTAAAGCTGCGCGGAGTTTCGGAATCGAACTTTTTCCAAGTCCATGAAGTTTCAAAATTTCCTCTTCCCTGTAAGTAGATAATACCTCCAGAGAGTCCACTCCGTGATTCTCCAATGCTCTTCTTGCCGGCGAGGCGAGTGTCGAAAGAAACCCGGTCTCAGGCTTTCGCTCTTGCTCACAGATCGGACAGGTCGGGCAGTCACTTTTCTTCTCGTACTTATGACCTCTGTCACACGTTCGAATACTCATGGATCGCACCTCCTTGAATCGCTTTTTTCATTTGGTTAATGACCAGCATTCACTCTTTCGGCAATCGCAATGTAAACGTCGTCCCGCTCCCGGAAGAATGACGTAGAAGTAGGTCTCCGCCGAGGGCACGGGCAAGCATCCGGCTGAGAGGGAGACCAAGTCCCAGTCCCCTTTCCTTCAGTTTCTTCGCTTCCCCTCTATAGAAACGTTCAAAAATGAGCCCCTGTTCTTCACTCGGGATTCCATCACCGGTATCCGACACGTCGATGTCGACATAATCGTTGGAATGATGGACCGCCAAAGTGATGCTGCCATCGTTGTCCTTGACGGCGTGGTCGGCATTCTGGACGACATTTAAAAGAATTTGTTTTACTCGGTGATCATCGACTTTCATTTTCATAGCTTCTGCCGGACATTCCATTCTTAAAGGAGTATGCGATGGATCCGAACGCCATTGTTTTTCAAAATCCCGGAGGATGAGGTGAAGGTCCTGATGTTTTTTCTGAATGGGGAACGATCCGGATACGTACGTATTGAAGCTTAACAGGTCCTGGATCATCGTTTGCAGGCGTTCCATTTCCTTTAAAGAGAGATCCAAGTACTCTTTCGCTTCCTCTCCATCCACAATCTCATCCTTCACCGCCTGGATCAACCCGCTCATCGAGGTGACAGGTGTTTTCAAATCATGAGTCACACCAGCGAGCAGTTCATTTCGCATGTCCTCAAGCCTCTTCAATTTATCCGCCATTTCCGAAAACGAGCCCATCAATTCAGCGAGCTCCCTTTCTTTAGGAATATCTGTAAGATTGATGTCATAATTCCCTTCGCTCACTTGTTTGGCTGCCGTTGCCGTCTCCTTTAGTGGTTTGGATACTTTCTTCGTCATATAGTAAATCACCGCCCAGCCCAGAAGACCTACCCCTCCGAGCATGGCTGCGAGCAAACGATATTCATGGTTGATGCTTGAGAGGACAGATTTTTCGTTCACGAGGACAATATAGCCCAATGTTTCGGAATCACTTTTGATCGGTTCACTCACCACGTAGGCTTTTTCGTTTCCTTCCAAAGTTATGGTGGACTCATTGGTTTTATAAAGGGATTCTTCCAGATAGTCGCCTCGGTTTTTAAAGGTTCGTTCCCGGTTGTTGGTAATAAGGATTTCACCTTCTGCTGACACAACGATTCCTGTTGGCGGCTCGTTCACCTGCAGTTCCTCTGACCTCTTCCTAAGAATCTCTTCAAAAAGAGGGCCGGCTAAGATCCTGCCGTTCGTGCTCACGACGCGGTCCGCAATCTCCTGGGCGACGATATGCATCAAGTTCAGACGGTTGTCTACCGTCGTCTGACGAATCCACACGACAGAAAGTACAGCTATAATCACGAGACCCACGAGGAGCGTAGTCAAATATCTTCGTGACCAATAATAGAAGATGTTTTTACGTTTCTTTTGTTTGAACACGCCACTGATACCCCAATCCACGTAGAGTTTTGATCGCATAAGGATCGTCTTTGGAAAGGCGGAGCGCTTTTCGAATCCTTTTAATCGATAAATCGACCGCCCGGTCACTGCCATCGTAATCAAAGCCCCAGACGTGATCGAGCAGCTGGTCCCTGGAAAACGTCTGGTTCGGATGTTGGACGAGGAACAAGAAAAGAGAACGGTCCTTCGGAGACAATTCCACTTCCTCCCCCTCATACAGAATGGTGTGCCCCACTGGATCGATACGCAGCGATCCATACTGCAGCGTGTGATCCTCTACCGTCGGTATCGGACGGCGCAGCACGGCTTTGACACGGGCGACGACTTCCTCTCCGATAAAGGGCTTTGATATGTAATCATCCGCACCGCCCTCAAATCCTTTCAAACGATGATCGATTTCACCGAGAGCCGTCAGCATAATGACCGGACACGAGCTCTTTTTCCGTATGTCAGATAAAATGGACCATCCATCCACATCAGGAAGCATCACATCCAGAAGCACAAGATCCGGCCGACTCCGGAAAAACATTTCGAGGGCATCCCTGCCTGTGAAAACCTGTTCGACATGAAGTCCGTTTTTCGTTAAATAGGCGGTAAGAACACGTGAGATGGTCGGTTCATCTTCCACAATTAATACTTTACTCATCGTCATGAACTCCTTTGGCTTTCATTATAAAGGTTTGCCGACATAAAAGAAAAAGAAGACTTCTTCTCAAAGAAAAAGCCTTCCTTCTTATGCACAAAGTTACACGGAAGAATCCGTTTCCTCCGCTGTCTCTTCTTCTGTAGATTCCTGAGGGCGGTCCCTAGGGAAGAAGTCCAAACCGAGCGCTTCCATTTCTGCTCTCGCTTCTTCTTTCGTCAGTTCCCCGCTCTTCACTTTTTCATGGATGTCTTCTAAAGCCGTTCTTTGTTCCTCTGTCAGGTTGTCCAGCATCGGCTTGAACCCTTTCGGATGAGGGTGTTTAATCCCTAGTTCTTCGATTTGCTCCCTCGCCTCTTCTTTCGTCAGCTCACCAGCTTCCACCTGTTCTTTGATCGCTTCAAGTTTTTGCTTTGTCTCTTCATCGATCTCTTCAAAGTGATGGTTGCCTTTGTGGAAAAAGAACCGTTTCTGCTCCCTCAGTTTCTCAACCACCTCATCTTCCGTCAGTTCCCCATCTTTAAAGGACTGCAAAAGACTGCGGATTTCGGTTTCGCCGCTTTCCACCACTTCCTCGTTCACGTTTGCCTCCACTTCTGCGTCCGAAGTACTTGAGGCATAAGAGATCCCAGGTATAGCAATAGCCAAAGCAATCGCACCTGTTAAAGCTTTTTTAGATAAAACGTTTTTCAATTTCATGCCCTCCTCTGGGTGTCATTTTTGATGGTACACGTTTATCGTATAGAAGAAATAAGTCAGGAAGATGTCAAAGAAACATTTTTTACACCATGATGGTCTTACCCACTCCAACACTTACAGAAAGTCATGCACATGATTCCTACACCACCTACTCATACTAACTTCAGGAGGAGTCAGGGATGAAAATTGCCATACTTTCACTATGTTTACTCATTACTGCACCGTTCATTCAGGAACAGCATTTATCCATTTCTCATGACGGGGAAAAAATAATGACTGTGAACCGGGAAGACTTCGCGGATGAGGTGTTCGGAAAACCTTTTGTTGATAAAAAGAAAACAGCGGACCTGATAAAACAATTGGAGGAGGAGATCAACCGGGAGCCCGTTTCTGCAAAGATCGGAAAAACGGAAGAAATCATCCCTGGTAAGCCGGGAGCTAAAGTCGATCATCAAACATTCATCGAAGAATTTTACCATTACCTGCACAGCACCGGATCATCTACGATCGACGTGCCGACGATTCCGGCTCACCCTAGAGTTGATAGTGAGCTGCTTGCAACAATCCGCACGAAACAGATCGGCCAATATGTGACCTATTTCAATAAAAACAATGAAGAACGCTCCCACAATATCCGATTGGCCGCTGAAGCCCTGGACAGTCATGTCGTCTTTCCCGGTGAGGTTTTTTCTTTTAATAAAGTGGTTGGAAAAAGAACAGTGGAAAAGGGATATAAGAAGGCCCCGGTCATCGTCAAAGGGGAAGTGTCGGAAGGTATCGGCGGGGGCATATGTCAGTTATCTTCCACCTTGTTTAATTCTGTAGACAAAGCGGGTGTAAAGATCCTGGAACGCTATTCACACAGCAAGCGTGTGCCCTATGTTCCGGAAGGCCGTGATGCGACAGTGAGTTGGTACGGTCCTGATTTCACATTTAAAAATCCGTACAATCAGCCCCTGTTGATCCGGTCGAAGGTGTATGGCGGGCAGATGATTGTAAAAGTGTATTCTTCTGATGTGATCAATACGGAACCAAATGAAGTTCCCGATGCAAGCAAACAGCTCCCGGAAGAGATGTTCCAATGATTTCACACCACCAAAAAAAGGCCTGTTCATCCTGAAATCACAGGAGGTACAGGCTTTTTTGTGATGGGCATCAGACGTGCAGCGAACCACGGAACCCTCTGGCCTTATAATAGGACTCTGCTCCGTTATGATACAAAAAGACGTGATCAAAGCGACGGTCGCAAAAAAGCGCTCCGCCAAGTTCTCTAATCTTTTCAGGCGTATGAACCCAGCTGGATGTCTTCAAATCAAATTCCCCGAGCTCCTGCAGAGAACGATACTGTTCTTCCGTCAACATTTCGATCCCCATCGATGCGGCCAGGTCCATCGCGCTGGTTTCAGGTTTATATTTCTTTCTGGATTCCAAGGCGGCCCGGTCATAACACACACTTCTCCGACCTTTTGGACTTTCCTTTGAACAATCATAAAAGATGTAGGCGTCCTTCTCTTTGCTGTATCCCACGACATCCGGTTCGCCACCGGTTCTTTCCATTTCATTCAGTGACCAAAGTTTTTCCGGGTGTTCATCCAATTTGGCCTGAACTTCAGTCCAATCCAGATCCTCATGCCGGTGCCTGTTCTTTTCAAAGCGAGCTTTCAATCCTTGAAGTAATTCCTGCTTCTCTTCTACTAAAAGCTCCCCTTTATTCCTTGTCCCCGTTTCCTTTGTCATGACTCTTCCTCCTTAATGTTCAATCCAATGTAGTCGTTACCTTCTATCTTACTATAAAAAAGCAACTCCTTCCCCCCTTCTATGAAGCATATGAAAATGCCAAAGAACGATAGAAGAAAGCTTGGATTACTCAATGGTCATAAAGTTCTAAAATATATCCCACAAAACCTTGCTTTGACAGAGTTTTACATATCCATCCACGACATACCCGTTTAGGTATGAAAGAAACCGGTTATGAAACAACTGTGTACGTAAAAACAAACCACAGCTTGAGATTGGATTTTTTATTTGAAGATAAAAAGCTTCATTGTTTAAAAACCCTGAATGTCACCTGTCTTTTTGATTCGAAATTTCGACCAACCATTTTAGAGGAGTGATCGTATGGAACAAGAAAACCAGGTAGAGGAACAAACGTACAGCTTACCTAGAATCGGTGAAAAAGCACCCGATTTCACGGCGCAAACCACACACGGGGAAATTTCATTGAACGACTACGAGGGAAAATGGTTCATTCTTTTCTCCCACCCTTCCGATTTCACACCTGTGTGTACGACTGAATTTGTGGCTTTTCAAGGGATCTATGATCAATTGCGTGAACGGGACACAGAATTGATCGGACTAAGTGTCGATAGTGTCACGTCACACATTGCCTGGATTCGAAACATTGAAGAAAACTTCAATACGACCATTGAATTTCCGGTCATTGCTGATTTAGATAAACGAGTCGCTACAAAGTTCGGAATGATCATGCCGGAAAGCAATGGAACAGAAACCTCAAGAGCCGTCTTCGTCATAGATGATAAAGGGACCGTCCGATCCGTGATCTATTATCCACTCACTACCGGAAGGAACATGGGTGAAATCCTCCGTCTTGTTGAAGCCCTGAAAACGACGGATGAACATGGCGTATCCACTCCTGCCGATTGGAAAAAAGGAGATCAAATCGTTGCTTCTCCCCCAAAAACGACGGAGGATGCAAAAGCACGTATCGATGATCCGAATTATGAGTGTGTGGATTGGTACTTCTGTAAAAAGGATATCCACTCCTAAAGGGAAACGATGATAGCGGGACGGAAAATAGAATCCACTTGTCTTCAATACGCACCATTCCCTTATGACCGGGAAATCATCATAAGAAGATCATTTAAGATAAAACTATGAAGGGAAGTCAATCATTTTCAAGGAGGAGTTCCAGTGGCGAATACAAAAGTGGCCATCATTGCGGCAAATGGAAGTTTATTTGATGCTTATAAAGTTTTCAATATCGCCTCAGCGGCAGCAGCCTCTGATGCAGAGGTAGGCATCTTCTTCACTTTCGAGGGGTTAAACTTAATTCATAACGAAGGGCACAAAAACCTGCCTTTACCCGAAGGAAAAGAACATTTCCAAGAAGGTTTTGAAAAAGCGAATGTCCCTTCCATTGAAGAGTTGGTCGGCATCGCACAAGAGATGGATGTCAAACTGATCGCCTGCCAAATGACGATGGATGTCATGAGTTTAGAGAAAGAGGATTTTGTAGAAGGCATTGAAGTCGGCGGCGCTGCTTCTTTCATTGAGTATGCAAAAGATGCAGACATTTCCTTAACTTTCTAAACAAAGGAGCTTGAATGGTTACCCTTAAACATTTATCAACCAGCGACTTAGCTGAAAAGATGCAGAACAACGAGGAGAAAACTCTTATTTTGGATGTGCGCAATAGCGATGAATTTAATGAAGGTAAGATTGAAAACAGTCAGGTGGAGGTCATCAACGAACCTTACTTCCATCTGCTCGACGACCTCCAAACCCTTGACGGGAAATTAGCGAAAAACCAAGAGATCGTCGTCGTTTGTGCGAAAGGGAATTCATCGCAAATGATCGCAGAAATGCTTGATGAAGAAGGTTATGAAGATGTGTACTCTCTAGACGGCGGCATGCAGGCTTGGAGTGAGCACTTCGAAAGATAAAGGCTGCCGTTTAAAACAAACGTCGTCTGTCACAGCCAAGGAACAGCAATAAAAAGGAGGATGACCAATGGAAGCAAATGAAGTGTTGGATGCAAAAGGATTGGCGTGCCCGATGCCGATCGTTAAAACGAAAAAAGCGATAGAGAAACTTGAGACCGGTGAGGTTCTGGAAGTCCAGGCGACCGATAAAGGAGCGAAAAGTGATATCGCCGCATGGGTGAAATCCGGGGGGCACGAACTCTTGAAAGATACAGAGGAAAACGATGTCTTGAAGTTCTGGATCAAAAAGGGATAAGAACTAAACAAGTGAGCCCTTTTTAAAGAAGGGAAACATGCTGACAAAAAGGAAAAAGATCTGTCCCGGGCTTTATGAAAGCCAGAGGCAGATCTTTTTTTATTTAGGATGAATGCTAAGAGGATTCACAAAAATATAAAATACATAATAAATAGTCCACCAAGGGTGTACATGATCGGGTGTACCTGCTTCCAGTCTCTCTTCGCAATCATAGCAAACGGATAAAGAATAAAACCAAGTGCAATTCCTGTCGCGACACTGAACGTCAGCGGCATCATGATGATCGTGACGAACGCCGGCACTACGATTTCAAATCGGCTCCAGTCGATTTCTTTCACTTCTGTCGCCATGAGAGCACCGACGATTATGAGCGCGGGTGCCGTCACTTCTGGTGTGATGACACCAAGAACAGGTGAAAAGAACAGCGCAATAAAGAAACAGATCGAAATCACAACGCTCGTAAACCCTGTACGGCCGCCGACTGCAACACCTGCGGAAGATTCAACGAAGGAAGCCGTCGTCGATGTACCGAAGATGGCTCCTGCCACTCCGGACGTGGAGTCAGCCAATAGAGCACGGCCTGCGTTTGGAATTTTGTTGTCTTTCATAATTCCCGCTTGACTGGCTACGGCAATAAGCGCGCCTGCCGTATCAAAAAATGCGACAAACAAGAAAGTGAAAATAACCGCTAAGACTTCCGGTCTGAAGATATCCCCTAAATGCTGAAACACCACGCCGAAGGTTGGCTCGAGGCTTGGAATTTCCCCCACAACAGATTTAGGCACATCCACCAAACCAACGATCATGCCGATGATACTGGTAATGACAATCCCGTAAAAAATCCCTCCGCGAATGCCACGCACAAGCATCATCAGCGTAGCGATAAAACCGAATGCGGCAAGGGCTGTTGTTGGTGAGGTCAATTGACCGATCGATACAAACGTCTCTTCACTCCCAACCACGATTCCGGCATTTTTCAACCCGATGAACGCAATGAAAAAGCCGATGCCTCCTGCAATCGCATGCTTTAAATCTTTCGGAATGACATTGATGATTTTCTCCCGGATCTTAAGCAGACTCAGAATCATAAAGATGATCCCGGCGATGAAGACACCGGTCAAAGCGACCTGCCACTCAATGCCCATCCCGATGACTACAGAGAATGTAAAGAAAGAGTTCAGCCCCATACTCGGTGCAATCCCTACTGGGAAGTTAGCAAGAAGCCCGATCAACAGCGACCCGACAATGGCGGATAACGCGGTAGCTGTGAACAGTGCCCCTTTACCCATCCCCGCCTGACTTAAAATGATCGGGTTGACGACTAATATATAAGCCATGGAAAGAAACGTCGTAACTCCAGCGAGCGTTTCTTTTTGAAAGTTCGTTTCACGTTCTTTGAATTGAAAAAAGTTTCTCATGATGTCCCCTCCTGTACACGAAAAAAAGCACCGGCAATCTACCGGCGCTTATACATAGGGAAAGGAACATAGACGTTCCATCCCTTGTAGACGAGCTATTTCCGGTAGCTGGTAGAAACGTTCAGGCCGTATTCCTGAACTTATACAAGGTGCTGCTGTTTTGAATTATAGGGAGAATCATAACAATCCAATGGAGAAGGGTCAATAAGTTTAAAAAATGTTCGGGAATTCACTTTTTTCAGATATTTGATTGTCAGTGGTTGGTTTAGAAGACGCTCCACGTGGTTATGAAGAATTTGACAGCGGGGTAGCGAAAAAGTTTGTGCTCGACCCGCAGAATCTGATCCGCAGCTAATGATTGAGGCTCTCCATCCTCTAGGTGCATGGAGACGTTTTTTTCGTGCCCTGCCTATCGATCCACCTGCTCCAGTGCCAATCCTTCATGCATCGTCAGAAAAAGGACCCGGAGAACGAAGAAAGCTGACCAGTCCACCTAGTCAGCTTCCTTCGTTTATTTACTCTGCTGTCTTTTCTTTCAGTGCTTTCACTGTACCGGTATGTACACCCTCATGATAGATCGTGAAGTTAAGGATTTCACCAACCGTGGGCAGGGATAGAAAAGTTTGTGCCGCTTCATCATCCAGCTGGCCGCTGAGTACTTCCTTCAGTGTCTCCGGCTGCTCCTTAAGTACTTGTTTCAGCTCATCAAGAGACGGGATGTCGCCCTTCCAGTCCGCTGGTTTAGTTCCAGGTGCGAACAATTCTATGTATCGGGGGGACGTTTCGACAGGTTTGCCTCCGAACTTAGCCAGCAAGGCGTTTTGCACCACGTGTATGTGTCCTATGTTCCAGCGGATCGTGTTTTTGAATCCTTCCGGTTGATCATCGGCCTGTGCCTCTGTGACACTTTCCAATTGTTTTAATGTGGCTTGCCTTACCAGGTTGATCTGTTTAAACAGCTGTTCTTCGTTCATATGAACATCTCCCTTCTTCTCTATTATTCTAGCTTCCTCCCCTATGGTTCACAACTATACTGCTCGTTCCTCCTACAACATACGGTCTACTCACGCTCCATGACAAGGCTAAAAAACGGAAATCTCCTGTTATTCTCTCAGGAGATTTCCGCTTCCGCTACACGTGGCCAGGACGATAGATTAGGTGTGCAGATTTCCAACTAGTGAGCTCTTCGGTTGGTAAAAGCCCATAGGGATTTGAATGAGTGTTGTTTCTTTGGATTTCTCCAACTGATAAATTCGATCACAAGCATCCCCGTCATACCCAAGCAGTGGATGACCGTTCATACCAAGTGCACTGGCTGTCAACAACAGCCTTTGAAGGAGCATGCCTGCTTCCATCTGCTGAATCCGGTATCCCCTGTACCCGAGTTCTTTTTTATAGTGGGCCCGTTCGCCGGCGATATGAAGACAGATCGGCACTTGATGGAGATTGACGTTATCGACCTTCATCGCCTGCTGCAACGGGAGACGGAAGTCCCCTTGGGCGATTTCGGTCAATGAATGACTGTTTGCATCATAGCGGTAAGCGCCGTCAGGGAATCCTTCCACCCCATGAAAACAACCATAGATCGCCAAAGAGGATCGGCCGTCTTCGGCATAGAGGTCCGTATGGGATGGTTTGATTGTCTCTTTCAAAAGCAAAGCGAGCTGTTTTAAAGGAATGCTCCGGTTCACAAAATTCAGTTCTGGTGAATGCCTCTTACGGCACGCGTCAGCCAGGTTGTAGACCAATGGCTCAATTTCCGGCAAAGAGTGGGTCGGATTCATAATCCAATCCGGCTCTTTGGGTTTAACAAGCCCGAATTGAGCAGGCGAATTAAACATGGCCTGTTGATTGATTCTTTTAATGTATGGGAAATCAAGGACGTTTATGGAACGTTGATAGTGGCTGGTTTTGATTTCTGGAATGTCTCTGCTCCATTGTGAAGAAGACAGGTTTCCTGTTTTATTTTTTATAAAAGAATTATCGCTTTCTGCAAACGGGACAACTGCGTAGGTACTCTCCTCCCCCTCATCCAATCCAAGCAGATGATTGATCGGACGGTCGAGGAATTGAAAATGGATCTTTATTGAAAACCGGGCACGTGAACTTAATTCCTGCCATTGACCGAGGAGCGCTCCTGCATCAAGGCCTTGCAGACGATAGGCGAAGTGGTTGTATTTGAAAAAGTTTTTCCAAAACATCGTCGTCACGAATAGAATTCCCTGCGCTTTAGATACATCGCAGCGACCGCCAAGTGCTTCAGTCAGAAAAGAATCGACATTCCCCTCTCGAATCAAATGCAGACGGTGGTGAGCAGCATCATAATGGTAGATGCCGTATGGAACGTCCTCCATTTTTAAATAGATATACACTTCACTCGGATACAAGCCACCACCTGAAGGGACAAAGCGGCGGAACGCTTGGATGGTTTCGACACCGGCCCCGTTTGTCAGCGGCATTATGGTTTCACTGTATCCTGTCTGTCCGTAAGCATACCAGAGTAAATGACTGAGCCTCTTGAGTCCAGTCGTTGTATCCAAGGACGATTCGTTTAACGAAGACGGAAGATCACCGTCGAGCGGAAACTCCTTTAGATGCTGATAAAGTTTAAAAGGAAGCGGAGCGTCATCCCAAGCGGGTTTCCAATCCGAAGGAATGACCTGCTCCGATTGAAATTGCAATTGATGTAGGAACCGGTCAAGATCCATCACACGCCTCCTTCTGCCATTAAGGGAATGGATGCGGATAAGGGTTAAGTTCACCAGGGGTAAGGAGGTGGTCGGTATAACCGAGCTTCTTAGGAACTTCCAATACTCTGTTCAACCCCTCCAGACGTCTGAGGTGATGTCCGAAAGTCATCGGCAGCATCCCAGGGATCAACACTTTGACGCAATGCAGTCCGTTCCTTTCCAATTCACCCGCTGTCTGGTCTACAACGATGACATCCAGGTTCAATTTCTGAAAAACTTCCAGAATGTCTTTTACATCCTCTGTGAGGTCTGAATGAGCTCCTTCATAGTGAAAAGCTTCTTCAAAAGTCTGGAGAGGACCGTTCTGATTCAACAAAAACCCGAGACGTTCTTCCGCTTCCAGGAGTCCGTACACCATCCCGTGATCATCCATTTTTTTCACGAGGAAAGAATCGTGAAGCATCTTTGTATAGCTCTCTTTGTTCTTCTTGAACTCTTTGTTCAACGGTGCGATCATGCCGACACTTTCAAATACCGCACTTTTCACAGCTTTTACGGGATCCAGATGGGCGCCCGCGGCACAGATCAGATTCAACTCACCGGAGTCCGCTTTCCTTTTCTTGATGACGGTCAGGATACAAGGGATGCCGTGTTCCATCGTCGCATTATACAAATACAGATCATAGCCTGCGATCTCTTTCATACGCTCGATCATCAAAAGCAATTCTTGGTCACCGGAAGAGTACGGGTCTATACGTGGCAGCGGAAGTTCTGCATACCAGGTCAAAAGAAAAGAATCACGTTCCAGCACTTCCATCATGCCGTGGAAAATCGCCTCTTCCCTGCTTCCACCGATCGCGCATCCGTTGGAGGTTTCAAAAATATACCCGCCTCCACAACCCATGCTGTAATAGGCAAGCCTTTCCGGCACTAAGATCGGCTTTTCCTGTAATAATGAATACCCCCACACCCAGTTCATTTTTTTATCGGGATGATAAGGAGTGAAAGGAAAATCTTTTTTTGCATACTGTTCATCTGAATGAACGCCGACATCCAGAGGATTAAGCGCTGAACGGAGGTTGCTGTAACTGTTATACACACGCGTTCTTTTCCGTTTCGGATCCATCCCGCAGAACCGTTCCAGCCCTTCCAGGATGGCAGTCCTCTCACTGGCAGCATAGGAATTCGTTCTCCCGGCCGATCCTTCATTGCCGCTCATAAGCGGGAGATTCACAATCACATCCGCGAACGGGGTTTCAAAATCAATCATTTTATGATTGAGGATCCCTGTACGCGGTTCGAGGTAATCTTTGGTCAGGAATGTGCTCAAATCCTCCATTGACCTTGTGCGGTAACTGCCTTCACTTATTTTCATACTTGGCTGCAGGGGCACCTCTGCAAGGTGAGAAGAATCTTCGACAATCTTCCTGCAATACCTGCACTGGGAATCTGGCAAAAAGCGATGACGTGAGCTTTCCAATGTCCTCATGTTGATCAGGTGGACGGCTTGATCTGTCAAGACGGATTTCCCTTCAATCCAACGCTGAACCTCATTTTTTATAAAGGAAGTCATCTGCAGGATCCCGCTTACAGAAACCCATTCATCCTTTCTTGCCTGCGTATCCTCCGTAAGTTTCTGTTGAATGGTCCAAAGATCCTCACGATCGCCTGCTGTCATGACTCTTCTCAAATCCGCACACTGAGAACATCCCTCACCCCCGGGGCGGACGAAAGGGCCGATGACTCCTTCCCCGAATGCTACAAACCCTCTCAACCAATCGACTCCATGATCCCGGGCGATCTTTTCTCCCATAATTGAGATTGCCGGGTTCCAACCGTCCTCTAGTACAAGAAGTAAATCCGTGGTGTCCGGTACCGTTTTTTCAAAACTTGGAATACATGTCACTTCATAATGAGTCTTCAGTTCCTTCACTACACAATCAAGCAGAACGCCTTCCCCTACGGCCGTTATGAAAATGCTCATACACTGTCCCCCCTTTCCAACCATACCCCGCAGAGATCGATCACCCCGTCCTCCTCGAAAGGATCCATGGAAATTTTGACAAAGGAAGGTTTGTGCTGTCCTTTTTCCAACTGCGTGACTGCACCACGAAGGACTTCTTTGTTATCTTTCGCTTCCATAGAAGGGAGGTCAAAAGATGCCATCGATTCTTTTTCAAAGTATAGCTGGGAGCAGGAACGGAAGGAATAAGCAGTTGGAAGGCCCTCCATTTGCTTCTCCATGAGGAGGAGAAATAATGCCTGGCGGACGGCCAGTGTTTGATGCAGCGCAACCGTCCCCCTCCATTTGCTATGGGGCGTTTTCACCCACACCATAGGGAAGCCGAAACCATCTTCTGAAATCGCAAGCTCCGGTTCCTTATCCATCGTCTTGAGAACCTGCCAATAATAACGGCAATCCTCATCTTCGATCGTTCTTAAAGTGAATTTCCTTGCTTTCTTGGCTTTGTGATGGTCCTCGGTCCATACGTTTTCAACAGCTTTTTGCAATGCTCTGAGGCTAGATTCGGTGTAACTTTCCCCGGCACCAATGTGAAAGGCGTCATCAGGAAATCTCCTTGGTGACTCCGCATGAGGGACGAGACTTTGTAATATTTCACCTTCCAGTGTTTTCGCATAAGCCTCCACCCCCATGAAACCTGCTTCCCGCCTTGCCTCTTCATGGGTTTTCCCTCCGGCAATGATCTCAGGTGTCAATTTCTGTGACCGGGCATGAACCACTTGAACGCCGCATAGGGAAAGAGGGAGCTGTTCCAGGTCGCCTTCTTCCCATTGATAAAAGATCCCTAGAGGGCTTGCTGTTAACTCACCAAAATAGTAAAGCCATTCGTTCTGGTCTTTTACGTGATTCAAACTTCCCTCTTCAATGTTCATTTTTTCCGTTGAAATGTTCTGTGTAGCCAGCGGATGCGGTTTAAAAGGATGCCATCTTCCCTCAAGGGTTTCCATGTTCATCAGATAGATGTGTTTGGTCTGATGAGGCTCCTGGACACCAGTCATCTTCTTAAAGAGTTCAAATACCATAACCGTTGAAAGCATCGACTGAGCGGGTCTCGACGCTATGAAGGATGGGGATTCGCTCTTCATATGCTCGGGCAGGCTATGCCAGGCTGACTGCCAATCTTTTTCTGAAGTTTCATTTATATAAGGACCTGCCATTCCATAAGCTCCTAGAACGACAGCCGGTAGGAAGTCTTTCTTCTTTTCCAGGCATCGCTTCATGATGCTCTCAAGTTCATCCACTTTTCCTTCTTGGGATACGTATAGAACAGCATCATAAGAATCGATTTCATCTGCCCAGGAAAAAGGCTCCTTTTCAAAAAAAAATATTCACCGCTGCCTCAGGATCCACTTTTCTGGCTGCCGTTTCTAATTCCGATAATCTGTACACGTTTGTCTTCTTGGGATCCGTGAGGCAGACGGAAACATTCGCCAACCCAGCTTGGAGCATGGCGGATACGAGCCCGGTCACCATCGTCCCTTCGCCAATCGCCATCACTTTTTTTTGACGAAACCGCTGGAAGTGATAAGCAGGGGAATCAACGAAACTTTCTAAGTATTCGATTTGAGAGGCGAACGCTTCCACCACCTGCTCTTTCAATTGATGAGGCCGTTCCTGACTGACATCTAAGAGAAACCCATTTTGATAAAGCGTGTCGGTAATTTCATAAAGCCGCTCGCGATAGGCATTCGGTAGACCGTCCGTCAGAATTTCCATCGTATGACTTCCGTTCAGCATAGGGATGAGCTTTTCAATCCACTGCTGGATCATCGGGCCTTCCATACGGAAAGAACCCGCATTGTTCTTGAAGTAAACACGATCCGTCTCCGGCATAAAGAACGTGCCCTTTTTGACTTTCAAACACATGAAAGGTTGGACCTTTGTCATGACGTTCCTCCTTGCCCACTAAGGTGACTTCCTAACCGATTTTATGTATTCCGACACGTAAGTTATGCGTGGACAACACTGAAGAACCCCTGTCGAAATATCCGACAGGGGTTCTCATTCTCGTTCATTATGTCTGTAAAGGTCGATGCATCAGCGGCCCCCGCAGCGTCCGCAGCCGCCGCAACGGGCGCAGCCTCCACAACGAGCACAGCCTCCGCACCCTGCACAGCGGGCACAACCACCGCATCCCCCACAGCGGGCACAGCCTCCACAACCGCCACATCCGAAGCAACTGAAACAGCCGAAACATCCTCCAAGTCCGAACCCAAGGCCGACACACAAACGCGCATCATTCGTATACGCTTCTGCCTGCTGACTCGGCACTAATTGTTGAGCATGAAATTCACCGACATCTAAGTTCTGAATTTGATTTTGAAATTCATTCAACTTGTTTTCCCCTCCATAGTTCCAGTCTTTGTGCGCAAAAAACACAAAGCACTACGTTCACAACAACGTATGATGAAAGCCTATGGATTGTTACTGTTGAGGGAAGGAGAAGGACAATGGTGTCACAAAAGAAAATCCTTTATTTTTGCAGACATTACATGATCTTCATGATTAAAAATAAAAATGAGAACGAAACATCCTGATCTTACCGCGATCGTTCTCCCCCTTCATCCTTTTTCTTTTTTTGCTCTGGTAAAGTTAAGTATTGATATTATTAGCAAAAGTAGAGGAACGGCCAAATTTTATTGTATTTCTTCTTTTTTTATATGAGCTTATTCAACTAACGCTCCCGATTGCTGAAGACTCAGTTTCTAGACTTTTGTTGAGTGGATGGGGGCAGCGGGGAATAGCTCGCTTTTCGTAAGACATTCTCGAATCTACCTTCCAGTAATAAGAGCTTTTGTAGTTAAGAATCTTATACCGATGCAGATTAAGCAGGATTTCACAACACAACTAGGCAGGTTACTACAAGAGGGATTTCGAGAACCTCCTTTGGTAAAGGGGGCGGAGGGAAACGGTGAGACTCCTGTGGGAAGTGCGTGGTAGATGAGACCCCGCAGAGCGTTAGCTCGAGGAGGCTCATCACTCGCCCACGGAAAGCGAACCTTTTCCCGGAGCCCCTAAACTCCAACAAAAGTCTCGAAATCAGCTCTTACACAATCCTGCCAGTTCTTTGAAGACTCAGTTTCTAGATAATAAAATATCAACCAATAACTTTAACAGAGCCTTCTTATTTAAAAAGGATTATATGATTCCTTATTCATCAAGCATAGATGCGGCTTTTTCAAACTCACGTTGGCTTTCTTGAACCTTTTTTTCTTTTGGAGGAAACGATTGATCAAATGCAGTGACTTCCTCATCATCAACTTCCAGTGCATCAGAAAAAACGACATAACCGGAAATGTCCTCAAGCGCCCCTTCGTAGAGCGGCAGGACCAACAAGCCTTTATAAAACTTTCCATCAGGCATGGAGATGTTGTATTGTTTTCCACCTACAAATCCATAGGGTTCATAATGATAGGGAAACCCCAGGGTAAGGATGGCACGATATCCCTTTTCTTTCGCAGCTTGAATAGAATGAGTGATTAACTTTCTTCCAAGCCCTTTTCTATGAAATTCAGGAGAGATGAAAACAGGCCCAAAACTAATCGTTCTATATTCTTTCTGATTTTTTGAGACTATTTTTGAATGTGTATAGAAAATGGCACCGACAACCTCACCATCAACTTCGATCACAAATGAGAGGTCCTTGATAAAATCTTCATGCTCTCTCATCTTGTGTATAATGAAATGTTCATGACATCCAGGGAAATATAAATTCCAAAAGGCTTCTCTCGCCATTTCTTCCACTCTTCTGTAATCTTGTGGATTTTCTTTTCTGATGTTCGTTTGCATACAGATCCTCCTCTTAGAAATTCCCAACCTTCCTATGTCCAGGGATGACAATTCTCCCTTGTCTGCTGTCTTTATCTGGATGAGAACGTTTATACCATATACGTTTCATCACTCTCATCAATATAGTGCCCCTTTGTTTAAGTTAAATTTTTTATTCTAGCGATTTGACCTATATTCATACCGATCCACCCGCCAAGCATAGGAAAGACATCCAATGGAAAGTCCAACCTTGCAGAACCAAAATCAATAGTAAACAAGACTACTGTGATGCCAAGGCATAAAACAATAAGGACGGTGAACTCTATAAATTTCCTTTGTTTCCAACGTTCCTTCCCCATATTATCGATATCAAAAGCCAAGACACGTCGATATGTCTTTGAACCTAGCACTTTCCCTGTTATTATCGTGTACAACGTATTCGCAGCAATGCCCCATAATATGACACAGAAAAAGCCAATCACAACGTTGAGCGTACCTTCATTCAGAGCATAAATAATAAAAAGTGCGAAAAACGCCAGCAATACGAGATTGGAGTGAAGCAACTGTTTCTTTTTCAATCGTTTCACTTCTTCTATATTCCATTGTGTTTCCACTAAACTTCCCCCTTTCCCCGGCGGCCGGAGCCATTAAACGTCTTTATTCATGTATCATCGCTTAGTGAAATCTCTTTCCCAATCAAACCACCGTCCGTGGCCATCCGTTTCACCGATCGTCTCCGTCTTCAAACGGCCACTGACAACAGAATCCACATGAAGCTTTCTATCACTCATGTTGTTGTAGATATGGTAGACCTCTCTTCTCTGTCCGATCCCGGCAACTTGACGAAGAAGCTCATCTTTTACACTTTCCGGCATCTGGTTGGCTACATGGGTATGGAAGATACATAGAGTCGTATCCTCTGGAATTTCACCAGCGATTTCAGGAAGCATGGCGACTCCATCCCCTTCTTTTAAAACGGGCGGATAGGTTCTCAGTTGTTGGACGGCTGTTTCAAAATTCTTTCTCCGCTCCTCATGCTCCGGCCATATAAGTGCCTTCAGCCAATGAACATCCTCTTCCTTTGTTAAATCACTGACATGTATATCGATCCCTACCCGCTTCGTTACGGAAGGCGTGTGTTTCAGTACATCAGGAGAAAGTGATCCTCTTCTTACCTTGGACGTGAGATGAACGTACGAATCCAGGTTTCCGTAAATTTGATCGTCTCCATAGGAATAGCTGTACTGATCCCACAATAATTGCAGTCCGGCACTTGTACCGATTTCAATGAGCGATAGAGGCTTTTTTGTTTGCTGATGAATGGAACAAAATACTGGGTAAAGGTAAGCACATCGGCGAACCTCGTTCGTTTGGACTCGTTTTGTTTTTAGCCGTTCAAGGATAGCCTCCTCATTCTCCCGACAAAACGCCTTAAAGATTGGAAAAGGATTTTCCCTCCTGTCTGGTTTATCCGTTACACTTGGATAGAAATTGGCGAGCTCATGATCCGCGCCTCTCAAGAGTAAATCGTGAACAGATGCGAAGAGAAGGTTGGGAACTGGCTGTCCTTCTCTTACTGAAAGACAAAGTTGTAATAAATACTCGTCATCAGCGATTTGTAAAGACAGCCGTTCATAAAGGTCACTGGACCCTGCACACTCTTCCTTTGCAAAAACATTAAATATTCGAGCCATGTTTTTTGTATCCATACGTTTTCCTCCCGTCCTTAACTTCCATTATGTACACGTGCACATCCTAATTATGGAAAACATTCTCTACCAAAACATAACATACCCCTGCTCCCTCTCAAAGAACTACGAGTATGAGAGTCCAAGACCTTCCAATAGTTCTTAAAAAAAAGCCTTGAGGGGATCCTCCAAGCTTTGCGTTCAGCCATATATACTGACGGGTTTTTGCTGTGTTGATTCGTTTTCCTTCCCGATCAAATCATACGTGATCAACGCCGGTCGATGGGTGCGGGGATCCGTGACAATCGCCGCATCAATGTTAAAAACACGTCTCAGGACAGCAGAAGTCATCACTTCATGTGCCGTTCCTTCCTTAATGATCTTCCCGCCATTCAAGGCTACCAAATGGTCAGCGAAACGGGCGGCATGGTTCAAATCGTGTAACACCATGACGATGGTACGGCCTTCTTCTTTGTTCAACTTTTCCAAAAGGGTGAGGACTTCAAGCTGGTGTGCAAGGTCCAGGTAGGTGGTCGGTTCATCCAGCAGCAGGAGGTCCGTCCCCTGAGCTAAGGCCATTGCAATCCACACTTTTTGACGCTGGCCGCCGGATAAGGCATCAATTTGACGTTCTGAAAATTGCTGAACACCCGTTACTTCAAGTGCCCATCCGATGATGTCACGATCTTCATCCGTCAATTTACCGAATCCGCGTTGATGTGGAAAACGTCCATAAGAAACAAGCTCATAGACCGTCAAGCCGCTCGGTGCCTGTGGGGTTTGGGGAAGAACCGCCATTTTCTTGGCGATTTCTTTCGTCGATTCTTTATGAATCGCTTTTCCATCCAAATAGACGACTCCGGACTTCGGTTCAAGCAAGCGCGACATCGTTTTCAAAATCGTCGATTTACCGCAGCCGTTCGGTCCGATGATCGTCGTGATTTCTCCTTCAGGGATATGCAAGTTCAAATCTTCGACAATCTTCACTTCACCATAGGCAATGCCTAAGTCCTGCATGGACATTCTCACCATTGTTGTGCACCTCACCTTTTCGATTTCCAAACATTATATCCGTTCATATGTAGATAGTAATAATCATTCTCAATTAATCGTATACGGAAAACGTTTTTTCGTCAAGGAAGAGTACGTAAAAAAGAAGCCCTTTGAAGTAGGACTTCTATCGGCATAGCTCTTATAGCTGTGTCTCAATAATTTCTTTGAGACACAGAAAAATATTGAAACCAGAATCGAAATTCATCAAAAAATACTTGGGGTGATAATTCGATGTTGTTGAAGAAATTCTCCAACTGCTCTTCCTCCACTTCATCGAACAGCCCTGTTACGTATAATGGCGTTTTAAAACGGGTGTACATCTCTCCATGTCCATAACTTTCAAAAACATCTCTCATTTGCTCATCCGTCATAAGCGCACACTCCTTTTCACTAGGGTGGCACGATTTCTCCATTCATATTCCATTTCCCTTATAAGCTCTTCACCAATATGGCAGTATTGCGGAAGAATCAGTTTCGAGACGTTTATTGAGTGGATGGGGACTTCGGGGAATAGTTCGCTTTCCGTGGGAGCGCGGTGAGCCTCCTATGGGGTGTGCGGGACAGCTGAGACCCCACAGAGCGAAGCTCGAGGAGGCTCAGCGCCCGCCCCATGGAAAGCGAACCTTTTCCCGTAGCCCCTAATCTTCTACAAACACCTCGAAACTAAGTCTTCTACAAAAGGGAGCTTATTTGGGAGATTGGGACGTTATAATGGTAGAAAAGATAGTGGAAAGGAGTGGTGAGGGTGCCTTTGATTATTCATCGGACATATATAGAAGCACCTACGCATGTGTGCTTCGATCTCGCGAGGAATGTGGATGTCCACACACAAACCACCAGCAAAACTAATGAAAAAGCGGTGGCTGGAGTGACGGAAGGTTGGATGGAAGAAGGAGATGAAGTGACTTGGGAAGCGACACACTTCGGCATCCGGCAACGACTGACAGCCCGGATCACAGAAATGGACCGCCCGCATCGTTTTGTCGATGTCATGGTCAAAGGGGCTTCCCATTCCTTTACCCATACTCATGAGTTTTTCGAAAAAGTAGGGGGCACAGTGATGGTGGATACGTTCGCCTATCAATCACCACTCGGTCCCCTCGGTATTATGGCCGACCGCCTTTTTCTGGAGAAGTACATGAAAGGCTTTATCGAACTTCGTGCCAACGAACTAAAGAAGATGGCGGAAAACGAAAAAGACCCAGAGTTAAACTCTGAGCCTTAAGTCATTATGGCGTGAGGGTCAGAACCTCGCCGTCCACTTCATCTGTGGACGTGCGGTGGTACTCCCCTTCCACCCAATCCTCGAGTTGATCATGGTACCAGTCACTTCTGAAATGACCGGATTGTCCAGGTCCGACGACATGATACGCTTCGGTCGTGTCATCCATGTCGATGACAAAACGCCATGATGCTCCGTGATTGACGAGACCTTTGCTATTGAAACCAGCGGCCCTTACTGTCACTCGGCTGCCACTAACGGGACGAGGATCGCCTGGATTCAGGAATCGTTCCAGGAATCCGATGCTTGAAAGCGGATGGGTGAATTCAACTGCATGCGCATCTCCCCACGCCCATTCAGAAGGATTTTCTCCAAACTCCTCCTTCCCCTCATTCATCGTCGCTTGAAAAGCCTCGGTAATCACCGATTCCATACCTCCCGCTTTTTGCATCCAGCGGGACTCCTCTCCCATCCGCAGCAATTCATCCGTCGTTTGTCCGGAGCCTTCGAAAAATTGTTGTATGTCTCCGGACAGATCAACATTGTAAAGTTCATCCTGAATGTTCGCCATCCAGCGGTGGAAGATCAACGGCTGCGCCAGGGCTCGATCATCCTCCTTGTTCCATTCTTCCATCAGCGCGATGGCTTCTTTTTCCATAGAAGTGACGGGGGCAACATAATCAAGCAATAGAGGCAGGAACTCTTCTGCCTGGAGGTTTTTCACATCCATCTGCATCGCTTGGAATTGCTCCGGAGTCAGCTCATTCTCTCCTTCGAGCATCTCACTGATCCGCGCATAACGATAAGGCTGCGCCCAATTGTGGCTGATATGGTAATGGTAGTCCTCGGTCGTAATTTTGTTGTTCGCTGTTGCAATGAATCCTTCCTCCGGGTTGACCACTCGCGGCAGCTCATCAAACGGAACGAATCCCTGCCACTCATCCTCAGACTCCCAACCCCGCATCGGGAGCAGCGCATCATCCGGCTCATTGTAGATTGGCACCTGACCATTTGCCTTATAAGCAATCGTTCCATCTTTACTTGCAAAAACAAAGTTCTGTGCCGGTGCAAGGAATTTTTCCAATCCTTTTTCAAACGAGTTCCAATTATCCGCGCGGTTCATTTCAAGTACCGCTTCCAGTTCAGTCGTCGCATCCAGGGCGGTCCATCGTAAGGAGAGCAGCGTATCTTTTCCGGACTCTCCTGCATAATCGCTGATGACAGGACCGTGGCGGGTCTCCACGACCTCAAGTTCCACAGGATCCCCGTCTTTCACATCAATGGTTTCTGTGAAAACATCCGCCTCTTCCCATTCGTCTTCGTATAAAAATTGATTCGGATTATCGGGATTCCGTTTTTCTAAGTACAGCTGCTGCACGTCGGGGCCAACGTTCGTCACACCCCAGGCAATGTTGTCGTTATGTCCGAGGATGATGCCAGGGATGCCTGCGAAAATCACACCGGAAACGTTGTAACCAGGCGCTTCCAAATGCATCTGATACCAGATCGACGGAGTGGCCATTCCGAGGTGCGGGTCGTCGGCAAGCATAGGAGACCCTGAAGCCGTCCGATCTCCGCTCACGACCCAGTTGTTGCTGCCATTGAACTCGTTCGGAATGATGACATGGGCAAAGCTTTTTTCAATATCGACGGCGTCTGCTTCTGCAAGAACCGTCGGGGCCTCATCAGGATAGGTTGGAAAAAGTTCATACGCTTCTTCCTCGCTGAAATTCTGCAGCAAGTAATAGTTGAACGCCTGACGCTCCCAGTGGCCGCCAAGGTCGAACGCCATGTATTTTCCGATGGTTAATGAATCGAGCGGTGTCCACGGTTCAGGGTCGATATTCATCATCGCAAACTCCGGAGGCAGCGGTTCGCTTTCCATGAACGCATTGACTCCCTCCGCAAAGGCCTCCAGCCGTTCGGTGGCTTCGTCTGAATAAACCGCCAGTGATTTTTCGGCTGCCCGCCTTAAGCCCAGCGTCCGGAAATACCGGTCCTGATCGACCGTCGCTTCCCCGACCACTTCACTCAACCTTCCTGATGCCTGCCTGCGCGCAAGCTCCATCTGAAAAAGCCGGTCCTGTGCCTGGACATAGCCTTGGGCACGGAAGACATCCAGTTCGTTTTCAGCCTGGATGTGAGGCACCCCCTGTTCATCCCTCGTCACGGTCACGGAAGCTTCCAGTCCAGATAGCGATGCCTCGCCGTCGGTCTCAGGCAGGCTCCGTAACGTGTAAGCGTTTACAAAAATCACAGCACTGACTACCAATAAAACGATGATTCCAAGCGTAAGCCAGGTCGCTTTTTTCCACCGTGACCGCTTCTTTTTTTGTGGATCGATTTGTCTAGCTGTCTCCATTCCCCTACCTCCTGAACTTTTCTCCATTATATCTCATTTTCGAGAAAATAGATTAAAGAATTTCCGAAACGGGTATGGAACGAATGTGCTTGACTTTGGAGGTGTAATAATGGAAAAAATCAAAATTAGTGATACATCCATGGAAGCGAGCCGCATCGGCCTTGGCACATGGGCGATTGGCGGCTGGATGTGGGGAGGGACGGATGAAGAACAATCCGTAAAAACCATCCACTCCGCGCTTGACCAGGGCATCAACTTGATCGATACCGCACCTGCTTATGGGTTCGGACGCTCAGAAGAAATCATCGGAAAAGCGGTTGAACAATATGGCCGACGCGAAGACCTTCTGCTTGCGACGAAAGCTGGCATTGACTGGAACGAAGACTCTGTTTTCCGTAATGACAGCAAAGAGCGCATCCATAAAGAAGTCGAAGATTCACTGAAACGCTTAAAAACCGATTACATCGATATTTATCAGGTTCACTGGCCCGACCCGATCACACCGATCCACGAAACAGCGGAAGCTCTGTCCTATCTGTACAAACAAGGAAAAATTCGCGCGATCGGGGTCAGCAACTTTTCACCAAAACAGATGGATACTTTCCGTGAAGCAGCACCGCTACACACGCTGCAACCCCCTTACAATCTGTTCGAAAGGGAAATCGAGTCGAAAACCCTGCCTTATGTCCAGGACCATAACATTACGACCATCTCTTACGGTTCTTTATGCCGTGGACTATTATCTGGGAAAATGTCTACGAAACGTGAGTTTGAAGGCGATGATTTGAGAAACAATGATCCGAAATTCCAACAGCCACGCTTCAAACAATACTTGAATGCCGTCAACGAATTGGAACAGCTCGCTGAAAACCGTTTTGGCAAGAGCGTGCTTCAGCTCGCCATCCGATGGGTACTTGATCAGCTAGGGTCCGGCATCGCCCTTATGGGAGGCCGTCGTCCGGATCAGCTCAATCCGATCAACGGTGTCGACAGCTTTACGATTGATGAAGAAACGAAACGTGACATTGATGAAATTCTGCTGAAACACGTCAGTGATCCGGTTGGACCGGAGTTCATGGCTCCCCCTGACCGTCAAGAATTAGGATTGAAATAAAAAAGATGGGCGGACCCTCTTGTATGAGGGTCCGTTTTTACGTGAGAGGATATGGATGATCAGTTAAAATAGAAAAAACGTTGACCGAATCCACAAAAGTTTAGAAACTTTTATTCTCGTCAATCGTATTAAAGAAAGAATCAGAAACTCAGGAGGTACATGCTTATGGATATTCTAATATGGGTGATCATCATCGCCTGTTTCATCGCTAGTTTTGCGAGCGTCATTTTTCCAATCATTCCGGCACCGCTCGTATTATGGATCGGCTTTCTTGCTTATGCGTTCTTCATCAATGGCAGCGGACTCTCGGTCTTCTTCTGGGTCGGAGCGGTCGTCTTAACCATACTGCTCATCGTCTCTGACATCATCGCCAATAGCTACTTCGTGAAAAAGTACGGCGGAAGTAAATGGGGTGAGCGTTCGGCGGCAATAGGTGTCATCATTGGATCATTCATCATTCCGCCATTCGGCATCATCGTCATTCCATTCGTGCTTGTCATCATAGTGGAACTGGTCCAGAAACGATCGACGGAAGAGGCGTTCAAAGCTGCCATCGGCTCTCTGTTCGGTTTTCTCAGTGGGACGGTTGCGAAAATCATCATTCAAGCGATTCTCATCATCTGGTTTTTCTTTGACATTTAAACACTAAAAAAACCTCAGAGCTTAGGGCTCTGAGATTTTCTTATTTTCACAGCTTCAATTTTCTCTTTGTTGTTCTTTCATTAACACTTTCAGTAACGATTTGATTTCCTGTACGTCTGCCCGCTCCAACACCTTCTCCATATAGCTCACTTGAAAAAAGAGAATACTTATCGGTAGGTTTTAACCTTTTATCCGTGACTTTCAAGTCTGTATTGGCGACTTTCGGGATTTTATCAGTGGGTTTGACACATTTATCGGTGACTTTACTGAATTTATCAGTAGCTTAGTTAATAAAAAGAGGGTGAAGCCATTATGGCTTCACCCTCTACGTCTGTTACCTTCCCATCCCCTTCAAAAAATGGAGGAGCATCGTGATGCTGCGGTTAATTTCCGGATCTTTCAACGCTTTGGCAAGGTCGAAGAACGATGTCTTGTCTGTCGTCCCTTCCCCTTCCATCGCTTCCAGGCCGTGGTTCAGTCGTGAACTCAAGTCACGGATCCCGGTCACGTTGATCTCGCCCAGCAGGAAGACGAGTTCAGGCAGATTGCGCAGCAATGGTTCGTATTGATCCTTATCGATTTCTTTCACCACGTTCGCAAGGGCTTCATCCTTGGCTTTTACAAAAGCGGTCACGGAGTCCAGGGTACCTCCGTTGTCGAGCGCCTTCAACAATTCGATGCCTTTGAGGATGGAATCTTTGTTGTCAGCAACGGCCTCTTTCACTTCCCGAACGTCCTGTTCAACCTGGTCTTCCCTTGATACTTCATACCTTTTGATTTTCGTAATGGCTTTGGCCATCATCGTCCCCCCTTGCCTGGGAATATATAATCTTCACGCTTCCATTTTTCCTGTACTTTGACACCTTTTTGCGGGACAGGATTTCCGCGGCGGTGGTTGTTGTGCGGAATCGGTGACTTGCCTTTCTTCTTCAGCACTTTCATCTTCACCGCGATTTCTTTATACGCCGGTGTATTCGTATCTTTATCGACCCGGTTATCGGTCAGGAAGTTGATCGCTGACTTGCCGTTGTCGTTGAGCGGCAGGAAGATTTCCTTTCCGCGTACACGGTCGGTGACAGTGACGACGCCTGTCGCTTCCCCTGATTCTGAGATCAGTTTCACTTCTGCACCTTCTTCAATGCCGCGTTCTTTCGCAAGCTCTTTCGACACTTCGATAAAGGCGTTCGGCGTTTTACGGCGGATACCTTCCGACTTATACGTCATGTTCCCTTCGTGGAAGTGCTCAAGCAGGCGACCGTTATTGACATGCAGGTCGTATTCTTCATTCGTATCGTACTTCATCTCGTACGTCAGTGGATACAGCTTCGCTTTCTTATCTTCAAAAGGAAAACCTTCCGCGAATAAGAGCGGCTGATCGGATCCATCTTCAGCAACCGGCCATTGTAGGGACTTGTACCCTTCGAGACGATCGTAATGAACACCTGCGAACAACGGTGCTAGACCTGCCGCTTCGTGCATGATTTCAGATGGATGCTGGTAGTTCCAGTCACGGCCGAGTTCTTTGGCGATCAGTTGAATGATCTGCCAGTCCGGCTTCGTCCCTTCGAGCGGCTCGAAGCTCTGATACAAACGCTGGATGCGGCGCTCGGTATTCGTGAACGTTCCTTCTTTTTCAAGACTAGGAGATGCAGGGAGTACAACATCCGCGTATTCAGCCGTCTTCGTTAGGAAAAGGTCCTGAACGATGAAGAGGTCTAATTTTTCAAACGCATCGGTCACATAGTTGATGTTGGCATCAACAATCCCTGTGTCCTCACCCATGACATACATCATGGAAAGCTCACCATCATGGATCGCCTCGACCATTTCGTGGTTATCCATGCCCGGTTCTTTCGGAATCGTCGCATCCCACGCTTTTTCATAGCGGGCACGAACTTCATCATCTGATGTCGCTTCATACCCAGGGAAGAAGTTCGGCATGCTTCCGAAGTCACTGCACCCTTGGACGTTGTTGTGGCCGCGGAGTGGGTAAGCACCTGTGCCCGGCTTGCCGTAGTTTCCTGTAATGAGAAGCAGGTTACTGATCGCTGTACTCGTATCACTTCCGAGCATATGCTGCGTGACACCCATCGCCCAGCAGACAACGACCGATTCCGAATGGGCGATTTCTTTGGCAACATCCTTCAACTCCTGCTCAGGGATTCCGGTCAACTCGGAAGCATACTCCATCGTGAACGGCTCCAGGCTTTCGCGATAGTCATCAAATCCGTTGACCCACTCATCCAGGAAGCTCTGATCTTCCCAGCCTTGGTCAAGAATATACTTCGCTACAGCGGAAAGCCAGACGAGGTCCGTCCCTGTCTTCGGCTGATAAAAGCGGTCGGCGCGCTTCGCCATTTCGTGCTTTCTCAAATCGAAAACAAACAACTTCTGGCCGAACAGCTTTTGAGAACGCTTGATTCTAGAAGCGAGAACCGGATGGGATTCTGCCGTATTCGAGCCGATCGTCAAGACCAGTTTACTTGCGGCGATATCGTCGATGGAACCGGAGTCCCCTCCATATCCGACGGTACGGAACAAGCCTTTCGTTGCCGGTGCCTGACAGTAGCGGGAACAGTTGTCGACGTTGTTCGTCCCGATCACTTGGCGGGCTAATTTCTGCATCACATACGATTCTTCGTTCGTCGCTTTGGAAGAAGAAATGAACGCGAGGTGGTCCGCGCCTTTTTCTTCCTTGATCTGAGTCATGCGATCCGCGACGTGAGCAATCGCTTCGTCCCATTCGACTTCTTCAAAATGGTCGCCACGTCGGATAAGCGGCTTCTGTAGACGCTCTTCACTATTGACATAATCCCAGCCGAATTTCCCTTTCACACAAGTGGAAATGCCGTTCGCCGGAGATTCGGCACTCGGTTCGACTTTGAGGATTTCTCTTCCCTTCGTCCATACATCGAAGGAACAGCCGACCCCACAGTAGGTGCAGACCGTTTTTTCCTTCTCGATGACTTCTTCGCGCATCGCCGCTTCTGTATCCGATACAGCGAAAAGCGGACCGTACCCTGTCTCCACTTTCTTCGTCAAATTGATCATCGACTTCAGGATTCCAGGCTCTGTGTCCGTCAAAAAGCCGGCATCGCCTTCCATCCCTTTTTCCATCATCGCGTTACAAGGACAAACGGTGGAACACTGCCCGCAGTTGACGCACGAGGATTCATCGATCGGAACATCATTGTCCCAGATGACACGGGGTTCTTTGCGATCCCAGTCGATCGTAAGCGTCTCATTCACCTGTACATCCTGACAGACCTCCACACAGCGGCCGCAGAGGATACACTGGTCCGGGTCGTAGCGGTAAAAAGAGCCGGAATCGTCCTTCTCATAACTGGTCGGCTGAAACGGACGGGACTGGTGCTCCAATCCGAACTCTGCCATCGTATTGTGAATCTCACAAGAACCGTTGTTGTAATCACAAACCGTGCAGTACAATTCGTGTTTTTCCAAAATGCGGTCCAACGACTCCTTCTGTGCCTTATGTACATGAGGAAGTTTCGTTTGGACTTTCATACCGGCTTTCACACTCGTGCCACACGCCCGCGTCAATTCACCATCGACCTGGACGATACACGTATCACACGTCTGGATCGGTCCCAGTGATTCGTTGTAGCAGATTTGCGGTACCTGTTCTTCCGCCTCGTTCATCAGTTGAAGCAGATTCTGACCCGGTTCCGCCAGAAATTCTTTTCCATTGATCGTCACTACTGTGTGTTCATTCAATCGTTACTCCTCCTCCACTAGCTGCAGCGATACGCCTCGGATGAGTGTACACATTCATCCGCTCCCCCCGTAAAAATCCGACAGCCGTTATGTTTAAATCATCCGCAAGCTGAAGGGCCAAGTCTGTCGGTGCCGATTTGGACAGCAGGACACCAAACCCCATTTTCGATATTTTTAAAAGGACTTCCGAAGAAATCCTGCCTGTAAATAAAATGATCTTCCCTTTTCTGCTTACGTTTTCTTTCAATAAGTATCCATACAACTTGTCCAGCGCGTTATGACGGCCGATGTCCGCATACGCTTTCAGAATCCCATCTTTCGTAGCAATGGCTGCCTGGTGCACCCCGCCCGTCCGTTGGAATAGGCCTGCCTGGGACTGGAACTCTTCCATCAGTCTGAAGCAAAGGTCCGGGTCAAAGGTACTCTCATCCATGGCTGTCCGAGCCGTCGCCGCGTCGCTTTGAAAATAAAACGCCCGGCTTTTCCCACAGCACGAGCCGAGCCATCTTTTCTGCCCGCTTTGGATCTGTGGAAGACTTTTCGCCGTTTCCACGTAAGCAAACCCGCGGTCTTCATCGATGGTCATCTCTTTGATCTCCTTAATATTACGAACGAGACCTTCGGATGCGAGGAATCCAATGACCATTTCCTCTTTGTCCATCGGAGTACAGACCATCGTCGCGAATTCCTCCCCGTTGACGGTCACCGTGAGTGGATACTCGATAGCGACTTCATCTTCTTCAGAAGACCATTCTCTCTCTCGGAATCTATGAATCTGCCACGATCTCGTCCCCAATTTTTAACCCCCTTACCAATCGTTCCCTAACTTATTCCCGTTCTTTCGACAAAACAAACACCTGCCCTTAGGAATGTTGGACAGGTGTCTCGGTGAATGTTCTCTATTTCATATTCTTCTCTCTTCAAAGCCGTTTCCCTTTTTTCTGGTGTTTACATTTACAATTTATAGGAAATAAACCTTTACATAATCTGACGGAAAGTGGTGAGGTTCATGAATGTATTCGAAACCATCATTCATTTCATACGAAAAGTACGTAGAATCATTTTGTCAATTGTACTTCTGTTTATCGTTCTGTTCGCGCTCTTTGCTGCGGCCGGATACATCACTTCCCTTTTCCATTAGAAATATAGAAGATTAGCAACAAGACACCTCCTGCGATTCCAATTCCTCCTCCCCACAAGCCAAGGGTACGGGCACTGAAAACATCCAAAAACCACCCGGAGGCGAACATCATGAATCCAAGTTGGACGTTGGTCCATGATTCGATCCAACCGAAGACCCTCCCCTGTTCTTCTATTTTCATATGTTTCATGAGAAAAGCATCCAGCAGGGCTCCCCATACCCCACCGATCAAGGCGATGCATACAAACGTCATCCATAACCCAGGAAAAACAGTCATGCGGCTGGCGAGCAGATGGAACATCCCTTCTACGATGAGGAGAGCAAGACATAAAGGCAGGCCATAGGTTTTAATCTTACTGGAAAAAAAAGAAACTGGCCACCAGTCCTGTGCCAAGAGCTCCATATAAGAAACCGACGCCCAGTTCCCCGAGACGGAAGGTATCGGCCCCATACACACTGATCAAGACATTGAACGCCCCATCCATAGCAGCGCCGACAAGCTGGATCGCAAGAACAAACAGCATCCAACTTTGCCAATGGACGCGTTTTCTACTTGCTACTTTTCCAGAACGACGATTCGATGTGGGCCCCTTCAAAGGAAGTATCACTATCGCCGCGGCGATAAAAGAAAGGCTGTTCAGCCAGAAGGCAAAAGAAGTTCCGAAGATGTAAGCCACCACGCCGCCGGTAATGGAGCCTGCAATCAAAACCACGCCCAGCAGAAGCTGCTCCCAGCCATTCACCTTCACCAAATCCTTTTTTTCCACAAGGGCTGCAAGGAAACTTTTCCGCACCGGTTGATAAACCGCCTCTCCGCAAGCTAAGACGAACATCGACGTGAAGACCAGCCACACCATCTCTTTCGTATCCACGAGCAAAAAACTGAGAGCAAACGGAATCCTGAACACGTCGGTCAGCATGAGCATCCACTTTTTGTTCAAGCGATCGGCAAGCCTTCCCCCGAGTGGGGAGAGCAGCAAGTAGGGAACCACCCTTAACCCAAGAGCCGCTCCTACGGCCATCCCTGATCCGGTCAGTTGTAAAAGGAGCGTCAAAACGGCTACCTGACTGAACCGGTCACCAATTCCATTCACGATCCCTGAATAAAACAGATAACGGTACGGGTGATGGCGAATCATACCACCCACAACCAGTTAGATACACATCTAATTAGATTCTCAAAAAAAGAAGCCATGTCGTCACCTTTGGACGACGACCGGCCACATCTCCACAGGGTTCAGCTCATATTGATTGTTTTCCCTGTACATGAACTGCTGCATGATCCATTCCCGTCTGACGGTCGCAAAATCATCGAAGAACGTTTTGATATATTCATTGACCTCTTTCTCATCATAGGTTTTTCCGTGCTCAAACCATTGGACAAAATAAGAAAGAATCACGTTCTTCTTCTTCAGCTGGCTTGGCATCTGTTTCAGTTTTCCTTCCACCGTGACAAAGTTTTTAACAATTTTCGCCTGATCTTTGGCATCCACTTTCAATTCTTCGGCTACCACTCGTTCATCATCTCCAATCCTTAAAATTGCGGTCGTCATGAATTCCAGGTTCTGTTCATTCAAATAAAAATAAATCGTATTTTTATCCCTTCTCGAGTAGACCGCTCCTGTATCTTTCAACTTCTTCAAATGATGGGTAATCGTCGGCGGACGCAGTCCTAACTTTCCGGCAATCGCCTGCCCGTGCAGCGGCCCCTTCCGGAGAAGTGCGATGATCCGCAGTCGTGTCGGATCTCCCACCGCTTTATGAAACGCGACCATTTTTTCTAATTGCATCTTTCCACCCCACTAATTAAATATGTATCTAATTAAACAATAGTCTAATTACATGATAGTGTCAACGACGATTTCTGATTATTTAGAAGAACTCCTTGTCCCCATAAAAAAAGCACCCCATTTCTGAGATGCTTTTGCCGCTTATAAATCTTCGACCAGTAGATAGGTCGCTTTCACAGGCCCATGAACACCGACGATCAAGTTCATTTCAATATCCGCACTGTTGCTCGGTCCTGTAATAAAGCTGACGCATGACGAAACAGGATTCCCTTGCTGCTCCTGTTCATGAATGACACGCGCCGCTTGCGTCATTCTCGGTACGAGCGTACTTTTTGGGATGATGGCGATAAACGTTTCCGGAAGAAGGCTGATGGATCTGCCGTTATGTGTATCGTTAAAAAGGGTCACCGTTCCGGATTCTGCAAGGGTGATATCACTGAAGACGATCCCGACACCTGCCTGTTCAGCGAATGTGACGTCTCCCTCTTGGTCATTCCAGACACGGAGATCGAAGCCTTCTTTCCCAAGCGCTTCATAAATTCCCCGCATACCGAACTCATCCAACCTCGGACCTCCTGCGCTGATGACTTTTCTAGAACCCTCAAAGGAGGCAAGCACATTCTGTAAGGAATCACCTAAATCGGCCAGCACTGTCCGTTCGAAGGAAGTATGGATGACCTGGCATTGGACTTCCAGCTTTTCGATCAGTTCATCCTGGGTGGCTCCTTGGAAAACACGATCCTGCGGTTTGACAGAATACACAGGAGGTTTCACATCTGTCCGCCGCTCTCTCCCAAGATTATCGGCAACACGGTCCAGAAACGATGTTCGGTTATGAACAGTCATGCTTCTCCCCTCCTTTTTTCTCGTTGTTTGTACCATTCCCAGAAGTTCTTCTTGGCGGGAGCAGGAAAGTCTCTACTCTCTGTCCATCCTTTCAACGGACCCGGACCCTTTTCGATCTGCTCGTCTTTCGTCCATGGCTTCATCGCCGTCCTCGCCATTTTCGTACTTAATTTGTAAGCAGCAGGCGTGGAGGCCCATTTGGCGAATCCTTTCATCATCCATTCTTCTGACTTAGCCCCCATGTGTTCCCGCTCGACGATGATCTCACGGTGGCGGATCAAATGTTCATGGAGTGGAATTTTCACAGGACACGCCTCTGTGCAGGCGGCGCACAACGTGGACGCATAAGGCAGGTCTTTATGGTCTTCGTACCCGTCAAGGAGCGGCGTCAAAACCGCACCGATCGGACCTGGATAAATCGACCCGTAAGAGTGACCTCCTACATGACGGTAAACCGGACAGGCGTTGATACAGGCCGCACAACGAATGCAATGCAGCGCAGACTGGAATTCCGTCCCCAGAATTTTCGAACGGCCGTTATCAACAATGACGAGGTGGAAATCTTCCGGCCCGTCCGTTTCGTCTTCTAAACGAGTACCTGTGAGTGCCGTAATGTAGCTCGTCAGTTTTTGACCAACGGCTGCTCTCGTAAGTAAGCTGACGACGACTTCAAGCTCCTCCCACGTTGGGACGACGCGCTCCATGCCCATGACGGCGATGTGGGTATCAGGAAGGGAAGTGACCATGCGCGCATTTCCTTCATTCGTCACAAGCGTGACCGCACCGGATTCCGCAACAGCGAAATTGCAGCCTGTTACACCAAGGTCTGCTTCCGGGAAATCTTTTCGCAGCTGTTCGCGGGCAAAGGCAGCCAGTTCCTTGGGCTGGTCGGTTTTCGTGTACCCTTTTTTGTTCGCAAACGTTTCGCGGATCTGCTCTTTATTTTTGTGAAGGGCCGGGGTGACGATGTGGGACGGTGGATCTTCATCGAGCTGTAAGATCCATTCGCCTAAGTCTGATTCCACCACTTCACAGCCACTTTGTTGCAACGCTTCATTCAAGCCGATCTCTTCTGTGACCATCGACTTTGATTTCACCACTTTGCGTGCCTGCTTCTTTTTCGCGACTTCCTGGACGTAAGCATTCGCTTCCTCAGCGGTTTCTGCAAAAAACACCGTTCCGCCCCGTTTTTCCACCTGCTCGCTGAGTTGGTGCAAGTAGTAGTCCAGGTTTTCCATCGTGTGATGACGAATCTCTTCGCCAAGCGTCCGCCAGTCTTCCCAATCGCCGAGTTCTTCCGCTGCTTTCAGACGTCCACTTCGGAAGCGGCCCTGAGCGGACGATACGGCCTGTCTCATGAAGCTATTGTCAATCCCTGCCTGGATCCGCTCGGCATAAGGCTTATCCCCGATTTTAATTCCCATGTGCTCTCTCCTTTCTTATTGACTGTTCAACACTTGGGCGATATGCAGCACTTGCACGTCCTGTTTATTCCGGCGCATGCATCCACCCATATTCATCAGGCAGCCCATATCGCCCCCGATGAGATATTCTGCCCCGGTCTCATCGATATGCTGGGCTTTTTCTTCCACCATCTGCCCGGACACGGCGGCATTTTTAACCGCGAACGTCCCTCCGAACCCGCAGCAGTCTTCTTTCATCGGAAGCTCGATCAAATTCAATCCTTCCACATTTTCCAGTAAAATTCTCGGCGCATCCTTCACACCTAAGAGACGTGTCATATGACAGGACGGATGATACGTCGCGGTCCCTTGGAACGTCGACTTCACATCTTCTATTTGTAAAACTTCAACTAAAAACTGCGTCAGTTCATAGGTTTTGTCCGCGACCGCCCGGGCACGTTCGCTCCACTCAAGTTCATCCTTCAACACATGCGGATACTCCTTAATCATCTGTACACAGGAACCGGAAGGACCGACCACGTAGTCGGATGCTTCAAAGGCTGTAATCATCTGCTTCATCGCTTTGATCGACTCTTGCTTGTACCCACTGTTGAATGCCGGTTGACCGCAACAGGTCTGGTTCTCTGGAAAATCCACCTGACATCCGAAACGTTCCAGCAGTTGGACGGTATCTTTCCCCACGTCTGGTGTGAACGTATCGCAAAGACAGGTGATAAATAATGATACTTTCACGGTTATGTCCTCCCTTTACACATAAGGTCATCAGATGACTTAACTTTTAAGAAAGGATACTGACAACAGAATCCTTTTCATGATAAATATTCAGCTAAATGTTCTTCCACACTCTGCAAGTGATGGACCATCGCCTCTTGGGCCAACGCTTCATCCTGAGCTTTGACGGCATCGAAAATTTGTTTATGCTGCTCAAGCAAGCGGCTCGTTCCTTCAGGCGTATGCAAAAGTTTGCGGGTTTCCCTCATGGCCTGCACCATAATTTCAGAAACGCTGTTCATCAGATTGATCAAAATCTGATTCTGCGTTGCCTGAACAAGTGCGATATGGAATTCGAGGTCCGCCTTTTCACCGAGCTCGCCATTTCCTTTCGCTTTTTCCATATCCGCCAGGGCCTGCTCCATCGCTCTGAGGTCATCCTCATGCCTCGTCCTGGATGCTGTCCCAGCTGCGCCAACCTCCAGGATATGCCTTACTTCCATCAAATCTTTCATATCCTCTTTTTTCATCAAAAAGGCGACGGATACGGGTAAAGAAAACCGGGAAGGATCGAAGGCCTTCACATACGTCCCTTCTCCCTGGCGCATTTCAAGAATACCCATGGCTCTCAGTGCGCTTAAAGCCTCACGGATCGCCGACCTTCCCACACTGAAACTGCCGGCCAGACTCTCGACACTGTCCAGTTTGTCTCCTGGCTTCAATTCCCCTTTTTTCAATGAATCCAAAAGAGAATCGGCGACTTGTTCGTATATTTTTTTCGTTCGGATCGGTTTATAATTCATGCTGTTTCCTCCAAAGTTTCGCTTGCCTCTTGCTTCTATTCTAATCGAAAACCATACCCTTTAAAAGAGAAAGCGGTTTTAAGTAAAGAAGAGATAAATGAGAGCAGCCGTTCCAACAAGCAGTCCATACAGCAAAGCAGGGCCAATCGTTTTTCTTATGATATCCCCTTCTTTGCCTGCGAGTCCTACGACCGCACCAGCGGCTACAACATTATGCACACAAATCATATTGCCTGCCGCTGAACCAAGGACCTGCAAGGACAACACCGTATCTTTGGCTAGGGCTGTTTCCTCGGCAATGCTGTACTGAACGGGTGAAAACGTCAGAGTGGATACCGTAGCACTTCCGGTAATGAACGCTCCGAGCTGCCCAAGAAATGGCGCCACCATGACCCACATGGAACCGAATCCCCCGGCAAGAGTCTGGGCAATGTACTGAGGCATGCTCACAAGGTCCTGCGCGTTCATCCCTGAATTCGTAAACACTTGGACAAGAGCGAGTGTCGCAACTAAAGCTAAAGCCGCATCCTTCATGGAAAGAACAGATTCTTTCGCCGCCTTTGTAAAGCGGTCAAAGGATTTCCTTTGCACAACGACCGCCATAAGGGCAGCAAAGACGAGTACAGATCCTGGAGAATAAAGCACTTGCCAGGAGGATGTAATGCCTTCTACACCTAAAATATCCGCCCAGGAAAGATCAACCCAGGTCAAAGCGAATGTTTTGACCGCTGGAACGATCCTTGTCACAAGCAGGAGCAGGACAATGATCACATAAGGTGCCCAGGCCGCCCACAAGCTCATAGAGACAGGTTCATCGGCTCCTTTTTCCTCTTGAAGGGCTTCCTGCCATGGTTCATCAGGAAGCAGAAAACCTTTCTTGGCCGTCAAGGTGGCGACGAGCAGGCCGGTCAAAGAAGCTAAAATGGCAACGAACTCATGACCGAACAAACTGGCATAAAGATAAGCGGACAACGTATAGGTGAAACCGATTAAGAGGGTCCAGGGAATCATTTGCGTCATATCCTTGAGCTTACGCTGTCTGCCAAAAAAGACGGTTAGGATGACCACAAGAATAAGAGGAATGAAGCTTCCTGCAAACAGATCAAAAAAAGCGATATGGACTCCGATATCTTTGTAAAAAGAAAGATCCGCCCCCGGAATATTACTCAACCCGACTTGAATCGGTGTTCCGACAGCTCCATAAGAGACCGCTGAACTATCCGCTATAAGCGCAATGGCTGCGGCAGCCAGCGGGGAAAATCCTAAAGCCACCATCAACGGCCCTGTTACAGCAGCCGGTGTCCCAAACCCTGCGGCCCCTTCGATCAAGGCACCGAACAAGAAGGCCACGATGACAATCTGGACTCTCATGTCTTTGGAAATGCTCCGGAATCCCTGATTGATCCGGTCCACAGCTCCGGTCCTTCGCAGCGTGTTCAAAAGGACAATCGCACCGAATAAGATGAACAGGATGGTCAACGTCTTATGTGCCCCCTCAAGGATAGAGGCAGCGATCACCCTTCCCCCCACACCCCAGACAAGGTATGCAAGGCCGATCACAATCAACGCGCTATACAACATCCCTTTTTTTGCCGGCATCCGTAAAAGGACCAAAAAGATAAAAGGAGCGAGTATCGCACTTAATGCCACGAATAAAATCATATAAATCCTCCCCCATCACACTTAATGTCAACGCTTTCAAAACTTGGATAAAAGTAAGGTCATCAGATGACCTGCTTTAATTATATTTTATACCGGGAAGGTCGTTTTTGCAATCGCTTTTATAGATTTCATCGAGAAAGACCAAGAGCATTTAAAGCCCTAGTCTAATCCTTTTTAGAGAAAGGTGACTCCATCCGGTTTCCTTCTGAAAGAATCGGCGTTTCTTCTTCCCCTTCATAAGAATGTATAATCAAAAAGCCGCACATCTTATGTACGGCTTATCACAATTATTGATTTTTCATGTACTCCAGGACTTTCAAGTCGATTTTTCCACGCTCCTGCTCACGGCTTTCGAAATTTTCCGTGTGCAAGTATGTCGTAAATGTATGGTAAAACTCATCAGGAGTTACGTTCTCTGCAGTGAGGTAACCGAGACGACGGAGGTGATGCTCGACCTCCTTCTTTATATTCCCTTCCACTTCCACCACTTCCTCAGGCTTTGACGCCCCAAAATAGAGTTGATGAAGCTTATAGATACGGTCAAGCTCTTCAATCGGTTCCGGATGATCATCCACACGGAGATCAACAGCGACGTCACTGAGCTCCCCATATCCTGCTTTATCTTTAACGACGAGGATGGCTGCCGATTGCTTCCCACGACTGTCTCCCCCCGCACGCTGAGCCGCTTTGATTGCAGTCATCAAACGGTCCGCAAGAGAACCTTCCGCCTGTTCAAAAGCTTCGCCCATATCGGTGACGGTCGCTTCATTCACAAGGATGTTCCCTTGAGCCACATAATGTTTGCCGACTTTGCCGCCAGCCCACTCGTAGCACTCTTTCCCTGTAAATGTAGCCCCGTTTCCTTTCGCGTCGACGATTCCGACTTGGCGGTCTTCCTTTTGAGGATCGTCGGAAGTTAACCGATCGATCACTTCTTCAGCTGAAAGCCCTAGTTCAAGCAGCTTCAGTCCATCCGGTCCGTACTGCGGGTTGCCAAAGGCCTGCGTAGCGACAGCCCCTACACCTGCTTTTGCCCATGGGACAATCGACCCCACACCTAAAAACTTCGACTGCACAGCAACGCCCCACTCCCCTGTTTCAGGATCGTGTGCACAAATAGAAAACGTAGCGATAATCTTTGCATTCATTTTGTTCCCTCCAATCTTGTATGTAATTCGAGATGGTTGGACAAATTCCTGCAACTTTCCGGCTTGCGTTTGACCAATCAGAAGCTTCATAGATCTCTCTCTCAAGTTTAGTTGTTCTATGAATTTTTAATGGATAGATTTACTTTTTGCTGAAGCAACCTCTGCCCATTCACACGTTTCATCCACATCTAACCGGGTACATTTCATACCGTAGCAGCTATAATACCGACCGCATCGCCAAAAACGTCAACGCCAATACGATTGGCCTTTCTAAACAGTAAGCAGAAGAATACGAAGAAGACTTGGATGAAGGGAAAGTTCTTTTGATTGTAAGGAACCCGTCCAAAGCAGAAACCTTATGATAAAAAGAAGGAGCGCACGGTATGTGCGCTCCCTTTTTATTAGTATGTGGTAAACCATGTCCACTTCTGCAAGTAGTAGGTGGCATAACGGATGAATGTTAAATTGTCCTGGTATTCTTTATAATCTGCCGTATAATGTCCCTCTTCGTTGCTCCATATTCGGGTGAAGTAATCATTGACATCATGGAACACTTGCTCTTCCCCATTCCCTTTGATGACAACATCGGCTTCCAGGTTTAAGTTGGAAAGGTTACGACGCGTATAGTTCGCCGACCCGGCGATGATGACATCTTCCTCAGGATGGTCGATATACAGCATCTTCGTATGGTACTGCTCAATATTGACATCATACCACCGCAAATGAATATTTTCGTTACCTAAATTCTGTAACTCGGCAGCCACAGGTAAATTGGGAATGCCGGTTTTTTCATGACCAAACGCCTTTTTGTTTGGATCCATCACAATGTTCACCGTAGCTCCACGGTTGGCTGCTTCATCGATGGAATTCATGATTTTTTTATCGGCTAAGTAATACATACCAAGCCAGACGGTGTCCCCCTTACCAGCTTTGGAGAATTCTTCAAGAATCGATCTGTAGATCTTTCCTTCTGTGACAAACTGTGTAGTGATCGGCCCTTCCTGCTCCTCCCAATCACGATTTTCATAATCAGGAAAATCAGCCTCACCTGAATAGTTAACCACCGCTTCTTCAGCTTCTAAAATATCTTTGATGATCGGCCCCGTCATCTTGAAGGCGACGTTTTCATGATAACCACTGGCATCGTGGGGATTCGCTGTCGAGACAATCGCATTTTTCTCTGTGACGAGAATTTTCCTATGATTCGCTTTGATGTTCAACAATTTCATATAGGACCTGAGCGTTACATCTGGAGCTTCTTTGGCCATAGGGTTACTGATCCATCCGTTGTCTCCAGTACCCATCCATGAAAACAAAAGCCGCCAAACGCTCGAGTATAAAGGATTCGAATCTCTCAACTTATTCAAATTGGTCAAAACTACATCGACCCCGCCATCCTCGAGGCGTTTGATTGTCTCCGACTCATACGATCCATAAACCGTATTGATCCGGTCCGTTATGAAAACGACCTTCAAATCAGGAACTTCCTCTTTTCTTTTTAGAATGGCGTCCACTAAATTTTCGGATATCTTCGGGAACTCGTTTTTTCCGTTCGTGTAGCCATTGAATAAAAACATATCCGCTACAATAAAGTCCTCAGCTTCCGAGATCGTCTGGTTGATCTCTTCAAAAACCTGTAGGTCATGTACTGTCTTGCCTGCTTCATTTTCGTATGTTAAATCACGGAAAAACTCGATGTTTTCCATCTGGTGCGTTTCTCCTTCATAAGAAATCCCCTCAGGCAGAGCTTTCCATGAAGTATGATAAGCAATCATGACACTTAAAATAGCGATAATGATGACGATGATCCAAAACCACTTGCTTTTTCCAATCCGTTTTAAACGGTTCATTATGTAGCCTCCTCAACTTGAGTGCTTATTTTATTTTCACTATAATGGCCCGTTTCAAACCTTGATCGGAGAAAAAAATAAATTCGTGCAGTGTATTGAGATTCTTGAAGACTCAGTTTCGAGATGTTTGAAGGTGGATAGGCCCTCCGGGAAACAGTTCGCTTTCCATGGGGCGGGCGGTGAGCCTCCTCAGGCTACGCCTTCCGGGGTCTCACCTGTCCCGCACACCCCATAGGAGTCTCACCGTTTCCCTCCGCCCCTTTACCTAATGAGTGTCTCGAAACCACTTCTCGAATAAGCAGTCATTCCGTTTGGTGAGGGTATGAATATACCCCCCCTGCCTAAGTGTTTGAATTCTGAGAGCTTGATACCGAGCTCTTTATGCTTCCAACAGTGGGATAGTGGAAAAAATCCAACTTGGTAAAGGGGTTCGTTTCTCACTTACATCGAATGGGGTGGTTGGGAAGCTGCGAGACTCCCGTGGGAGAAAGGAGATCGGCGAGATCCCGCAGGGCGTTAGCCCGAGGAAGCTCGCCACTCCCCCACAGGAAAGCGAGTTGCTTCCCAACCACCCCCGAATTCCTATACGGCAAACGAGCCCCGGTTATCTCGAAGCTGAGTCTTCCACAATCGGTAGAGTTTATGAATTTTAATTAAAAAACCCCCTCTCGATGTCGGAGCATTGAGAGGGGGGTTTTTTGTTAATGGCTTAATAGTTTTGGTCGTTTTACGAATAGGAGACTGACGACGATACTGCTTAAGATGAACGCGGGCAGCATGTATCCACCATTATAGACGAGGGAATACAACCAGACCGGCTGACCTTCCGGGGCGAACTCGCCGTAAAAAACGATGCCTGCAAAAAAGTGTCCAAAAAAGCGCAGCACACTTCCGATCAGGCAGCCGACAATGATCCATCCGACCAATCGACGGGACTCTTTCGCTTTGATCGCATTCCATAGCGGCTTCGCCACTAAACCAGCCCCTCCAATTACAGCAAAGGCAACGACATAGTCCAGAAACGCCTGGAGAGGGGTCATAATATAGGCGCCAGTCATGATTTGATAGATTCCTAGTAGCAGGCCGGTGGTGACGCCCCCTTTCAAGCCCCAGCGAAAGGCCATGATAAACACAGGGACCATCGAAAACGAAACTGATCCTCCCTGCGCCCACAGTTTAAAAGATAAAAACGGGATGATATCCAACAATAATGCGAGTGCTGAAAAGATCGCAACATCTACGAGAAATAAAACGCGACGATTTCTCATTTCAACATTCCTCCTAAAAAAAGACACAAAAAAAGCAACGCCAAATAGGGAAGCTTCCTGATGGAGGAGTCCCAATTTTGCATTGCACCATCAAAAAAGCCGCCATCCCTACGCCAGTGCTAACTGACAGGTTCGAAGGGTCAGAACGAAATGTTCACTCTCAGCCGGAGGCTCCCCTTGAAGGCTTTATACCGTTTACTTTTCTTGATTTGTCTCTATTATAATAAACTTTTTACTAGATTACAAAACCTTTTCTATTTCCCGGGCAATCATTTCGTGTTCGTGTACATTTGGAAAAATTCCAGCGTGCGCTCGATGATCATATCCTTATCATAATCAAGTGTGGCCACATGGTAACTGTTTTCCAGATGGATGATCTCTTTATGTTCAGAAAACACCGATTCGAATATGACTTCTGAATTGTGAGGTGGAACGACGTGATCCTCATCCGATACGAAAATCATGATCGGGCAGTGGATTTCGTCAAGCCTGTCCTTCACTTTACCCATCAACGTGACGAGCTCCCCGATCGATTTCACCGGCGTGCGGTCATACGCCAGTTCAACGGTTTCCGGATCCTTGATATCGGAACCGATCGCATCTATAAATCGTTCGTCCATTCCCTGACTATTTTCAAGTGCTGGTATATCGATAGCTGCATTGATCGGAATGACGCCTTCAATATCCCGGTGTTCACTCGCCATATACAACGCAAGGGTTCCCCCCATCGATAACCCGACGACAAATATTTTCGAACACCTTTCTTTCAACCAGGTGTAAGCTTCTTCTACGGATTGCACCCAGTCCATATGAGAGGTCGATTCCATGTCCTCTGGGGTCGTTCCGTGCCCTTTCAACCGCGGACAGCAGACGGTATAACCTGACCTTGCATACGCTTCGACTAATGGCTTCATGCTCTGTGTTGTCCCGGTAAACCCGTGAGAGACGAGAATGCCGACTTCATTACCCTCGAAGCGCATCTCCTCCGCTCCATGTATCACTTTTTCCATTCAACCCCACTCCTTTGGCTTTCTCTTTTCCTAGAATTTTTTGTAACACCGTTTTTTCCAGCCACTTCCACGGCAGTAAACGTTTGAACCACACATTCGCCCGCACTCCGGCACCGATGGGATAGCGGAGTTTCACGAGCGTTTCTTTTTCCATCAGTCCGGTCATCAGATCAGAAACGTCCTGAGGGTTGCCGTGTGATTCACTGTTCAAAGCATTCCACAACCCTTTTATGTAATCGGCGTAAGGAGATTCAGGGTCCTGGACTTCTTCCGGCATTTCAAGTCCTGTCGACCAAATATTTGTCTGATAAGAGCCTGGCTCGATCAGCGCGACATCAATCCCGAACGGTTTCACTTCGAAACGGAGACTTTCCGATAATCCCTCCAATGCGTGTTTGGATGAAACATAAGCTGATAAGCCCTGGAAAACCGATCAATCCGCTCACACTGCTGACATTTAAAATCTTCCCACTTCCCTGGGCACGCATCAGTGGCAGAACCGCTTTCGTAACGGCAATCACTCCAAAGACATTCGTATCAAACTGCTTACGGTATGTTTCAAGCGGCACCTGTTCAAGAAATCCACCGACCGCATAGCCCGCGTTATTCACGAGGACATCCAGGCGTTCCAGCGTATTCACTTTCTTTGAAAAACGCGCGATGGACTTTTCATCTGTCACATCCAAAGGCCACACTTCGATGCGGTTGCGTACTTCCTCATCAAGTGTTTGGTAGGCGGCTGCCTTTTGTACATTTCTCATCGTGGCGATGACACGAAATCCTTTTTCGGCACATTTCACTGCTGTATGGAAACCGAATCCACTGGATGCGCCTGTAATGAGTACGGTTTGTTTCATAATCTGACTCCCCCTTGTGCTAATCGTTACCCCATATCATTCGCTGTCACACCCTTATTCTCCTCTTTCCCGGAAACCTAAACAGCTCCGTACAGGCAGATCACGGTATTATTCCGATACATAATGTATGGTTTTAGGCATATTAATGATAGAATGGTAAAGGTTATCGACCGAATAAATTTGAATAGAAAGGAAGTTTCATATTTTATGAGTACGAACATGAAGCTTCAGGCGCTTATCCCATCTTATGACCCGTGGGAAGCGTATATGGACGTGGAAGAACACGGAAAAATGACGTTATCGAATATTGAATTTACGACGACGACGCTCTGCAACATGCGTTGTGAGCACTGTGCGGTCGGATATACGCTCGGAGCAAAGGATCCCGAGGCTCTGCCGATGGACCTGCTCAGGAAGCGTCTCGATGAAATCCCTCACCTCAGGACGCTGAGCATCACGGGCGGAGAACCGATGATGTCTAAGAAATCAGTAGAAAATTATGTGGTTCCTCTGCTGAAATACGCCCATGAACGCGGAGTGCGGACACAAATCAACTCGAACTTGACGCTTCCTTATGAGCGTTACATCCCGATCATTCCTTATTTGGACGTTTTACATATTTCCCACAACTGGGGAACGATCGAAGAATTTATCCATACTGGGTTTGCCCGTATGGAACGAAAACCCTCCGAAGAAAACCGTAAGAAATTCTTTGATCGTATGGTGGAAAATTCGCAGCGGCTTTCTGAAGAAGGCGTGATGGTTTCAGCAGAAACGATGCTCAACCGTCGTACGTTCCCTTACCTTGAATCCATCCATGATCATGTCAAAGAAATGAAGTGTGCGCGCCACGAGATTCACCCGATGTATCCCGTGGATTTTGCCAGCAGCTTAGAGACGTTGAGCCTGGAACAAATGCGGGAAGGCATCAACCGGCTTCTTGACCATCGGGATGACAACATGTGGATGTTGTTTGGAACACTGCCGTACTATCCATGCAGTTCTTCCCCAGACGATCTCGATATGCTGAAGCGCCTGTACAGCGAAAAAAATGTGACGGTAAGAAACGATCCGGACGGGCGCTCCCGCCTGAACGTGAACATCTTCTCAGGTGATATTATCGTGACAGACTTCGGCGACGAGCCCGGCCTCGGAAACATTCAAGACACGAAACTTGGCGATGCCTATGAAAACTGGCTGTCTACCAAAACGGCGCAGAGTCTCAACTGCCACTGCCCTGCTGTGAAGTGCCTCGGTCCGAATGTGCTTGTGAAGAACACGTACTATGAAGGGGTCGATTTCCAAAAACGGAAAACGAACATTACGTTATAAAGTAGAAAGGAGACCGCCATGCCGACCCTTACTTTCGGAAACAAAACCATAGCTTATACGGTAGAGAGGCAAGACGTCTCTTTTATTAAGATCTACCTCGATGATTTGAATGGAGTAAAAGTGACCGTATCCCATCATAAAGAGGAAGCGAAAATCCAAGCTTTTGTTGAGAAGAAAGCGGACTGGATCCTGGAAAAATGGCAGCATACGCACGAAGATTTATACGCCGTTGATGCTCTTACTGCTTCCGAAAACGAAAAGATCGCTTACCTTGGCCGCTCCTATCGGCTGAAGATCGACCATCAGGATGAAGTCCGCTTCGCTTTTCAAAAAGGAACCTTCCTTTTTGCTTATCCTGAAAAATGGACAGAGGAAGAAGCGAACGAACACCTTCGATCAGAGGTGAACGATTGGCTATTCCGTAAGGCCAGTGAAAAATTTGCGACGCTGTCCGATTGGCAAATCCACGCAGAAGAAGACCAGTTGAAGCTTGGAATGAAAGAGGATGACCACGTTCATCTCAACTGGCGTCTGATCCAGAGGTCCAAACAGAAGATCCAAGAAACCATCGAAGATCTTATCCATGAAAAAACGTGTTAACAAAAAATGCCCAACAGGCCAATACCTGTTGGGCATTTTTTTATATGAATAAGAGAAGGCTCAAGGCCATGACAGCCATACCGGCAACGACCCCATAAATCGATAAATGCGCTTCTCCATATCTTCTTGATGCAGGAAGCAGTTCATCCAGGGAAATAAACACCATGATCCCTGCCACCCCTGCAAAGAGTATACCGAACATCATATCGTTCAAGAACGGCATCAACAATAGATAAGCTAAAATGGCACCGACCGGCTCAGATAAACCACTGAGGAAAGAGAGCTTGAACGCTTTTTTCTTATCTCCTGTCGCATAGTACACAGGCACAGAAACGGCAATCCCCTCTGGAATGTTATGAATCGCAATCGCTGCAGCAATGGCTAACCCCAAGGCCGGGTCATTGAGGGCTGCCGTAAACGTCGCGATCCCTTCAGGAAAGTTGTGAATGGCGATGGCTAAAGCTGTGAACGTTCCCATTTTCAATAAATCAGGATCTTTCACGGCTGTTTCCCGGTTCGCCATGTCTTCCACTTTTTTCACTTCGTGAGGATTCCCTGACTTCGGTATGAATTTATCGATAAGTGCGATGACGAGCATTCCTCCGAAGAAGGCGCCGACCGTCGTCCACCGACCTGCTTCATTCCCCATCGCATCGACGAGTGAATCCTGTGCTTTAAAAAAGATTTCCACCATAGATACATAGATCATAACCCCTGCCGAAAAACCGAGCGCAAGAGAAAGGAACTTCGTGTTCGTCGTCTTCGCAAAAAAAGCGATCAAACTCCCTACACCTGTGGCTAATCCGGCAAGCAAGGTAAGCCCGAATGCCAATAACAAGTTTTCCATTGTACCTCTCCTTCAGTTCGAACATTTTCAATAAGCCTATTGTATCGAAGGTTTTTCCTTAGAGCAACTTTTTTAGTTTCAGTTATATTTTATGAGCCCATAAAATAAGTGCTACACATTATTCTCAACTTTTATATTCATATTTAGCGCCTTCCGTGCATAATCTATTCTTTTTTGCCCATAAAAAAACCACCCTCCGTTCAGGAAAGTGGTAACTTACGGAAAATATTGAAATTGGGCTTCTACCCTGGCGACGGTTTCAAGCGTCCCCGGTTCAATTGGAGTGGCGGTCGCTCCGAGTACGTCAGCTTTTTGGAAGCTTTGCATGGGAACCGCGGGCGTGGTGCCTAATTCAATGATTTTGACTGGCGTTTGGTCCAAATTCAATCCCATTGTATTCGCGATGGTCTGCGCATTCGCTAACGCGTTCCCGAGGGCGATTTTTAACGCTGCCTGATAATTTTGATAGGGATCGCTCACTGTAAACGCAATACTTGAGATCCGGTTCGCCCCAGCGGCTACTGCTGTATCAATGACATAACCCGTTTGACTCACATCGTCAATCGTCACTTTCAGGGTATGGGTCACTTGATAGCCGCGGAACTCCTGCTTGCCATCCACATAATCATACTCAGGGAAGATGAAGTAGTCCGCTGTCTGAATATTTTCTTCCGCAATGCCGGCAGCCATTAACTGATTGCGGACGTTTTCCATCGTTTGGGCATTTTCCTGCTGTGCTTTTTCCAAGTTTTTGTCCTTTGTTACGACACCGATGTTTACATTGGCAACATCCGGCCGCACTTGAACTTTACCAACGCCATTAACTTTAAGAAGTCTTCTCTCTCCTTCTCTTCCGATCTGTCTCATACCAGGATAATACATCTCGCATCTCCTCCTTTTTTATTTAATGAATAAAGGCAATGGATTATGTCCTTTCTTCAGATAAGGATTTCTCCCTATACTTTTTTTTCCATTTTTTGAATAGATAGTAAAAGGGAGGTGGCGTCGATGCATCGTGCCTATGAAGAAAGTGTGGAAGAATTTAAATCTTATATTCTCGAGGGGTTACGCAAATCCGGGCATAAAAAACGGATTCTGATTTTAGGTGCGGGTATGTCCGGCCTTGTCGCCGGATCTCTTTTAAAGAACGCCGGCCATGACGTCGTTATTTTGGAAGGGAACGACCGAGTCGGCGGGAGGGTACATACCGTCCGGGAACCTTTTTCAAACGGAAACTACATAGACGTGGGTGCGATGAGAATTCCGAAAAATCACCAATACGTCCAAACGTATATTGATAAGTTCGGGCTGTCGACCAATACCTTTATTAACTCTAAACCCAATGACCTTTTGATGATCAATGGTCAACAGGTGTTCCGTTCGCAATATCAAAAAAATCCTGACCTTTTGCAATACCATCTCCTCCCACACGAACGGGGAAAAACCGCCAAGCAATTGTTTCTTGACGCCGTTCAGCCGTTCCTGGACCTTTACCGTAAAAGTTCAGATCAGGAAAAAAAGAAATTGGAGGATCAATTTTCTAATTTTTCGATGGGGGAATATTTGAGAAACAACCCTTACGGACCTTCAATGTCCAATAACGCTGTCCGTTTGATCAAAGTTGTACTCGGCATTGAAGGTTTTCCTGAGTTTTCTTTTCTCGATATTTTAATTGACATCACGTTCCCCATCTTTAATGGCGATACAGAATTTATAGAAATTCAAGGTGGAAATGACCGGCTTCCCCATGCTTTTCTTCCCGATTTGATCGATAATATTTATTTTGAACAAAAAGTGACGAAGATCGTCCACAACCTTGACCGCGTGACCGTTCATACCGAAGACCAGCGCTTTTCAAAACCATCCTGTTGGAGTGGTGATTTTCTGCTGACGACCATTCCTTTCAGTGCTTTTCAATTCATTGATGTCTTCCCCCATGGCTGTTTATCACAAAAGAAATGGCAGGCTATCCGGGAGGTCATTAACGTACCTGCTGTGAAGATCGGCATCGAGTTTAACACCCGTTTTTGGGAAAGGTATCCGGTCGGCAACCTCATTTCCGATTTGCCGCTCCGCTTTGCTTATCAAGCCAGCCATCATCAGGGCATGTCTGGGCCCGGCATTCTCCTGGCCAGTTACACATGGGGGCAGAACGCTCTTCTTTTCAACAGCCTCAGTCAAAAAGAAGCGACGAAACAAGTCCTTGAGAATCTTGCTCGTGTTTATGGGAACGTCGTGTATGAAGAATACATGCAGAGCGTGGTTTACAATTGGAGCCAAAACCCGTTTTCCGCCGGGTGCTTCACCTTGTTCACTCCAGGGCAGAGCCGGGATATTGAAGAAGTGATGCCGCTTCCAGAAGGACGGATCCACTTTGCCGGAGAACAAACGTCCTCCTACCACGGCTGGATTGAAGGAGCTGTAGAATCCGGCATTCGAGCCGCTAAAGAAATCAATAACCGGTGATGGGGGTGCCAGGCACCCCAAGTAACCTCCAAGGTGCCGGACTTACGGTTCATCCTTTCACATCCACCCACAAAAAAATCCCCTACCACCATTTCATGTGGAAGGGGATTTTTCATTCTTATGATGCTTCTTCCGCTTCGGTACTCAGCTCTTCACCAGAGCCGCTCCAAATTTTGACGGATTGGTTCTCTTTTTTGACAGGATAAACGACTTTGTATTTCTTCATCTGGACTTCGCCATCCACCGTTTCTTCGGCGGTGAGGAAAGCGGTGACTTCGACCTTATCTCCCTGCGGATCTGCAACAAGATTATCCACTTTCACACTGAGCGTATTGTTGTATCCGGAGCGAAAGTCCTCAAATGAAATATCTTCCTGCCAGCTGACACTGAGCAGAGAATAGGCCGTAACGAAATCGCCTTGATTGATGCTGTCATAAAAATACTGCACCATATAGCTCGCCTGCTCGGCATCCGTCCCAGTCACAGGTGAGTATACCTCCCCTGTGAGCTCCGGGAATTCCGGAAGGGAGCGCATCGGAGATTCACTCCAGCGCTTCACCATCGGCAGCACATCGGCAACCGGAATGCTGAACCCGATCGATTCGTCATCCATTTTTGCCGAGTTGATGCCGATCACTTCACCGGTTTCCCTGTCAAGAAGGGGGCCGCCACTGTTTCCTGGTGAGATCGGTGCGGATATTTGGTATAAATTTTTATAATGGAAAGGCTCGATGTCGAGGGTCCGTTCAAGCCCGCTGATTTCCCCGCGCGTGACGGTATTTTGCAACCCGAGCGGACTTCCGAGAGCCAGCACTTCATCGAGAAGTTCTGCTGAATTTTCTTCTCTGATCGGCAGCGGCTCTTTCCCTTTCAAGCCGGGCACGCGTACGACGGCGACATCGATATCGCGGCTGAGGCCGATCACGTCGCCGGGCATTTTTTTCCCATCCGATGTAATGACATTGACACTCTCTGTATTCGCAACGACGTGCGCGTTCGTTATGATATCTCCTTGATCATTGTACAAAAATCCTGACCCGACAGAACCATCTTCGAGCTCTAATTGCACAACTAACTTCTGTGATTCAAAAATGATCTCCTGCGTTTCTTTCGGTACTTCTCCCTCTTCGTCATCCTCAGCTGGGGGTTCATTTAAAACAGCCGAAACCGTTACGTCCTTTTGAACGGTATCCATCACGTAGAAAACGCCTGCGATCCCGCCCCCGAGTATCAGAAGAGTGGCGAGAAGGCTGATGATCCAAGAGCGCTTCATCTTCCATCCCCCTATTCTACGAGCCACTCCATCTCTGTCATCTCGACGGAGTAATCTCCTTTTTCTAATTCATAATGTACTTTTTCAAAGGTACCCTGATCTCCTGGGTTCATATAGTTCGGGAAAACTTTCACAGATTCAGAGCGGACGACCTTCCCATCTTTATCGAGGATGTCATACTTCACTGTCACCGTACTGATAATCTGGGTCGCCACACTTTTCAGAGAACCCTCCACTTTAAAATCGCCGAACTCATCTTTTGTTATGGAAAGATCTTCGACTTCCAGTGCCTGGGTCTGGTTGCGCAGTTCATCCTGGGCAGCCTGCTGCATCGCATTTTCCAGCCTCTGCTGTTCCGCTTGTTCGAAGGCCGTTTTCTCCTGTTGGATCCGATCCTTCAACTGAATTAATTTTTCATCATTGGAAACATACTGCAACCCCCCTGGTCGATGATGGCAATCGCTTCGGCATAGCGCTTTTCCCCTGCTGCCGCTTCTGCTTTTTTCGTCGATTGGTTCACGATCTTTTCAAAAATTTTATCCCGGACTTTGGAGGCCTCCTCCAAATTGAGGCCGGATAATGTGTTTAACTTTCCTGCCAGTTCATCCACATTCGTCACCTTGGAGAGCTCCTGATTGATTTCTTTCAATGTCAGTCTGGAATCCATTTCATTCATTTTCGGAATAAGGGTGACAAGCAGACGGCTGTCTTCCTGACGCAAAGACTCCTGGATGGCCGTGAGCTTCTCACTCGCTTTTTTCAATGAACCTTCTTCAATCCATTGGCCGACCGCTTCCAACTCCTTGTCCCAAGTCAATGCTTCCTGCACAGATCCGAGTTCCTGTTGAAGAGCCTCGATCTGTGGCCGGCGGTCAATAGCTCCGACGAGCAGCTTTTCCGCTTTCCGGTATTCTCCGGCAAGGGCTTCCTGCTCCGCTTCTTTTTTCATCGCGACCACTTCGGTATTCACATCTTTCTGATAGTCATAAACAAAATAAAGGGCTACCCCCATTACGACAAGCATGATGAAAGGCGTAATGATTGGCAACCACGATCGTTTAGCCGTGCTATTCTGTTCAGGTGTCCGCTTCAAGTTCTTACCGCATTGAGAACAAAAACGGGCACCGTCATCCATCACATGATTACAATGAGGACATTCAGTCATGGTCCCGTCCTCCTTTTCTATCACTTTCATAATTCTGGAATCTCTAAGAATCCTTATCTATTATAGCATGCCATACACTGGATGAGTAAACGACATAGGTCCCTTTTTTAAAAAAATTTCCGTAAGCAGGATAAGCGCACGGCCCGTTCTTATTTGTCCGCATAAAATGATATATCTTAAACCCGAGAGGAGGGTCCTCATGTCGAATCGCCCTAATGAAAATAAGCCGAGCAGAAAGCCCTCAAAACCGTGTTGCGGACGTAAACGCAAAGGAACGTCCCGCTGAAAATAACCGGAGCCGCAGGAAATGAGCGGCTCTTTTTCAAAAAGGAGTCATTTGTCACAGGAATGTAATCATTTTGTAGGCATTTTGTCTTTGTCTATCTTCCTAGTGGTTGTTACAATGAGCGCAGTGAAACATTGAAAGGGGACATCCACATATGAACAAACGTCTATTTTCCCTTCTTCTTTTGCCTATGATCATCTTTGGTCTTGCCCTTCCGGTTTCTGCCGATGAATTGGACAAGCCCGCTCAAAATATAGAAACGAAATCCCTCTCTTTAGATAAGAAAACAAAAGATCTCGAACGTTTTCCTGAGAAAGAAAAGAAAGCTGTCACAGCATCCGCTGAGAAAGATGATGTGAAACGTACGGTTGCTGTAGAAGCGACTGCCTACACAGCCTTTTGTGAAGGATGCAGCGGTGTCACGTACACAGGCATCGACCTTCGTGCCAACCCGAACCAAAAAGTGATCGCCGTCGACCCGAATGTCATCCCTCTCGGCTCTACAGTCCGCGTACCGGGATATGGCACAGCCATCGCTGGCGACATTGGCGGAGACATTGAAGGTCACCGCATCGACCTCTTTATGGCACAAGAAAAAGACGCCTTCGATTACGGACGCCGTCAAATAAAAGTTGAGATCTTGAATTAAACTCTTCCTTCATGGAAGAGTTTTTTTTTGCTCTGTTAAAGTTTAATGATTCTATTCATAGAAAACAGAACTTCCATTATTACGGAAGTTCTGTTTGGTTTTATTGTCTTATTGAACGAACGCCCCGTTAGTGTAAGTAGGGTAGATCATAATTTTTTATTTAGAGGCTAAGTATTCAAATGATCTTCTGACTTCTTTTTATGAGTAAGTTTTTTAAGACATCCTTTAAAATACAAGTCATAAACCAGCATTTAGTCTGAAGTTGACCCGCAATCAGGACAACGATAGCCATCCTTTTATTTTTACGCTCCGAGATTTCTTGGAGTACAGTTCCTGTTGACGATGATGCGGTGAGAACATCGATTATATATTCTCGTAAACGATGCTTTTCCGAAACATTAAATTTTGAACGGCTTTAAGGACATCACATTGAACGCTAATCCTTTCCTCCAATATACCAACGGCAAACCCTGCCGGGAGGAAATAAATGCTACATAAAAGAGGTTGTCGGTCTGAAATATTTTTGTCATAATGTGTGCCGGGTGATACAACTATGTTGTTTTATGTTTTATTCGCTATTGGAACTTTAGGGTTCATCGCCCTTTTTTCCGGCCAACCGGGAGAAAGTTTCCTATTCACCATGATGGCGGGAACCGTGTCGGGGTTGGCATGGCTGTCTTTCGGTCTTTTCGTCAAGAAAAACTGGCGGGGATTTCGGGGGAAAAACGGAATGCCCATCCGGATATCCTTGGGTATTCTCGGGACCCTCGCGCTCATCATGAGCCATTTCTTCTGGGTCGACTTTCCCCGTTTCGTGACCCAGGATTACCGCACACTGAAGGGCATTCCATCAGAGGTCGAATATCACTCGGGGTCCGGAGAAACGGATGAACCGTTTTTCGTTACGGTCGAAGGTGTCAGACTTGAGTTGCTGCCCGTCCCGGACATATCCAAGGAAAAAGCCGAAGAGAGATATTTTGAAATCAAATATTTCCCTTATTCGAAATGGATTGTCGATTATGAAATAGGAAGCGCTAGGGATTGATACAAGAAAAAGAGACCCGCGGGGTCTCTTTTTTGTCTATTATAGGGTATTTGCACGTCTCGCGTTCGTGCCGGTTACCGATGATGAGGCAGTGCTTTCCTAAATCATTCACGCTTCCCGAGAAATGGGACCTCGCTTCATCTGATCTCCCATTCATGGTAAAAATGAAGTCATCCATTGGGTTCCATGTTTGAATGGCTTTCAGGATATCAGTTGCTCTCACAGTCGTCACAAGAAGTATTTGATAACTCCATCACAGAACACTCGTTCGAATTATTCACAGTGCCATTTTTTTAAACCGGTGTTGGAGAATTCATCATTTACCTTCTTTCAATTCCCGCCTATGATCTGACTGTCCAGTTGCCAACAAGGGTATAAAAAACGCAGCTCCCTTCTTATAGGAAAGCTGCGCATTTGTTAATCTCTGCTGAACCTTGTTTTCTTCGCACACTTATCTAGATAAAAACTTTCAACCCCACTGGTATGAAGCGCGACGCCATCTTCCAAAAACCACCATGTACCTTTGTCCAGCTGTTTGGTGATGAACTCAGAAGCTTCCCGTTCATTCATATCTTCGCTCAATTCCAGGTCATGCGTCACTACACGCTTACTGTCCAGCAAGAAAATCACGTGCCACTCTTTTTTTGATGCCATGTTAACCACTCCTTTTCCTATATGTAACTTACTATTACTTACCCACCTGCTTTTTAGTTTAATCTTAAAATTAAAACTCATACATTTTTTTCAACAGACATAGGTAAAGGCGTCTGTTTATTCCAGTCTTCCATCGATGTTTTTGATGATAAAGTTCTGTGGCTCGATATGTATTAGCAGCTTTCGCAATTATATTAGCAGGTTCAGTGAATATATTAGCAACTTTCATGGGTTTATTAGCACCTTTAGTGTATATATTAGCGACTTTCCTGCATTTATTAGCCGTTGCACCTCCTCCTTTAATAACCGGTGCAACGGCCTGAAACAACAAAAAAGCCACGCCGGAAGCGTCGCTTTCGATCAGTCTTTATGTAGGGGGAGGTGCGCCAGATGTACGCCAAGAAGTTCTTCGATTTGCTTTCCCACAAACAAAGAAAAACCAGCGAGTGACATATGAGCGAGCGACAGGTATAAGACATCCCTCCAATAAGTGTTTTAGGTCGTCCTGTCTACACATTTATTTTACCACTTGTCCTCATTGAATCCTGTTAATTCTACGTAAAGACTGGTCTTTGTTCTCTTTGTACAACCATTGTATGCAGGATGATTTACAAATAGACGAGTCTTCGTTACAATATCAAAAGTTCATTTAATACTAAGTAAACAAATCGGATTTAGGAGGAATAAAACATGCTACAACAAACTGTCCAGCAGACAGCCGAAGAAAACAACCGTTCGACCGTTGTCGCTCCATTAGATCCGGTACAAAAACCATTCGTATGGATCGGAGCGATCCTATCGCTGCTTTTATTTATAACGATTGTATCTGTCACCACCTTCACGCAGGGCGTATTATTCTTGATCGGCCTTGCATTTGGACTCGTGCTTCTGCATGCAAGGTTCGGCTTCACTTCAGCCTTCAGACGGCTGATTTCCGTCGGGAATGTGCAGGGACTTCAAGCACACATGCTTATGCTAGCTGTTGCGACAACACTTTTTGCCATTATATTAGGAACAGGATTCAGCTTTACAGGTAACGCGCCTCAAGGCTATGTGTTCCCTGTCGGCATCAGTGTCGTCTTCGGTTCCTTTATCTTCGGAATGGGCATGCAGCTCGGATCCGGCTGTGCATCCGGTACGCTTTATACCGTCGGAGGAGGTAAATCTTCCATGATCCTCACGCTGCTCGGTTTCATCGGAGGATCCGTACTCGGTGCTTATCATATCGGATTTTGGCGCGAAACGCCGACACTTCCGGCTATTTCATTAGCGGAATCTACAGGCTTCGGTTATTTCGGTGGCTGGATTTTACAATTGGCGATTTTCTTAGGCATCTATGGCATTACGGTTAAAGTGGCCCGGAAAAAGAACCCGCCGAAAATGGCGCCACTCAAAACGACGACCGGTTTGAAAAAACTGTGGCGCGGGGCGTGGCCGCTGCTTCTTGCTGCTGTGATCCTGGGCGTATTGAATGCCATCACCCTTGCGGTACGCGGCAACCCTTGGGGCATCACTTCCGCCTTCGCGCTTTGGGGATCCAAGTTCATCCAGATGTTCGGCGTCGATGTCGCAAGCTGGACGTACTGGTCCAATGATCCCGCACCATTGAATCAAACCGTTCTTGCCGATTCCACAAGTGTCATGAACTTCGGCATCATCCTTGGTTCGTTCATCGCGGCAAGCTTCCAAGGAAACTTCAAGCCTGGAAAAATCAAACCAGGCATTGGAGCGGCATCCATCATCGGTGGTGTGCTCATGGGCTATGGTGCACGCCTTGCGTTCGGATGTAATATCGGCGCATATTTCGGCGGCATCGCTTCCTTCAGCCTGCACGGCTGGGTTTGGATGATCATGGCACTTGCCGGCACGTACCTCGCTCTGTTCCTGCGTCCGATGTTCGGAATGAAAAACCCGAACCCGAAAGATTCCATCTGCTAAATGAAACCCTCCAGCTTCCGGGCTGGAGGGTTTTTATCATTTGTTGATATATAGAATATTCAGCCGAAATGTACCTGCATTTCATTGATATATTGGCGATTTAACCGATATATTTTAAATTCGGCCGATATAACCGAAATTTAATTGATATTCGTCCGAACCACCCACCTGTTTCTTTTTCAAAAAATGTGGTATGATAAGAGCAGATAAAGGATACACATAAGAAAAGGACCACAGCTGGCACTGCGGTCCTCCCGGATCAGCGCTTCAGCCAAAGGGCGCAGCCTTAAAATAGACTCACCCGCATTCACGTCAGAATAGGGAGTCTATTTTTTTTATGCGTAAAATCGCGACAACTAAGCCGAGAACGGAAACGATGAACGAACTGAAAGCGATCATCACCATCAACGATTCATACATACTCAGAGGCATCACCCCCTTTGCTCCGGGGTTAGCCGACACCCTATTCAATTGGCGTAAAGCGTGATCCACTTTAAATTATACCATGTCCTTCCACGGAAGCAGACAGGCTTTTTGAACTAACTGAAATGGAAGAAAAAGTAAGACCTGGTCACCCAAGAAATGGGTGACCAGGTTTTACATATTATACCAATATAAATCAAGATACCGTCCTTGTTTGCTCTTCGGCCGGCATTTGTTTCAGCTGGCGTTTTTTCCTGTTAGCCAGGAAGTATTGTACAGCCATCACGGCTAAGAGGAACGATTGAGCGGCAACCGTTTCCCAAGTCGGATAAATGCCGAGTGCATCCACGTTACTCATCCCCTCAATCCTGTGGACAGGGATGATGTTCGTGATTTGTAAGGCATGCAGGCTCACTCCTGTAAATTTGAAGGCAATGTAATAAATCAGAAGGCTTGCGGCCATGAAGAACGGCCGAACCGGTATCTTAATGCTCAACTTAATTAGTAACACGCCTAGGACCAACAGCAGGACCAGAGCACTTCCCATTCCCAGCAGCAATTGAGACAGGGAGATGGATGGGGCGAGCCCCAAATAGAAGATGATCGTTTCTGCCCCTTCACGAAAGACCGCGATGAACGTAATCAAAGCAAGCATCCACTTGGCTCTTTTATTCATCGCTTGATTCAACTTACGATGGATAAATTGGTTCCGGGCGAGAATATTCGACTGCTTGTGCAGCCATCCTCCTACGAACAACATCATAACGACAGCTACAAGTCCCGTGACACCTTCGATGATTTCACGGTTGGCACCTGCCTCAAGACCAGCGAAGACCATCGTCAATAACACGGCCATTCCGCCACTCACGATAAGACCGCTTCCAAATCCGCTCCAAACCCAAATGCGTTGGTTTTCATTATCCGTTCGTCTCAGGTAAGCAAGCAATGTCGCAATGATCAAAATCGCCTCAAGCCCTTCACGGAGAAGGATAAAGAACGCATCCCATGCAGAATAGCTGCTTTCTCCGGCAAAAGGTTCCAAATCCGCTTTCAGCTTCTCAATCATCTGATTGGATTTCCCGGCATCCGGCTGAGCAGAGCTCAACTCACTCAACACGTTCGTCATGGTGACCTCTGTTTCGTTATAAACTTTTTGAGACTTCGTCAGAACTTTACCTTCAACGATGGGCCAGGACTGTATGAACTGTTCCATATTTCCAGCCGCTTCGCTCATCTGGTTCTGATCGATGTTTTTTTGCGCTTGTTCAAGCAGGCCGATCAATCCGGCCATCGTGACATCTTCTTGAGCTACGGTCTCTCCTGTCGTTTTCCCGTCTAAATAATCATGGATGGCTTGTTTCAATTGTGCCACAGCTTCTGAAGCTTGTTTGCCATCGACAGGATCTTTATTTAAGGAGACCCGGACCATCGCCATCTTTGTTTCTATGTTTCCATACGCTTTGACGCTCGTTTCGCGTATCGGCTTTTCAAGAGCGGTCCAGGAAGTAACGAACGCACGATTCAATTCTTGAGCCTTTTTATACTCTCCTTCAACAATCGCTGTATCCAGGACATCCAACTCAGCGATCAAATTTTGCAGCCCTTGCCGGTCCACCTGTGCCTCTTGCTTTGAGGAAGAACTCACAAAATCATCGGTAGCACGGGCGAGGCTCACAATTTGATCATACAACTGGTCTTGATCCATGGATGAAGACTCGAGCATCTCCATAGATCCTTCCAACTCTTCAGTAATGGTGGCTGTGGTTTTCTTTGATTCGCTTGCTTTTTCTGTCTCTTCCCAAATGTCCTGATAGGTTTCAAGCGACTGCCGCAGCGCGTCATAATCTTCACTTCTCACTTCCACCAGTGCATTACCTACGGTAGGCAGCAGTTCTTCTTTTCCTTCAGCTGCCTGGACAGGATGCAGGAACGCGGATCCTACTATCAGAAAAACGAACGTGACCCAAGCGATTTTTGTTAGATGTCTCGCATACATGCTGGTCATCCTTTCCTACGTGTATCGAATTTTAAAAAATGGAATCGCCAATATAGCCACCTTTGCTTGTCCCCCCCAGGACAGGCGAAGACAGCAGATCCGATATGTCGGATGTACTCATTCATGCGATCAGAACCGGCCATCCGTTTTTGAATAGGGACAAATTGTTTGAATGGATCCTTCTGGTATGAGATGAACAACAGCCCTGCATCCAGCTGGGCGCGAGTCGGGTCCATTTCACTGGAATAGGAATAAGAACGTCGATGAATTTTTTCTGATCCATCCCCACGCGCCAGACTAATATGTGAATCCTTTGGAACGTAAGGCTTTCCATTTTCATCTCTTTTGTCAAAGTCCACGTCATCAAATTCTTCTTTCTGACCTAAAGGTGCGCCTGAGACTTTATCACGCCCGAATGTTTTCTTCTGTTCACTGAGGTGCGTACGATCCCAGACTTCCAGAAGCATACGGATTCTTCTCATGACCATGTAACTTCCATTTTTCATCCAAGGGGCTTCCTGCCCGTTCGACCAGACGATTTCGTCGTACTCTTCTTTTGTACGAGGGTTGACGGTTCCGTCTTTAAATCCGAACAAGTTGCGTGGAGTCGACTGTTTGACATTGGATCCATTGGTTCGTTGAAACCCGGATTGCATCCACTTCAATGTCACAGCCCCACGGCCGATCCGGATCAGATTACGGATGGCATGGAAAGCCACCTGCTTATCATCCGCACACACTTGGACACACAAGTCTCCCCCTGTCCACTGATCTTCGATTTGATCACCTGGGAAAGCAGGAAGCGCTTGGAGACGTTTCGGCTTCTTACTCGCCAACCCGAAACGGTCCGCCCCCCTCTTTATCGAAAAATGTTGGACCAAATCCATAGGTGATCGTAAGATTGGAGGCGGTCAATCCATCCGCTTCTCCTGTATCAGCGGGAGGAACGTAAAGGTTATCCTCATAAGAATCAATCAATTTCGCCTGGGACATCTTCTCAGAAGCAATCGTCCAGTCTTTGAATAACTGACGGACATCTTTTAATGAGTTGGTCGTAATATCCAAGGAAATTAGGTAAACGTAGGTTTGTGGAGGAGTGACGATCCCAGCCTGATGCTTTCCGTAGAAAGGAATCTGGTCATCTTTCAAAGTCGTCTCTTCCCTGTCACTTTTCGTATTTCCGAGTGCCGTAATGGTTCCGAGACCGCTTGCACCGACAAGGAGACCTAGCCCCCCAGCCCCTGTCCGATAAAGCATTTCCCGGCGGGTGATTTTTTTTGATTCATTGTTGTCATTACTCATCGTTTACATCCTTTCAAGAATGAATTGCATAAAGCCACTAGACAGAAAACCTAGTGGCTCGTTGAAAATTCATTTTACGATTTCTCAAGTACCGTTCCGATTTGTGAAAGGGGTTCTGCTAAAGCATCAATGGCCTTACTCAACTTTTGGGTGTCTTCTTCCGTCAAGTCCGTGTATGAGACATACCCTTCCCCTTTTTCGTAGTCTTCTAAGGCCGTATAGACATCAGCAAAACGCGTCTCCAGCGTAGTACTAAGCTCTTGATTTTTCTCTTTCAACACAGGATTCAGTAACTCTACGATCCGTTTCGCGCCATCGACGTTGGCTGCGAAATCATATAAGTCGGTATGAGAATAGCGTTCTTCTTCGCCTGTAATCTTGGATGAAGATACTTCATTGAGAAGGTCGACGGAACCAGTGACCAGCGTTTGTGGGGCTACTTCAGCAAGTTCCACTTTCGCTCGTAAAGCTTTTACATCATTCAGCAACTGTTCCGCATACGTTTCAGCGCCTTCGGTCGTGTTCTCTTCCCATAGGATTTTCTCGATGCGGTGGTATCCTGTCCATTCTTCCTCAGGGACATCGCCTTCACGGGCATCGATTTTCGGGTCAAGCTCGCCCATAGATTCAGCAATCGGTTCGATCCGCTCGAATGGCATTCTAGCTACAGGATAGAGTGCCTTCGCCTCTTCAAGATTGCCTGCTTGGACGGCTTCGACGAATTTCTGTGTCTGTTGTACAAAAACGTCCGTTTGCTCAAGACCATACTGGCGGTACTCAGCTACCGCCTCTTCCAGCTTTTTCTGTGCTTCTCCATCTACTTGTTCGGTCTGCTTCGTTTCTTCTTCCTTGATCTCTTTTCCTTCTGCTTCTTGATCCGTGCTGCATCCGGTAAATAACAAGGTCGGTACGAGCAGGGATGTATAAATTAAGTTCGACATTTTCATATGTATGTACGCCTCCGTCATTGATAATGATTTTCAATATCTATTAATCTATTATACTGATAATCATTATCATGTAAAGAGTTTGTTCAATATTTTGTCATATTCATACAAAAAGCCCCTGCCTCCTATCAAACAGGGTGTAGATATAGGTATTTCTTTAAGATATTTTGGAGGAAATTTTTTATATTGAAAACACTCCAAATAAAAAAAGGAGGGGAGCCCCTCCTTTTTTATAACAACTTCGCGACATACTTACGGCTTCTCGGTCCATCAAACTCACAGAAATAAAGTCCCTGCCACGTGCCAAGCACAAGCCGTCCATCTTCCACAAGAAGTGTCTGAGCATGTCCGACCGTGCTCGTCTTCATATGGGCAGCTGTGTTTCCTTCCGCGTGGCGATCTTCCGGGTGGTCCCATGGATACACTTCACGGAAGCGGCGCAGCATGTCTGTCTTTACGTCAGGGTCGGCGTTCTCATTCACCGTCAGGCCTGCCGTCGTGTGCATCGACTGTACAACGACAACACCGTCCTTGACGCCCTCTTCTCTAATCCAGTCCTGAACTTGGCTGGTTACATCAATCATTTGATCGTGGTGATCGGTTTTAACATGAAACGTCTTCAACATATCCTCAACCTCCGATTTCTGAAGCGGCGAACGCTTCTAGTTTTTCATAGGTCGCATTTTCTTCTTCAAAAAATTCCTTCTCTGAAACTTCAAAGGTGCGGGCTTCTAAATCGATGTCGACCTCGGCTACATAGACATTGGTTCCATTCCCGCGCAGCTGGATGGAGAAACGTCCGTCGTCCTTTTCTACGACACAGTTGACGAGTCCCCCTTTATTGATGACAACGATCGGTGTATCCAGCTCATTCGGACCTAGAATCGTCGATACGAGCGAAGACGCACTCATCGCGGTTCCACAGGCATTCGTCAAGCCAACCCCGCGCTCGAACGTCCGGACGAAGATTTTGTTTTTCTCTAACACCTGGACGTAGCTCACATTCACGCCGTTTGGAAAAACATCCGGAAGATTGTTCGCCTTTTTCCCAACCGCAAGCAACTCCTCCTGATCGACGGAATCGACGATGCTCACGATATGTGGGTTGGGTACGCTTAAGGCTGTGAATGTGCGTGTATCGGACAACTCTGGAATTTTCACATCCACGGCTTCTTTCCCGACCGCATTCATCGGCAGGGACTCGACCTCGAAACTGACAGGCTCAATCATGACAGAAAACGTATCGATCTCTGGGAAGATTTCCTCCACTTGTGAAACGGGAAGGACCGCTTTTTCTGTTTCAATCGCGATTTCCTTTTTGCCGAGTTTCTCAATCATATGGCGTGCCACACAGCGCAGACCGTTGCCGCACATTTCCGCTTCTGTGCCGTCTGAGTTGAACATCCGCATCCGGCCTTCTGCTTTTTCACTCGGCATCACAAAAAGAATGCCATCCGAACCGATCCCCTTTTTCCGGTCACACAATAATAATGAGAGCTCCTCACGCTCTTTTTCTGAAAAACTCATGTCGTTTTCAATCTCATCGATCAGGATGAAATCGTTCCCCGATCCGTGGCATTTGATGTATGGAATCTTCATAGTCAACCTCTCCCCTGGCGTTCATTTTTTCATTATCATAGCATACATACGCGTAAAAAAAGAAGCGTGTGACCGTTAAGTCGCACGCTTTTTCATCAACCATAAAAAGTAGGGGGCTCCGATCAGGGCGACAAGGATCCCTGATGGAATTTCGTTCGGCGCGAGCAGTGTCCGGCTGAACAAATCAGCGACCACCAACAGCGCACCGCCAATCAGCATCGTAACAGGCAGAAGCTTCTGATTGACGCTCCCTACAAGCAGCCGTGCCAGGTGCGGTGCGATCAGGCCGACGAAGCCGATTGAACCGACAGCAGCGACACTGCAGGCGGCAAGCAGTGTGGCAATCAACGCCATTTGGAACCGGACGTTCACGACACGCAGTCCGAGCCCTTTGGCCGTATCGTCTCCAAGGGACAGGACGTCGAGCGTTTTAATGTAAAACGCAAGGAGCGGGATGAACAACAATACAGGCCAAATCAAATATTGTAAAAGCTCACTCCACCCTTTGGCATACGTCGTTCCGGAAAGCCAGGTCAACGCAGAAGCTACGCTGATGTCGGCCTGAACGACCATGATTTGAATCAATGCCGAACCGAACGCCGACATGCCGATTCCGAGTAAGGCAAGCACGGTGGGCTGAAACTCCGCTTTTGCTCCTAAGGCCATAACGACAATGAAGAACACCAAGGCCCCAGCCATCGCCCCGACCGGAATCCAAACGGCCGACACACTGAACCAGTAAATCGTCATCAATGCACCGACCCCGGCGCCGGAAGTAATCCCGATCACGGATGGGTCAGCAAGCGGGTTTCGTAACACCCCTTGGAAAATGAGCCCACTGACTGCGAGAACCGCTCCGCTGAACAAAGCAACCAGCGCGCGAGGCAGCCTCAAGTCTACGATCAAACCTTGAAGGAAGGTGTTCGCTTCCCCGAAGAACGCGTTGTAGGTAACCAACGGTTCAAATCCGTAGTTTCCAGAAGCAAGGCTGACGAGCAGCGTAATCGTAATAAGCACCAGCAAAACAGGCAGCAGTTTTTTCATGGACAAGGCAGCTGAATTCTTCCCTGCCATAATCGCCCCGCTGTCCTGGCTTCCTGTCCGCTTCATCCGCATCACAAGCCAGATGAGCCACGGCGAACCGACAAGTGCCGTAATGGCTCCGACCGGCAGTTCATTGAAGGAAGGATCAATAACTCGGGCAAGAACGTCCGCTAAAAGAAGCACGTTTCCTCCCCATAAAAACGACCCTAAGATAAGCGGCAAGTGTGCTCTGTACCCGATGAGCTTGATTAAGTGCGGCGCAACAAGTCCGACAAAGCCGATCGGTCCGACGATACTGACCGTAATACTTGTTAAAAGAACCGCAGCGATAATCGTCACTACCTTAACGCTGCGCACATTTTGCCCGAGCGCCGTCGCAACATCGTCACCGAGGGTCAGTGTGTCGAGCTTACTCGAGTAAACCATCGTCACGACTACACCGACGATGATTACCGGCAGCGAAAACGTGACGCCATCCCAGTCATTCTGAATCAGTGTTCCAGATCCCCATAAAAACAGCCCCTGCGTTTCATTTTCATAAAAAATCTGCAGAACGGATGTGAGCGCTGAGAATAGGAAGGTGACAATCATCCCGGCTAGCACCATCCGGACAGGTGAGGCATCAGAACCACCGGAAAGAACGTAAACAAACAGGAACGTCAGAATCCCTCCGATAAAAGCGGTCATGATTCCATTGCCAACCATAGCAGCCGGTAGGAAGATCGTTGTGACAACGACCGCAAAATACGTTCCGGAATGGATGCCGAGTGTACTGGCAGAAGACAACGGATTTTTCGTAACGGTCTGCAATATCACACCGGAAACGGCAAGTGCCCCACCGGCGATGATTCCCATCACCGCCCGCGGCATCCGGAGTGTACGGACCGTATGGTGCTGCAGCGTATCCTGAGGATTGAAGATCGATTCAACCACGACCCCCAGCGGGATCTCTACATTGCCTTGATTGATATGTATAAATGTTAAAAGACACAACAACGCGGTCCCACCTCCGAAGGTGAGAACCGCAATCATTGTGTTCTTAAGTGTAGAATTCATAACATCCACTCACTTTATTTTTCTTCAAGTGCTGCGTTGACCACTTGTTCAGCTAAGACTTCTGCGGATAGTGGGCCACCGAAGGTCCAGGCATCCCCCGGCATTTGATACGTACGGTCTTCTTTTACGAACGCAAGATTTTCCCAAACCGGGTTTCCAGCCAGTTGATTTTCAAAAATGTTGTCTTCTTCCTGAACGATGTAGAAAAAGTTAGAGTCCTGATAGTTTTGCAGCGCTTCGACGGTTGTTTCGGTGTAGCCGTACACTTCAAGCTTTTCAGACTCATAATCATTCTTCATACCCATGCTGTTCATGATCTGTGCGACCATTGAGTTGTCTGTGAACAAACGAAGCGTCGGCGTGTCCTGCATCGTGAACGCTTGAGTGATTACATAGTTCATACCATCTTTCCCTGCCTCTTCAAGGCGGGCTTGCTGCTCTTTGAATGTCTTCTCCATATCAGAAAGGACTTGTTTAGCTTTGTCCTTTTTATCGACGATTTTCGCCATCGTATTGAACTCTTCTTTCATATTCTTGAACTGATCCTGTGCTGCTTCTTCAGAGTATGGTGCAAACATGACAGTTGGTGCGATGCTTTCCAAATCTTCTTTGATCGCATTGTGACGGAAATCAACACCGATGATCAAATCAGGGTTCAAACGGGAGATCGCTTCCAAGTTCGGCTCCTGACGCGTTCCGACGTCTTCCACTTCTTCACTGAACGGAATACCGACGTTGACCCAGTCACCATAGTTTTCAAGACCAGCGACACCGACCGGCTCCATGCCAAGCGCCTGAAGGTTTTCCGCATACGTCCACTCTAAAACAACGACTTTCTTCGGTGTACCTTCAATCGTCTGCTCTCCGTTCGCATCTTCAATCGTGACCGAACGCGTTTCCTCTTCTGTTGTTTCTTCTTCCTGCTTTTCTGTCCCTTCGCTCTCTGATCCTTCCTCAGATCCGCCTCCACAGGCAGCTAAAACGACAAGCCCTAGCATAAGGGCAAATAACCAAACCTTCTTCATGATCGACATCCTTTCACTCGTTTCTATTATGTAGAATCCTTGATCAATTGCTTCATCTTTATACCCTTGTAAGAAAAACACTGATTGATAAAGATTCTCATTATCATTACGATTAATATGCTACCTCAAGCTCAAATTTCTGTCAATGAAAACTTTTCTCAATTAAGAGACTGCGAAATGTTAAGACGCTAGCCGCAGGATTACGAATCCATCTCCTCCAGCCAGTCATAAAAAACCAATCCTTTTCGAGACTCAAAGCCTTCCTTCCGCACCACCTGTTTAAACACTTCCATTAATCCGCCATAAAAATAGCGCAGCAATTCTGTACGCACCATCCCTTTTTTATATGCAAAAACCGCCTGCTTGAACGTCTCGTTGATCTTATCCAAATAATGCTCGACCGGCTGATTCAGCTTCCATTGTTTACACGCACTCTGGACCGTCCGCCAAGCCGGTAACACCTGCTCCACGCCTACGAATGGCTGAGTGGTTTCAATGAAGGAAACTGGTATGAACGATGGAAGAAACGTCGCATCAAACGGTACAACTTTACTAATAGAAGATTTCCACTGTTTTTTCTCTGTTTCGGTTGTGGATTTGAGCGGTTGAGGGTTGTCCTGTTGGGGAATTTCCGTTTCTTGTGGGGTGTCACGATGGATGTCATGAGGGGTGTCATCCGAGGGTAAAAAAAGATCCAGCTGGGGTAAGAACACGAGCAGGTTGCCACCCTGCCGCCCGTTCGGTTTGGTTGTTTTCACTTTTTCAATGAGCTTTTCTTTCACTAAGCATCTTAATGCACGAATCACTGTACTCTCGCTCAATCCAGTCCCTTTCACGATCGTTGCTCTTTTCGGAAAAGCAACACCGGGAAATTTGACGGCATGTCGCCAGATGAACGTGAGTACCTTGAGTGTGCCTTCTGACAGATAAGCCTTTCTTTTGTATAAAAAACTGCGCACATGCAGATCGAGCTCTTTTTTATCTTTGAAGCGCTGATGGTCCTTTAAGCTGTTACAATCCATATCTCTCCACTCCCCATTCATGGTCTCAAACTATAATCGATAGAAGTGAGAGTTTGGTGTCTAAGTAAATGAATGTTTTCATAAAATGTAGAGTTCGGACACTTTGGATTGGCAATCGGTCACTTTCGAACTGTGTTAAGTCACTTTCCCGCGACGTTAAGTCATTTTGACCACCCACCCGGGCACTTTCATACAGTACGAGCCGTGTGAAACTTCCGAAAAACCTGTTTAAACAAGCATCAAAAAGGTAATTCTAAAATTGTCGGCCCAATTTATGAACATTTTGTGTCCAAAGTGCGAATTTTTTGTTACAATAATATCAAAGAAAACGTTTACATTAAGGAAACATCAATAAGGAGATGATTTTCATGGGTGCGATCGTAATGTTCTTGATTTTGGCGACAGTGGCTCCATTTCTATTCTTACAAGCGAAAAAGATGGCTTTCGCCGTCGCGCAATCGATTCTGCTCATCGGCATGTGGTTGTACTTCTTCCAAGTGACGATGTACGCAGATCCAGGAGTATTCTCCATCACATGGTCTATGTTCTACCTCGGTTTGATCGGCGCGCACGTGGCCTGGGTGATGTTTATCGTAGCGACGGTGAAATCAAGCCCTGGATACAAAGAAAGCTTAACCAAAGAAAAAGAAACGCTCCTTTCCTGATTTCAGGAAAGAAGCGTTTCTTTTTTTAATCTCTTGGCTGAAGTTTGTACAGTTGGATCATCGCCTGTACAAAACTGAAACCAGTGAGAATATATAAAACAAATTTAGGGTCATAGGAGGAATAAAGCGCTCCGCCTAAGGAAAATGCCGTCAGCAGTATGCAAAGAACGAATCCCACTAAATCTTTCCACGGCCATCCGGCCTCCATCGGCATGTTTTGTTTTTGTTCCATCCTGATAACCCCCATTTGTTTTAGTGACCGCTATGGTCTTCTGATTGCTGCTCTTCGTGCTGTTGGTTGTCGCCCATATCCCCGTTGTCTCCATGGTCATGCCCGAAGGACATAACGAAAAGGGAGCCTGCGACAAGGATACCAGCGAGTGCGAAGCCGTGGAACATCATGTTCCATGGCACATGCCCATTTCCGCTTGAAGCTTCTGTGACGTGCATGAACATGAACAATTGAACGCCTGCCTGCAAGAGAGCCAAAATCATGATGCCGATGATGACCCATGTGACAGGCAGATTGGATTGAATTGCTGCCCATGCGGCCACCAGCGTCATGACGAGTGACAAGATGAATCCAATGACGTGATTCATCGGTACGCGTTTTTTAGAATCGGCCATATTAAATCACCATCCCAATCAGATAGACACTCGTGAAGATGAAGATCCAAATGACATCAAGGAAGTGCCAGTATAAGCTGATGATAAAGAATTTACGGCTGGTGACGTTCGTCAGTCCGCGCTTCTTGATTTGGATCAAGAGCAGAGTCGCCCAGCCGACACCGAGCGTGACGTGCAGTCCGTGTGTTCCGGCAAGGATGAAGAACGCCGACCAGAAAGCAGCGGACTGGACCGTTGCTCCTTCGTGCGTGTAGTGGACGAATTCAAAAATCTCAAAGCCAAGGAATCCAAGACCAAGAGCTAACGTAATGATCATCCAAAGGATCAGCCCTTTGACCGATCCCCTTCTCATTTCATGAATCGCAAGTCCACATGTAAAACTACTCGTCAATAGCAGGAAGGTCATGACAAGAACGATGCCCGGTTCGAACAATTCACCCGGAGTCGGTGCATCAGCTGTACGTCCAAACAATACCGCATACGTGGCAAAAAGGGTCGCGAAGAGGACGACTTCGGCTCCAAGGAAAATCCAGAAGCCCATGATGGTCATCTGACCTTCTTGGGTGCGATATTCTAGTGGACCTGTTTTCAGTTCTTCCGCAGCCATATCATAACCCCCTCGCTTTTTTCTCTGTACGTTTGATTTCTTCTACCGGTACATAATACCCGTCGTCATAATCGAAGGAACGGCGGATCATCATGAACACGGCACCGATTAATCCGAAGACCGCGACATACATCCATTCGAAGACGAGACCGAAACTCGCAAGTCCAAGGAGTGCCATCATGATGAACGGCTGTCCTGTGTAACTTGGCATGTGGATCGGCTTCACTTTGTCTTCTTCAAACGTCGTCTTGCCTTCTTCTTTCATACGGATATATGGATCGATTTCGTCCACATATGGAACCGTTGCAAAGTTGTAGTAAGGTACTGGTGTCGTTGTCGCCCATTCAAGCGTACGACCGTTTCCGTTCCAAGAGTCGCCTGTTGTTTCGCGCTCACTGTAACGGAAGCTGTAGTACACGTTGTAAACGAACACGATGAAACCAAGTCCCATTCCGAAAGCACCGATGGTTGAGATGACGTTCAATGGAAGCCACTCAGCGACGTTCGTAATGAACAAACGACGCGGCATGCCGTCAAGGCCTAGGAAGTATTGTGGGAAGAAGCACACATGGAAGCCGAAGAAGAACAACCAGAATGCCCATTTACCCAAACGCTCGTTCATCTTGTGACCGAACATTTTCGGATACCAGAACACAAGACCTGCGAAACAGGCGAATACAGTACCTGCGATCAGCACGTAGTGGAAGTGCGCGATCAGGAAGTACGAGTTGTGGAACTGAAAGTCCGCTGCCGCCATACCGAGCATGACACCTGTGACACCACCAAGGATGAAACTTGGGATGAAGGCCAGTGACCAAAGCATCGGTACAGTGAACTCGATTTTCGATTTATACAAGGTCGCAAGCCAGTTGAAGATCTTCACTCCGGTCGGTACGGCGATCAACATCGTCGATACAGAAAAGACGGAGTTGACGAATGCGCCGGCACCCATCGTGAAGAAGTGGTGGACCCAAACTAAGAAACTAAGCAATGCGATGACGATCATGGACCAGACCATCACATGGTAGCCAAACAGACGTTTTTTCGCGAATGTGGCGATGACTTCGGAGAAAATACCGAAGGCAGGAAGAATAACGATGTACACTTCCGGGTGTCCCCACATCCAGAACAGGTTCGCCCACATCATCGGCAGGCCTTCCCCTGTCAAAGTAAAGAATTGTGCACCGAAAACACGGTCAATCGTAAGTAGCGCAAGAGCTACGGTCAAAATCGGGAACGCGAATACGATGATGAAACATGTCACCAATGTCGACCATGTGAAGATCGGCATATGGAAAAGCTTCATGCTAGGAGCACGCATTTTCAAAATCGTGACCATCAAGTTGATCCCTGTAGCAAGGGTACCAATTCCTGATAGCTGCAGTCCCATAAGGTAAAAGTTTTGTCCAGGTCCAGGGCTCATCGCTGCACCGGAAAGCGGCGTGTAACTTGTCCACCCGGCATCCGGAGATCCTCCGATGACGAAGGAAATGTTGAAGAGCGCCATTCCGAAGAAGAAGGACCAGAAACTTAGCGCGTTCAAATATGGAAACGCGAAGTCACGCGCTCCGATCTGAAGGGGAACGATGATGTTCATGAGTCCGATCAAGAACGGCATCGCCATGAAAATGATCATGATCGTTCCGTGTGTTGTGAAAATTTCGTTATAGTGTTGGGAGTTCAAGAATCCCAAATCAGGAAATGCCAGCTGCACCCTCATCATCATGGCGTCCACGCCACCACGGAATAACATGAGAAGGGCGCTTAAAATATACATGACACCGATTTTCTTGTGGTCAACGGTCGTCAACCATTCGCTCCAAAGCCATTTCCATTTTTTGAAATACGTCAGAATGAAAAGGAGGGCGAGCCCAACTAAGGCCATCGATACCATGGCACCATAGATGATCGGTTCACCGGTGACTAGAATATCTGTAATGTGCATGTCTTCACCTGCTTTCTTTACGTTCTATTGGAAGCTTTCTTGTTTGTCGATTTCATATAAATGAAGCTTCTCTTTGAATTGTTCACGGTACTTTTCAACGACGTAACCCATACCTTCTCTCGTATGGTGCTTCACATAATCCAAGTGTGTGTTTGAATAAGATTGTACGTCGGTCATTCCAGGTGCAAGCAGCTCATCGTAACGATCTGCTGTCAGCTCTGGAGCTTCATTTTTAATTTCATCTGCCCATGTATTGAACTCTTCTTCGTTCTCGGCATAGACCTTGAACGTTTGAGCAGCAAAACCTTCCCCATTGAAGTTCGAGTTACGTCCATCGTAGACCCCTTCTTCATCGGCCTGCAGATATAATTTCGTCATCATACCTGCCATGTTGTACTTTTGACCGCCGAGTGCCGGAATCCATAAAGCTGACATCGAATCTGCGGATGACAGTCTGAATTCAATCGGACGATCGGTCGGGATGTGTAAGTAGTTCACGGTTTCAATATCCTGCTCCGGATAACTGAAGAACCATTTCCAATCCGCGGTTGTCGCATAAACAACAAGCGGCTCTTTCACCTCTTCACCGGCAGCGGGCTCCGGAGGCTTTTCCAAATCGAAAAGTGTCGTAACCGTCGGTATGGATAATAGGACAACAATAATAATAGGAATAATCGTCCAGATGACCTCGATGGTCGTATTTCCATGCAGATTCGGGTCATAGTCACTTTCTTTACGTCCCGGTCGGTTCTCTCGGTACTTGATGAGCATGTAGGCAAATAGAGCAAACACGACAACAATGATTCCAAGCATGAACCAAAGGGAGTATACAATCAGGTCATATTGACTTTGAGCGACCGGCCCTTTGGGATCGAGCACAGTCATTTCCAACTGCCCGCACCCGCTTAAGAAAAGAATCAAGCCGAGCGGCAGCAAACCTAACCATCTATTTCGGAGATGTTTAGCTTTCATGAATCTTAACCCTCCTATCAATCTGTTAAATTATAAGTATAAAACTCGGAAACTAGGAGCTGTTATACGTATCAGGGCTTGACTGATTATATCAGATTTTGCGGAATTTGAAGTACATGTTCACAACTTTGTCATACATCGTTCACGAACTTTTAATAAATCCGCCACATGATAGACGCTTTCAAGGAAATTACTAACAATTTAATAAAAAATAGGATGTTTGTTCAGAAAGGGATTGGTATTTTTAAAACGTCGACATAGCAAGAACAACCGGGGATGATGAGCTCTCCCATCTCCGTTCCCTTCCAGCAGGTGAACCAAAACCTTTTCCATACATTCGTGGCTTATAGGAAATTCAACTTTCAGGTAAAAAAATAAGAACCTGATTCACTGTAAAAGTGAAACAGGTTCTCTTTTTTGATGAAACACCTTTTATGGAAGAAGGACGATTTTTCCTTTTTTGCCCGATTCCTTGAAATACTGCTGCGCTTCCTTCGCTTCTTCTAAAGGGAAGGTACGATCGATGACAGGTTGAATTTTTTGTTCAGAGATCGCTTTTAACATCCGTTTGAATTCTTCCCGTGTACCTAAAACAGATCCATACATGGTGATGTGCTTCAAATAAAGGGTACGGAAATCAAGTTCTGTCTTTTGACCGCCGGAAGAACCGGATGTACAGAATTTCCCGCCTTTTTTAAGCACGGTCAAAGCCGTAGAGAACAAGGCATCTCCGACAACGTCAAGCACCGTATCAATCGGACCGCCGTTGGCCTCTAAAATTTCATCCGACAGGTTCTCGGATTTATAAGACAGGACATGTGTCGCTCCGAGTTCCTTCATTCTCTCTTCCATACTCAAATCTCCGACAAGAGCGATGACGTCTGCTCCGAAGACTTTCGATGCGATTTGCACGTTCAGCGAGCCGACACCGCCGTTAGCACCCGTGACCATCACCGTTTCGCCCGGTTTCGGCTGCACTTGTTCTACCATATGCCAGGCTGTCATGCCACTGACGGAAAACACACAGCTTTCTGTGTAATCTTCAAGGGGCATATCAAAGCAAAGCTCTGCCGGCCAAACGACATACTCCGCATACCCTCCATCATACTCGGAGCCGATGAAGGACATGTCTTCCGAAATGTGTTCCTGTCCATCCGGACCACTGGACGTGAATGGAAACAGAACGACGTCTTTCCCCATCATCGTTTCATCCACTTGTTCGCCGATCTGGACCACTTGTCCGGTAATATCAGAACCCGGGGTACGTGGGAATTGAACGCCTTCCGGACGCCAGCCTGATTTGCCGCCTTGTCCATAAGCCCCTTCCCTCATCCAGATTTCTGTATTGTTAATGGCACAGGCTTTCACCTGCACGAGCACTTCGTTTTCTTTCGGTTCCGGAGTCGGGATATCCACCAGCTTTAACTGATCGACATCACCGTATCCAGTCACTTGTACAGCTTTCATCTCAAGGCACCTCTTTCCGATTCGCTTTTCTCAACTAATATGCGACATTTATCATAAGGTTATTCAACGTTTCCATCAAGTAATCGGCTCACAGCATCTATTCAGGAACCCATCACTGGCAGAAACACCTCGACCTCTTCCCCATTTTCCGTCGGGTGATAAGTTTCTACAATATAGGAAAGCCAATTCCGCGTAAGATTTTGATCAGCAGTCCACTGCCCCACTTCCTCATATAGGAGGTCTACGTGTTCGATGGACCCTTTTGCCGACACATAGGTGCCGGAAACCTCCAAATACTCCATCCCTTTGGGAACATGGCTTGGCTTATCTCTTACCAGAATCCCAACATAATAATGACCTTCGAGATGACCTTCCCCCCATTTTGGCTCAAAGAGAGCGATTTCGATATTGGTATGATGTTCGATCTCCCTCGTCCGATGTAACAGCTGTCTCGCAAATTCAGGAACTTCGGTTGCGAAATTTTCAAAAGCACCGTGACCCTTGATACCGACTATTCGAAAGGTGTGAGTGTTTGTTTGCATGGTGAAACTCTCCGTTCTGAAGGAACCGTTTTGTAGTCGCCTAGAGTTCCTTTATTAAATAGTAGTGCTTGAAATCTCTTCCCACGTGTTCCAGTACCCCAAACTCGCGATATCCATGCTTTTTGTAAAAACCATGCGCTTGAAAACTGAGGGTATCGACTTTGATAAAATCGCAGGCCTTTTCCCTCGCGATTCGTTCCGCTTCCATTAATAGCTTTGATCCATGCCCGGACCCGCGAAGCTCTTCATCGATCATGAGGGTATCAATCTCGAGCCAGTTCCAGCAGATTTCACCAAGCAGTCCTCCATGTACATGATCGTCTCTATCCTTTACATAAAGCTGGATTTCCTCATACCTGCCTCTCAAGTCTTCTGGAAAGTGTTTCAGGTTGTATTCGTACAATTTTTGGTCGATCTTGTTTTTGTTATCGCTCTGATGTTCACGCGTTAATTTCAGCTGCATCATTTCTCCATCCCTCGATTCATATTTAGACGAGTTTCTTCTATATTAACGGGAATCCACAAACCGTTCTTCTTCCTTTTTGCTTAACCTTTGTTTAGCTGAAGCTGTATGAGGGAGGACAGGGACATGCTGGTAGGCTTTGGCGAGACCAAACAAGGGCATATTTCCGTATATGACTTCATGCGCCCCGTCCTTCACTTTATACGTTTCATGGTAAATCCCGACGGCCGGGTTATCCTTCACTTTTCGATTGAAGTTTCTCCACGCCTTCAAATGTTTCGGAGCTTTAGCATAAGCATAAAGCTCGTCTTCCGACCGCCAATATTGGATCATCAATGTCGTTCTGAGATTGATGAAGTTTTCTGCGGAGAAGAATCCATTGTCCTTCTGTGAATAGAGTTCCTGAATCATCGGGGGCATCGCAAGCAAAACCGGCAGCCATTTATGGACAGCCCTCCACTTGTTCACCCTCATCCCAATTAAAAACACAATCACTTCGTCATCAGCTTCCGCGGTATATCGTCCCGGAAATACTTTAGCAGCCATCCGCTTCCTCCTTTTATGTAAAACGCGCCATCAATATCGTCGAATAATAATTCCCATCCGAAAGCCGCTTGTCTTTTTTCAGCACCCCTTCCACCTCAAATCCAAAACGCTGATACATCTCCATCGCTTTCTCGTTTGTTTCAAGGACACGGAGGGTTATTTTCAACATTCCATTTCCTTCAGCCCAGCGGATCGACTGCTGCAAAAGCTCTTTACCGACACGGTATCCCCAATAATCTTTTAACACTCCTACACCAAACTCTACTTGGTGGGAGAGCCTAATCAAATCACTACCCGCACATCGGCTGAAGCCGATGATGGCACCTTTTGATTCAGCGACAAGGAATAAACGGTTCGGCTTAGCTCTATCCCTATTGATGAGCTCTTCTAAATCGGCCTCACTTAAGTATCCCTCTCCCGGTTCTCGGTCCAGGTATTCGGTTTCACCGTCAATCTGTAGCCTGACTTGAGAAAGTGCCTGCGCATCCGCTTCTTGAGCGACTCTTACTACATAGGACAGATCACGAACCACACATGTACAGTCTTCCATCTTCTCCACACACCCTACCAACATCATATAATTCTAAATATTCTCTTAATTATAACATGACTCGTAAACAACCATCGGATATAGAAAAAGTAAGACCTGGTCACCCATTTCTTGGGTGACCAGGTCTTACAGATTATCCCATATTCACTTCCTACGAATGCCGATTGTACGGCCGACTTGTTTGGGTGGTTCTTGGTCGGATGTCTTATCATACTCTGCTTTCACATTGGCAGCCACTTCTTCCGGGAATGGCGCCGGGCGGCCTTCATTCTGGTCGATGCCCATCATCATCTCCTCGAGCGTCGCAGCAACTTCCCCTTCAGCATTGTGCATTTCCAAAAACAAATGAATACGCTTCGCATCAAAATCCAAAACGCGGGCTGAGACTTCAAAGGCTTTCCCTTCGTGCATCTCTTTCAAATAACACGTGTGCGTCTCAAGCGTGAACATCGTGTACTGGTACTGCTCACGCCCCTTCTCATCGAGGCCGATCCAATCAATAAACGCATCGGTAGCAAGGCTGAACGCACGATTATATTCAGCATCATTCATATGCCCGTTATAATCGACCCATTCACTTGGAACGCTTTGTTTGTAAGAAAAGGATGACACAAAAACCCCTCCTTTACACGTTGGTTTTTTCTGTTTCCTGTGGCCAGTATTCCTGAACAAGATCATACAAACGGATCAGGAATTCATTACGGTTCTGATCGAGTTCAGACATGCTCATGCCATTCGACTGCTCTTCACATCCGGTCACGACTTTCTCGTAAAGTTCATCGGTTAATTCCGGAGCTTCAAGCTTCGTCCATGGCTTTTTCAAAGCCGGGCCGAACTGTTTCAACATGTGTCGCATGCCGCCTTCTCCACCAGCCAGGTGGAACGTGAGGAACGGTCCGTACTGCGCATAGCGCATGCCTGCCCCGTGGGTGAAAGCTTTGTCGACTTCCTCTGTCGTTGCGATGCCTTCATTGACGATATGCAGGGATTCTCTCCAAATCGCTTCAATGAGACGATCGGCAATGTGGCCTTCAATCTCATGACGCACAAGCAGCACACTCATGTTCAAGCTTTCATAAAAAGCCTTCGCTTTGTCTACGTTCTCCGTCGTTGTCTGTTTTCCTGCCACGACTTCCACGAGCGGCAGAATATACACCGGGTGGAACGGATGCGCGACGACCACGCGTTCCGGATGTTCCAAGTTCGCCTGCAGTTCGGATGGCATGATGCCTGACGTACTGGATCCGATCAAGGCATCAGACTTCGCATGTTGATCGATGTTCTTAAGGACCGTCTGCTTCAACTCTTCCACTTCCGGTACGTTTTCATGGATAAAGTCCGCATCCTTCACGGCATCCGCCAATTCTTTTTCAAACGTCAAGCGGTCTTTGGATGCTCCTTCCGCAAGCCCGAGTGCTTCAACATAAGGCCATGCCTGATCGACCGCACGACGCATGCGCTCTTCTGCTCCTTCTGCTGGATCTGTCGCGACGACGTCATACCCTTGCGCAAGCATACGGGTGATCCAGCCGTTTCCGATGACTCCTGTTCCGACGACGGCTATTTTTTGTACAGTCATGATTACTTCCCTCCGTGTGGATTTCTAAGATTGTAATAGTCACGTGCTTCCTGCGGCGTCATTGGCTCAAGATCAAGGCCACGAAGCATCGTCACCGCTTTGTCGACAAGTTGTTCGTTTCTGGCCACCACACCTTTAGATAGGTAGATGTTATCTTCAAGACCTACACGAACATTTCCGCCAAGCATAGCCGCTTGAGACGCCATCGGCATTTGCATACGGCCGATGCCGAACGCGGACCAGTGCGCATTGTCAGGGATACGGTTCTTCATATAAAGCATCGTTTCCGCATCAGCGGCTGCTCCCCACGGAATGCCAAGACAGAATTGATACATCGGATCGCCATCGATCAATCCTTCTTCCACCAATTGATTAGCAAAACGAATGTGCCCGGTATCAAAGCATTCAAGCTCCGGTTTCACACCACTTTCCTGGATCAATTTCGCCTGATCACGCAGCCAGTCGGTCGGGCTCATGTAAATCATGTTGCCGAAGTTCGTACTTCCACAGTCAAGCGTGCACATTTCTGGTAAAAGTTCTCCAACCGGTTCATGACGCTCCGCCGGCGTTTGGATGTCTGTCCCATCACCACCAGCTGCCGGTGTATTTAAACTTGGAATAAAATCACCGCCGCCTCCGGACGTGATGTTAATGATGACATCCGTTTCTGATTCACGGATGCGATCGACGATTTCACGGTAGTGCTCCAAGTTATGACTGATCCCACCCGTTTTCGGATCACGGGCATGGACGTGAGCAACCGTCGCGCCTGCTTTTGCCGATTCAATCGCAGATTCTGCGATCTCTTTCGGTGTTACAGGTACATGTGGATTTTTCTTCATTGTATCTCCCGCTCCTGTCACGGCAGATGTCAGCAATACTTTATTTTTCATTCCAAAGGTCCTCCTTTGAATTTGTTTGTTTAATCAACCAGCACAAACTATACCATCTGGACTGTTTAGTTTCAAATGCTTTTTATGGATTTTTCATTAAAACCTTTTTTCTTCCCCTGTATGAGGGACATCAACGACTCAGCCATTCAAGCAATTTTTCCTTTTCACAATGGATGAACAATAAACAAAGCACAAAACATACGAAAATCAGTGAAATATAACTTCCCATCCTATCATTCCTTGAATATGGCTTTATATTCTCCCATTTGCACCCTTATACATGTTTTGAAACAAAACCGTCCAGATTGTACAGTTTAAAAAGTCACAGACGAAACAACCGCATTTGAATAAAGGAGGAATAGCCATGAAGAAACAACTCATGGACTGGAAAACGTTCGGAGGCGCACTCGCCTTATTACTATTCGTATCATTGCCTCTGATCATTTTCCCTGAACAAGGAAAAGAGATTGTGCTAGCGGCGAATGAGGTCGTTACACAACGATTAGGATTCTTATTTTTATCTGTCGGATTAATCATGCTGCTCTTCTTACTGTTTGTCGGAGTAAGCCGCTATGGAGATATCAAGCTCGGAGACGCCGAAACGAAAGCGGAATTCAAAACGAGCTCCTGGGCAGCGATGCTGTTCACAAGCGGGATCGGAACGGGGATTCTCTATTGGGGCGTGATTGAGTGGGCCTACTATTACCATAGGGACCTCCCTTCGGCGTCGAAGCAGGTTCCAATGAAGCGATCCAGTGGGCATCCACATATGGGTTCTTCCACTGGGGACCGATCGCGTGGGCGATGTTCGCCATCCCTGCCCTTCCGATCGGCTACATGTTTTTCGTTAAGAAAACCGATGTTTTCAAAATCAGTGAAGCCTGTCGCCCTGTCCTCGGAAAATACACCGATGGCTGGGTCGGACGCCTTGTCGACATTCTGTTCATGTTTGGCCTGTTAGGTGGAGGCGGAACAGGACTTGCGCTTTCCGCACCGATTATTTCAGCTGGTCTGAACAATTTGATTGGCATTCCCGATACGATGACGACGAAATCGATCATTCTGCTTTTCTGTACTATGATTTTCGGGCTAAGTGCTTATTCGGGTCTACAAAAAGGGATCCGCGTCCTCAGTGATATCAACTTGTGGCTCGCGTTCATCCTGTTGATTTTCATTTTCACCGTCGGACCGACGACATTCATTACAGAATCGACGACTTCAGCGCTCGGCCGGATGATGGACAACTTCTTCCTTATGAGTTTATGGTCTGAACCATTCAACGACCTTGCCTCCTTCACCCGGACAGGATTTCCTGAAGGCTGGACGGTCTTCTACTGGGCATGGTGGATTGTCTATGCTCCGTTTGTCGGCCTATTCATCGCCCGGATTTCCAAAGGACGGACGATCCGCCAAGTCGTGTTTGGAACCATCCTATTCGGAAGTTTAGGGACAATCCTTTTCTTCGGAATCTTAGGAAACTACTCCATGTATCTCGAATTGAGTGGTCAATATCCGGTCATCGAAACCTTGAACCAACAAGGAGCACCGGCGGCCATCATCGGCACCTTGACTGAACTGCCGCTCGCAACACTCGCGATCATCGTGTTCATTTTGCTCGCTACGATTTTCTTATCGACGACCTATGATTCCGGATCGTATGTCATTGCATCCGTTGTGCAAAAACACGTCGAAGGTGAACCACTGAAATGGAACCGTCTGTTCTGGGCCTTGGCATTATCTATTCTGCCGATGATTTTCATGAACATGGGCGGACTGACGACCCTGCAGACGATCAGCATCGTGGGCGGTTTTCCATTACTGATCATTCTGCCGATTCTCGGATGGTCGTTCATCAAAATGGTGAACGAAGACCGCGCCAAAGAAGAAAAAGAAAACAGGAAAGCCTCTTAAGAAAGGAAGACACACCATGAAAACACGTTATGAAAAAGGACTGGAAACCCTCCGTTCCTATACAGATGAACAAAAAGGCACCAACCATTTTGAACTTATGAAAGCACTGGAAGATATCGCCCCGGATCTCGGAACGTACATCATTGAGTTTGCCTACGGCGATATCTACAACCGTGATCATTTAAGCAAACAATCCCGAGCACTTACGGTCCTGTCAAGCCTTGTCACCCAGGGCTCCGGAAGCCTGCCGCAGCTTGAGCTTCACATTAACACCGCTCTAAATGCCGGCCTTTCGGAAAAAGAAATCATTGAATCCATGATGCAGCTGATCCCGTATGTTGGTTTCCCATCCGTTATCAATGCGTTAACTCAGGCACGGAAAGTGTTCCAGGAACGCACAGAAAAAGCTTTGGCCTAAATCATCATAAGCTAGACGAAATAAAAATCACCAGCTCTCACAAAGAGCTGGTGATTTTTTATTTCGGTTTATATGTTTGTTCATTCAATCGTTCAAGAACCTGTTTTCTAAGCGTCGGCGGCAGAGTCCCGAGCCCGAAAATCTCAGACAGCCATAACCCATCGACCGCAAGACGCAGGATCGTCGCATCTACTTGATCGAGGCCGTCATGCTCGATATGGTTCTGCCAGTCGGCATATGTATCCTGCAGAGGTTTCAACAACTTAGGATTGATCCCTTGAGCAGCGAGCATCCCGGAACTGAGCGGACGGTTTTCCGTACTTTTATCGTGCATGACGTTAATGAACGACCGTGCCCATTTCCCTGTGTCCTCCTCATCGTTTTCTACTAATTCTTCCACATTCTCCCGGTAGACATCGTTCATGTACTGAACGAGACCTTCTACAAGTGCTTCTTTTGTGGAAAAGTGATACAACAGTCCGCCCTTGCTCACCTCTGCGCGTTTAGCGACAGCGTCCAATGTGAGCGCATCGCTCCCCTGCTCCCGGACGATGAGTGCGGCTGCTTCCAAAATCTTTTGCCGTTTCGACTCTCTTGGCATGTGCTTCCCTCATTTACGTTCATTTTTCTTCATGTTATCAGTATTCAAAAGGGTTTTCAATTTGAGTGAGCCCGATATCGATTCCTTTGCCGCTTCTTTTCGTATGCATTTCCGACGATGTAGCTGACGGTAATCGCCAGGATAAAAGGAACGACGGAACCACCCATGGTAACCCCATTCGCTGTCTCTTCATAAAAGGAGAACATGAACAGTTTGTACTCAAGAGTGTGACCAATCCCTAAAAGAAACGTGCTGCCCCCTACTAAAGTCAAGAAACCAATCATGACCGTTTTCCATATCTACCGTCACTTCCTATACCTTTCCTACAACGACTAAACAGCAGGATTATTGTATCAAACTCTTCTTCATATGAGTATTAGTCCACCCCTCTAATCATGTCGTTAAATTTAGGTCCTTTTTTGGAAAAATGTGAAAAAAACGAGCTTGAAATGATAGGATAAAAGAGCACGCACACAGGGATAGGAGAGGTTTGCATGTTGATGACGTTTAATATCGAAGAAACAGAAGGAGCCAAAAAGAAAATAACCAAAAGCACCGAAGAAATTTCTAAAGTTACATACAAAAAACTGGGATTAACCGAGGAAGCTTTAGAAGACTTCCTTCAAGATCACATCGAAGTGATTACGTTGGAAGAAGATTGGGACTTGAAAGTTATCGGTAAACAAGTCCGTAATGATGCGAACAAGCGGACAGACCTGGTTGGACTCGATAGCAACGGAAGCATTGTCATTATCGAAATCAAGCGGGATGAGCAGGATATGAAAGCCAGAAGAGATAATTTCGAATCACAGGCGATTCGGTATGCTGCTTCTTTTGCCAAAATGGAAACCATCGAAGAACTGGTTGAACAAGTGTATGGCCGTTTTTTACTACAAAATGGGGAGGTTGATGAAAGCAGGATTGTTGAAACGGGAGTAAAAGAAATCACGGATTTTCTTAAAAAGAACGATGCCCTGGACAACTTCAATCAGAACCAGCGGATCATTTTGATTGCGTCCAGTTTCGAACCAAGTGTCCTTTCTGCATCCACCTGGCTTTTGTCCCAGGGCGTGGATATTTCCTGTGTTGAAGTCGCTCCTCATTTAATTGATGGGAGTAACGACAAAGAGTACATCCTGAAGGTGAATAAACTGCTTCCCCTCGGTTCAGAAGATGATTATCTAAGTGAGATTGTGAAAAAAGAGTTCACCTCTGCTCCCGATAAAAAAGCGGGAGGAAAACACCGCAACCTTCCTCGATTACCTCAAATGTTAGAGGACGGGATCGTGGACATTGGTGACGAAATCTACCATGTATCGGATGAAGAAGGGATCGAAACAAAATCCCATATTCACGGCCCTAAAGAAGTCATTTGGAACGGCAAAGTGTACTCCTTGAATGAATGGGGAGCGATGTTCCATCACAAAAAAAAGGTGAATGCCTACACGAGAGCTGTCGTCGTTCGCTATGGAAAAACGTTGGAACAGATTAGAAAAGATTACTACAAGCTTTAATTTTTTTAGGTAAAGCCAAAAAAAAGCCAAAGGTACACATGAGAAGTGTGCACCTTTGGCTTTTAACCCTGAACTCACGCGTGACTCTTCACATTCTCAAGCGCCATAAAATAATTGAGCACAAACTGGCGCACTTCCCATTCTGGCACTTCCTTCACGCCATCCGTAAACACCGACTGATGATAAGAATAATTTCCGAAATGACGGCGTTTGCCTGAAATCAGATCAGCCATCACTTTGTTCGTCTTCTCCATGTATTGCATGCTCATCATCCTTTCTATCACAAGCATAGCCAGAATAAGAGATTCTTATACTAGGAAGATAGAAGACCTTCAACCTTTGCAAGCACGTCGCTGACTTCCCCCTCTTTTTCAATGGTAAAAAAGTGGTCTGCCTCCTCAGCAGACGGGGCTTGGATATGATATGATTCTTCCTGCTGGCGTCGCAGGACCTCACCAAAAGAAGAGGCGGTGCGTAAAACGGATGAATCCCGCTTGCTTTCTCTTATACGTGTTTCAAGGAGGGCGTCCGACACATCAAAATTTACAAGAATCGTAGAAAAGCCTTTCCTTTTAAAGTCTTCCAGCAGCGCTTTCCTTGCCTTTGCACGCCGGTTCGAATTACAGATGATGAGATGCAGATCCGTTTCTACTATCGCATGATCGACAATCATTTTCGTCATGCTGTGTTTGATCGCATTCGGACCATCTCCAGGAACGAGCCGGGAATAATGAGTATTCAAAAATGCCGCATGTTCATCCTGGTCAATTACGACCGTATTCTTCACCGCTTCCTCAAGCAGTCTCGCAAACGTCGACTTTCCGCTGTGCGTCATCCCCACAGTCATCACGACAAATCTATTCATGGCTTCTCCTCCCGACCCATTTTTGGACGAAGGATGTTTTCCACACGAGGAAACCAAGCCAGGCACCGAATAGATTCAGAATAAAATCGTCGATATCAAAACTCCCTCTTTGGGTGAGTAATTGCGCGACTTCAGCCGAGAGGATGATCAAAACAAAGGCGAGCAGGAAGGCACTCATACGCCTCAGTTTTCTAAACAGAGAAGGCAGGAAAATGCCCATCGGGATGAATACCAGCACATTCCCGAGCAGATTCTTCACAGCCGTCCACGTATTCATCGTCCCATTCTCCCAGGCTGTTATATAATTCCCGATTGTTTTGAACGGAACCAGATTGGAACGGTTTTGTATATATTCCACTAGACTCATAGACATCCCCGCCGAACCACGCAATTGAAAAAACATGTAAAACGTGAGAAACAGGAGATAGGCGATAAAACCTATACTCATGATGATGCGTTGAACCTTTGACATAAGAACCTCCACCAACTTTTTTCTTCTGTATATTCCCTATCCATACCCACGAGCGGTAACAAACCAAACCATCCATTATCAAAAACCACGAGCTACACCGCCGCTTCATCCACTTCCTTTTCTTTCCACAGCCGATTAACGAAACCGATCCCTAACGTTACTAAAAGCATCAGCCAGGCTCCTCCTACAACCGCCACTTTGATCGAAACCCATTCAGCAGCCGCTCCAATAGTGATGGTCGCAAGGATGACGAGCACACTTTCGACCAGACCGAACACGCTCGTCACCCTCCCCATCACTTCAACAGGAATATACTCCTGGTAAAAGGTATGAAAGCCCGTATTTGCAAAAGCAAGCGCAAACGATAGCAAAAAGAAGCCGACCGCCGCTCCTGAAAAATTCACGGAAAAGGCATAGATCAAGTAACCGGATGCTACCAACACTCCGCCCCCAGTGAGGAGGGTCTTCGTCGAGAGATGATTTCCGCACCACGTAAGGATTAGAGCCCCTACTGCGATTCCTGCCCCCGCAATACTGACAAGAAAACCATAGGTCGTATCCGTCAGCCCGAGCACTTCTTTTGAAAAAGCCGCTTCCAATGAATCCGGGGCCGCCGCCATCACCATCATCAGACCGAACAGAAAATAAATCGTCATAATCAACATGTGACGCTTTGTAAACCTCCGAACAACGTGCCAATCTTTCTTAAGCAAGGCCACCGACCACGATTCATTCTCCACTCCAACCTCTTTTTCCAAACGGGGAAGCAACAGCGAGATGATCCCTGAAATGAAAAACGTACAGGCATTAAAGTAAATCGCCAACTCCGTCGTTCCGACTATAAAAAGTACGCCCGCAATCGCAGGTCCGATCAGAAACCCTCCCGAATCAATCAAACTTCTCAGTGCATTGAACCGTTTCCGCTGGTCCCTTGGAATCAACTTTGTCACATACGTCATGGATGCAGGTTCGAATACAGACCCAGCCATGTTTACAAACAAAACAAGCACATACATCGCTGAAAGCGAGGTCAAAGCAGGGAGAAAGAAAAGGAAGATGGCCCTGACCACATCAAGGCCAATCATAAGATTCCGCTGATTCACCCTATCCACAAAAGACCCCGCCCATATGTTCGTCAAGAGCGTTGCCGCCGGCTTCAGTAAGTACAAAACAGCGACAGCCAGCGGTGAGCCCGTCATTTCAAGCACGATAAGATTCAACGCAATTAAATAAATCCAGTCTCCGATGTTCGAGAGACCGATCCCTGATAATAATAGAAACGAATACTTCCACGAACGAAACATGTTTCAACCTCCCTACAGACCGTTTTAGAGAAATTAAAAACCCCACCCCCAAGACAGATCAGTCTTGGGGGCGAGGTCTGTTTCATCCGCGGTGCCACCCCAGTTTTATAGATGTGTCGCCACACCCAGCTCATCAGGTACGTTCATACCCTGTCTCTGTAACGGGAGCTCCCGTCCCATGATCCCCATCAGGTTCCCATGAGAAGCTCAGAGGTTTGGTTCAATAAGGGAAGCCCTGCTCCTTTTCAGCACCCGGAGCTCTCTGTGAAGGCTTCTGCTTACCTACTCTTCTCGTCATTGCCGCTTTCATTTCTCTATACTATGCAAGAATCATCCAATTTTGTAAAGGGTTTCTTTTAAACGGCCTCATCTATGTTGATCAATGAGGATAGGATTACCATCTGGATCTTCTATGGTAAAACTATCCGGCCCTTCACCTGATTCATCTGCTTCTGACAGAATGTTTACTCCTTTTTCTTTCAGCTGCTTTTGAAGTTCGCGCACATCGGTAAACGAATCGATATTTTCTGCCTCTTGATTCCAACCCGGATTGAACGTCAACATGTTTTTCTCGAACATTCCTTGAAATAACCCGATGACACAGCTCCCATTCTTCATGATGAGCCACTTTTGCTCAGCATCTCCGCCAAAAGCCTGAAATCCTAAATTTTCATAAAATGTTTTCGATTTGATTATATCTTTCACCGTCAAACTTACGGAAAACGCACCAAGTTCCATAGAAAATCCTCCTCTAATCATTTGCTCTATGGAACATGTTCGCTTTCACAAAGGAAAAACCCTGCTGAAGCAGCAGGGACTTTTACTTTTTAAGGAGAAGCCGATTCTTCTGTTGCACTCTTTGAACTTACCCGCTTCAACATATATTCAAGTAGAAAAAGATAATCCTTCTCATGACCGGTACGTTTAGCGAGCTCGGATAACTGCTCTAACATATACAGGCAGTCATTTTCATACAGACTATCATTGTCAAAACCTAAAATCGTCTGACGGGCAAATTCCCATAAATCATTGTGGTACTTGCCATTCACCGTTTTACTCAGCAGAGCTACCATCGTTAATAGTTCTGTCATGACGGCGGAATTCTGGTTCGCATATTCACGAATGGAGGCAAACCCTTTGTGAAGGTAGTAACGAAAGTCTTTTCGATTCAGAATAATGCGCAGTTCCTCTTCCCCGTCGAACAGATAGGGAGAAAAATTTGTAGACTGACCGATACTCTTCAATAAATCCGCAATCTGGTGCATCGTATTCGTCACCGTAAGCGGGTCATTATGACCTAAAGCTTTAATCGCTACCTCCGCGAGCTTGGTGAGACCATACTCCAGGTCTTGAATCTCCGTCTGCTTCACTCCGATTTCTATAGATTTGTAGTAAATGTCGGGATGGATGGTGTTTCCGTATTCCCAATAGGTAAGCAGCGGTGTTCCTTCCAGGACAAACTCCCCGATTCTAACATCGAAGCGTAGAAGGATGTCGTCACTCTCCGCCTGCTTGATCAATCGCGAAAAGTCCGCGACTTGAAGATACCCGGATTGGCGGGTCTTAATTACCTTCCCGTCTAATTCAGAGGGGAGCGATTCTATCTCCACCTCTTTCTCCAGGTGGTAAGGCTTTAATTCTTTTTCCAAAGATGCCTGCACCTGTTTCGACTTGGCATTCATATTGAAACTGATGTTATGAACCTGCATCCAGGTGGTGGTATGGTTGATGAAATAAATGAACGTCACCGCAGCTGTAATCGCTGTGAGGATGGACAAAACCGGCGTCGCAACAATATACTCCTCTTCTTCATGCGTCACGTACAGGAAGTTCAACAACACATAAATAAAACTTCCGTTAAAAATCCCGAGGACGTGCTGGGTGGCTCGGTCACTGACAAAGTTTACGAGCATCTTTGACGAAAACTGGCCGCTGAACGTCGTCAGTGCAACAAGCAGGGAGTTAATCGTAAAGGCACTCAAGGTCAAGACCCCTCCGACCAGTGCACTCAGAAGCACCTGCAGCGTCTGCCCGCTGAAACCGATCGCCGCAGGTAGATATAAACCGACATCCACCACATAATCAAGGTAAAAGGTGAAGGCGGACAACACGACCGCTCCTACGATATACCAAAAAGGCATAAACCATATCGTTGACTTCAATTCACTTTTCCGCTGGCGTCTCGACATTTTAAAATATTTCTTTATATAGTAGAAGAGCCCCATATGAATCCCCATTCTATTCTTAAGACTTATGAATCCTTCTAATTCCTACCCTGTAAAGAAGGAAGTGAACCTGTTTTTTTGTGTTTCCATCAAAAATAGGGATAAATATCGAAAAAACCTTGGGCTCATCAACCTAGAACTATGAATGCCCGTGATATATGAAGGGAACCCTCAATTTCTCCAGAGTAATCTACCATTGAATATAGACCTCTCCTATTGTCCGTTGCTTACGAACATAGAAAAAAACTTTTTCAATGGAAGCATGGATGTTCGTTTCTGTAAGGGTATTCATCATGATTTCTGACCCTCCAAATCATGATCAACGTTGTTCAACATAATTTTTGAGTAGGGTACCAAGCAAATGGTTCCACCCTTCTTTATGGGACTGCTCCCAATCCTCTTCAATCAAACCAGATGCCGTATGAGTCAACTGGAGAGTCGTCGAGCCGTGTTCCTCTTTAAGACGATACGTATAGGCACTGTTCACTGCTCCTTGCATACCCAAATGACCGATCAGGCGAATTTCTTCTGGTGCATTCACATAATAGACATTTCCCCATACGGCTCCTTCATCATTTCCCCACTTCTCTAAAAACTGCCCTCCAAGTACAGGATCTAAGGAAAGCTTAGATGGTTTCCCTTCAGGAGCTATCCGAAACTCCCACCAATCCTCAACATTTTCAGTCAATGCCTGGAACACTTGTTCACGCGAACCCTCAATCACAACTTCCTGCTCAATTTTAAATACGGTTGCTTGTTCATTAGCCTTCATTCCTTTTTCTCCTCCATTCTGTTCAACTGCCGATTTTACATTCAATAAGGAATGGGCAGTCGAACCCATATATTGTCCTACCCAACGTCTGTGCACTTCCTGTAAAGGAACAGCGTTTAAAAAGTTCAGCCTATATTTTCCTTGCCTTCGTACTAAAACCAAATGGGCTTCCTGTAATGTAGACAGATGTTTCATAATCGCATAACGGGAAACATCAGGAAAGTACTCATCCAAATCCCCAGTGGTTTTGGGGGCATGCTTTAGAAGATCCAGGATCTCCCTTCGAATAGGGTGGCCTAAGGCTTTGAATAAAATTGATAGCTTATCTTCCATAATAAAACCTTTCTATAGAGAAATTGTCGGGAAATCTATCATGTGACCATATGGTAACATGAATAATATATAATAACCAGCGGATTTTCCAAGATCAATGACACCTTAGAGTAAGTGAGTGTCTCAGGATACGTTCGAACGCCTCCACATGTATAAATGGTGCCCCTGACCCATCTATTCTATTCATACTGGCGTAAAGCACAGGCGGTGGTCATGGTTTTGGTTATAAATAAAAGAGGAACTTCCTCTTTTGGAAGTTCCTCTTCTTCTCGTATGACAGCCCCCGACAAATTCGTAGTCAGAAAAAAAACGGTCGGGCTTGGTCCTATTCGTTATTCTTTACATTAGTAATCACCATAGGGATCAGAAGAGTCCTCCGTCTCTATGTTTTCATTATTGGAAAACAAACTTAGTCAGATAGTGTGAATATGTATTCTTCCACTTCTTCCCTACGAGCGTTAGCGAAACCTTTATCCTCCCCCGTCATTTGAAATCCGTTTTTTTCCAAAACGTTGCGGGAAGCAATGTTATCTTTGGCTGTTCTTCCTATAAGCGGTCGAATCGAAACCGTCTGGAGAAATTCGCTTAGGGCGCGGCTCGCGATCCCTTTTCCCCAATACTTCTTATCAATCCAGTAAGTCACTTCCCACTCACCGAACTGTGTAAAGCAGATGACGCTTCCCACTACGTCATGATTTATTGTGATCGTCCTTTTAATAATCCTGTCTTCACGAAGGATTTTGCTCCAATGTTTTATGTAACTCTCCCGATCATATGGATCTTTTGCGGTGAAAGCCGCCATGTGGTTGGCCTCTCGATCCTTTTGAAATTCAAAGAAAAAATCCAGATCATTCCAATGCATTTCTCTTAAACTGATGTCCATGGTTTCATCTCCCTTCGTTAGTAAGACAAAAGAGGCATAAACCTATGAAGTCCTCAAGAACTATACTACTATGTCTTTCAAAATGCCTCCACCTCTGCCTTAACCTGGTTCAACCTTTACATGAATAAAAGAAGCGATTCTCCTGATAAAAGGATCGCTCCTCCTATTTTGGAAGACTTGGAACCCAAACAACGGGAACCAACCTTGTTAAAAGCATGTTTCCTTCTTGCTACGAGATCACCCACCTTAACAACTATAATAACCTTTATTTCGTATTTTCCAGTCCATTCTTTTTCATAAAATCCTTAAAAATATCAACAAGCAGAGGCCCCTCATTAATGATCTCACCTTTTCCAAACCCTGAAAAACCATCTCCACCGTAAGCTAAATAATGACTGACCGCTACCGTGTACTCCTTTTCCGGTTTCAAAAGCTTGCCCTGATCATTTTTGAGATTAGATAAATGAATACCTTCTTTTGTTTCTCTCCAATCATATTCCAGACCGGCTGCCTGCAGGAGGTTGGTCCTCTTATCCGTCCATTGTTCCGCTAACACTTCTTTGATTTCTTCACCTGTCATGGAAAGAGATACCCCGTAATGTTTAAAAGGCAGGACGGTATGAAGGTCGATGGCACGAATCGGTCCCTCCTTAATACTTTTACGAATTCCTCCGTGATGGACAAATGCCACATCTGCGTTCATCTTTTCTTTTAAAGACCGGGCAATGATTTGAGCAAGAGGAGATTCCCCGTTCTTATCTTTCTTTCGAGAGATCCCTTCTTCCGTTTCTGTAAGGACTTCATTGTACCCCTCATGCAGCATCCCTTCATATTTTTTCAACAAGTATTGGGTTTGCGGATCGGGCTCCCTTTCTTCATGATAGGTATGCACGATCTCTGCTTCTTTTTGAATGATGTCTTTCGTCGCCGGGTCGATGGTGAGATCGACTTTGGAGAATGCTTTTCCGTAGGAGTAGGACTGAACGATTAACTTCCCGTCCACGACTTTGTTCGCGTAAGTATGGTTATGACCAGCGAACATCACGTCCACTTCATCATCGATTTCCGAAGCCATGTCTACAAATTCACGATTGGCCTGCGTTCCTTCTTTATTTGATTTCGCCGATACATGGCCAAGGACGACGATCGACTCGACGCCTTTATCTTTCAGTTGTGCGACTGAGTTGTTGATCGCATCGACTTCATCTATGATCTTCACGCCCTGTAAGTTTTCAGGTAAAACGAAGTCGTTCGTATCTGTAGTTACCACACCAATAAAACCTATGTTGACACCATGGACTTTTTTAATAATAAAAGGAGGCAGCAGAGATTTGCCTGTGTTCTCATCGATGACATTAGCGGTTGTATAGGGAGTGGTGGCCCCGGAAAAGTATCCAGTTGCTTCATGGTGGCCCCCATTCAAAAGCCGCTTCATCTCCTGAACGCCTTCATCAAACTCGTGGTTACCGAGCGTACCGATGTCGAAATCCAAATGATTCATGAATTCTACTGTCGGCTCATCTTGAAAAATAGAGGAAACGGGAGGGCTCGCTCCGACCATATCCCCGGCATGGACGAGGAAGGTGTTCGGGTTCTGTTGTTCATAAGACTGCAAATAAGCCGCTAAGTATTCAGCACCCCCGACTTTCTTTCCTTTGTACGTTCCTTCGTAATCCAATTGACCGTGCAGATCATTGACGCCAAGAAGCTGCACTTCGATGTCTTCTTTAGAATAAAGCTTCTCAGACCCCAACATAAAAACAAACGCAATCAAGAGCATGAATGACAAGACCTGCTTTTTATTGAACATTCGGCTATCCCTCCCTATACGTTCACCATAGCAAGGGAAATTGAATGGACCTTTAAGCCTTCATAAATAATTGTTAAGCTCAGACCAATAAATGATAGCGAGTTCTTGTCCATCGAACAAAAAAACACCGCTTCCTTATTTTAGAATAGAAGCGGTGTTTCTCGTTTTCTATTAGGGTTTCCTCAGAATCTTCTCCATCGCTTTCCCCTTGGCCAGCTCATCGATCAGCTTATCCAAATAGCGAACCTCCTGCATCAACGGCTCTTCGATTTCTTCCACCCGTACGCCGCAGATGACACCTTTGATCATCGTCCGTGAAGGGTTCATTTCCGGGGCTTCCGCAAAGAATGTTTCAAAGTCAGTCTTCTTTTCCAATAGCTCCTCTAACTGCCCCTGATCATAGCCTGTCAACCAGCGAATAATTTCATCGACCTCTTCTTTAGTGCGTCCCTTTTTTTCCGCCTTGTTGACATAATGGGGATAGACACTTGCGAAACTCATGGTATAGATTTTATGTTTAGCCACGAGCTCACCTCCTTTTTGAGTTTTTCATCTCTATGATTAAGTATATCACTCCAAGTATCTTTGACTACGCATATAGCTACCTTGTTACAAGAAAAGATCACGCTCACTTTACTGTAGTAAAAATATCTTTCATGATCGGATACGATTTCTTCAACCGTTCCTCATAAAACGGTAAATCCCAGTTGTCCCACTTGTATTGGGCAGGCTTGTCAAAACCGAACGACTCCACGATTTTCCCCTGCTCTGTTACAGCGGCTGTGATATCCAAACCATCTATAGAAATCGATGAATCCAATCCATCCTCGTAAAGATCACCGATAAACTCCTTTTGACTAGGATCCTTTGCATTTAAAAGCATCCACGGGAGGCGGATTTCCAGAATTCCTGTTTCCTCCGAGTAATAATAATCGGCAAGAGAGTCATAGTCTTCCGATTCCGGATCTCCTATCCCATAGCGAAGGACGCCTGTCTCGTAAGAATCGAAAGGAAACTCTTCCCCGGTATCCGGGCGGACAAGTCCTTTGTTGAGTGCCAGTCGGATGGGATGGAAGTCTTCATCCGCATAAGGGTCCTCTGTCATCTTCAATTTTTCAACATAATCATAGTGAAACACATCGTAGTCGCGCGCTACTTCGATCTTCGCGTCTTCTTTCCCTGGAATGGTCACCCGGAAATCTGAAGCGAGTTTTTGATCCTCCAATTGAATCCCTTTGTCAGGTCGCACGCTGATATGGAATTGAACTTCTTTCTCTTTCCAAAAACCTTCCGTGCCGACTTTCGCTTTGAGATAAAGGTACCGTTCATCATGGTCCGCCTCCAAAGACTGTAAATCCCCTTCTCCATCTTCGTAGAGGGTTTCTCCTTCTTCCCAATCGTCCTTCCCATCGACTTTTACTTTCAGACGATCGAAGCTTAAGAGTCCGAACTGCTGTTCATTGGTCTGCGCATTGGACCAGTAAGGTCTGCGGTCAGGATTGTCATAATCCATCGTATTCCACGTCCGTTTGAACCACTCATCCTGCCAGCTGAATACAAGGCCTCCGAGCAGCTCTTCATGTAAGATATCTTCATATAACCGTTTGACGATTCTCCCTTGTTCTTTCTCTGAAATAAAGCCCTGGTTCCAGCCAAACGGATTTTCGTGCGTCTTCCCTCTCGAAGCTGGAATGCCGAATTCCGCAATTAAAATCGGAAGTTCGTGCGAGGCGTGAAGATCCTTCAAATATCCGGCATAGTTGTTCTTTTCCCCTCGGTGATCCTCAAATTCCGTATAGGATTCCTCCATATTGAGAAAATCCGGGTAGTACGGATAAACGTGATAGGAAGCGAACATCCCTACGGCTTCCGCCTTCCCTTTTGGAAAGATATGATTCGGGTCGATACTGGCAAGATCCTCCTGTTCCAACGGCTCCGCCGGCTGATCCAGGTTGTCCGTCGTGACCCAGTTGGTGAAGCTCAACGGACGCATGCTTTGATACTCATCGATTTCATAACTGGTGAGGACATCCATCTGCTCTGCCAGCCAGTATTCCATTGGACTTCCGCCTTCTGTCCTCGTGTAAGTGCCATCATAGTCACCAAGATCTGGGTAATCCTTTTCCATTTGATCGACCATATATGGATACCATTCGATCCCGATGATCCACCCAACCACATAAGGAGAGATGTCCTTTGTGTATAGGCCGGACGCATGCCCGGTTTGTGCCGGGATTTTTGCTTCGCCATGGATGACGTCCACGATCTTTTTCATTTCCTCCTGAAACGCTGCTGTGATGTCTTCATCAAAAGCATCTTCTGTTTCCTCTAAAGGTCCTTCATCGATCCAAACGCCATGAAATACATAAAGCGGCTGTTCCGCCTGTGCATTGTATTCCGCCAAGGCTTCATAAAAGCCGGGCGGGTGAAGCGTGTACACACGGATGGCGTTTGCGTTCATCGCACCGATCTCTTCAAACCAGCGGGCGTATTCTTCTTTCTCAATCGCCGCTTCTCCTGGAAAATACCCAGGCTTACCCATCCCGATATTGACGCCTTTGACTGTCAGTGACTGCCACTCGTTGTCCTGGAAAACTTCGATTTTCTGATCATGGACACGGGACGGATGCTTGGTATCTTCCTTCACCGCTTGAGGGACAGATACAGGAGCCGTCTGCTCTTCCTTTCCAACAGAGGAAAGAATAGTTGCCATCATAGGGTGGTACGTACTCCAAAAGAAACTTTCTTCAGAGTCCGGTTGGAACTTCGCGACCCATTCCCTTACTTTCGCAAAACCTTGGTACTGATAGAAAGATGGGACATCGGCCAAATCAGCGAAATCCCCTGAGAAATAATAACGTTGTGTCCCTTGTTCCTCATAATGAGTGACCGCCGGGAATGTGGAAGGAATTCCGTGAGCCTCAAGCTTTTCTTCCCCCTGTCCACTCGTTTGGATTTCGTACTCTGCCAACACATCCACTCCTTCTCCTGGATCAAGGATATCGAACCAGTAAAGATAAGGGGTACTTTGTTGGAGGTCGAAGTGTTCTTCCCCTTTTTCATTAAAGATGGCGAGGATCTCTGCCTCCAGCAAGTCTCCTTCTTCCACAGACAAGACCACAACCTCCCCTGAGAATTCGTGGATGAGGACCACTCCTTCTCCTTCATACGTCCAAGGCTCTCCCTTTTCTTCAAAACGTGAAACCACCCACTCCGGGACTTCTCCACCTTCGATCAAATCTTGAAAATAACGGCCGATCCAGCCCTGCCAATCCACCTTCAGAAAGTCGGTTACATCGTTCCGTACCGCATCACTTGTGGGAGAGACAAAGCTGTTAAACTCCATGACCAAATCCTTCCCGTTGGACTCGACCTGCTGCTTGATCTGCTGCCATTCATCCATCGCAAGGCCTCCATCAATCAACTCAGGAGGTCCTTCATCAGGTTCCGCCCCCCAGGGCAGATCTTGCTTATAAACTCCGTATGTATCAGCGACATAAATCAGGTCTGTATCCCCGAGATCTTCTGGCAGCGGTTTTTCTTCAATGGTCCGCTCCTCTTCATCGGGAACTAGACCGTAGTATTTCATAGAGTCATAGGTTTTCTTCTCATTGGTCTTGTATTTGTTATAATTCAACAGCCATGTCAGGCTTTTATGTTCACGAGCGCTTTCATCCGGTACCGTTTTATCAAGAATCGTGACATCAAGTGATTTGGATGGTGAAAACAACCAGATGACCGATGGTAAGGCTAAAATAAAAAGTACGCTAACAACAATCCATAGATTTTTTTTCATAAAATACCCCCACTTACAGGAAATTGATGCCAAGTTTATGTTCATTATAATAGATATGTAGAAGGAAGAATATCTTTTACACCTTTTCGTCTGTTTGATTAGGGGATCCTGCCATAAATCTTCCTCGTTCCTTCTAGACGGCTATCTATTTTCATAAAAAAAAAGCCAACATTAACTGTTGACTTTCTCCTCAAGTAATTCCAATGATTCGATGGCCCTGTGAAGGCTGCTGAAAGTGTTGATCCCTTTCATATCAATGCCCAGGCTGACCATTGTCTGTACAATATCCGGACGGATGCCACTCATGATTCCATTCACACCCGTAAGTTTTAACGAATTGATCACTTTAAATAATTGATGAGCCACCATCGTATCAATAATACTCACACCGGATAGATCCAAGATGATCGTCTCAAGCTCGTATTCTTCCCCTTGCTTCAACGCATTCTCCATAAGGAGCTGCGCCCTTTTCGTATCTATTTCTCCAACAATGGGAATGACACCAACCGACTCTGTGACTCGAACGATAGGTACGGAAAGTTCATCCACTGCATAATTAGCCGTTTGTATGGTATTTTCGAAGTCATCCATATACGACTGACTGACGAATTGTACCGCTTGGTCAACCGCATGATTGAACGGAGTAAGGATATCATAAAAATCGTCAAAAGAAAGATTTTGTGTTTTTGCTTCGTCTTTGATAATCGCACCTATGACTTCTCTATATTCACTTATTTCTACCAGGGCTATGTTCAATGGTAATCTTAATTCTACAAGTTCACCTGACACACGATCGCTCCACTTTTCCAGATGCTGAGTTACTTCATTAAAATCCTGGGTTAAAGAAGTGGCATAGGCTTCAATTAATTCCATTCTCCAAGTAATTAATTGTTCTGAGACTCCTTTTCCTATTTCGCTAGGTATAGCAACCGCACGAGCCAACTCCTCTTTCTGTTCAAGTATAGTAGCCGTTACAGGCGTTAATGTTGCTTGTTTTGCAGCCGTCATCTGTTTTCCCCCTCAAAAAATGTCAATAAGTCCTATAAATTTATTTAACTACCGAATGATACCCAATAATATATTACAATAATAAGTGATAAATTTCGAGTGGGAATAAGAATTTTATAGTATAATGATACATCAACGTTTTTATTACTTAGCAATCTTTAATCAAAACTATGGTGTAGAGAGCATAAAACCTATATAGTCTCCGATAGAAAAAGGACGGTCTATTAGGATTTTTATAGTAATCAATCATTTGCTAGTTTGTACCCCTTCCAAAATAGACCGAATCATATGTTTTGAATCATACTCCTTGCTGGAATGATAAACAATCATCGGTACTTTAGGAAATAATTCAACGTTCATTTCATTCACGGTGTAACCTTTTTCATTCAAGTGGTGGACTTGTTCACTCAGCTCTTCTAGATCGTTAAGCTTTTCCCTCATGGCCCGTTTTCCGTCTTTTATGTAACCCGCATGTTGGCAGAACATGTCTTGAAAATCCAATTGAAGTACTTTTCTAAGCGATTGAATCATAACCGGGACAGATTCATCATCCATCATGACCTTAGGCTTTGGATGTAAAAACAGATCCCCTGAAAACAGTCTCCCGTGCTCCTCATCAAATAAACACACATGATTCTTCTCATGTCCTGGAGTATGTATGAGTTTATATAAGTGTTGATTGGACTCAACCGTTTCACCAAATGGGAAAGGTGAGAACGGCAGGCGTTTTCCCCATAATTTCTCCCTGTATAAAGGTAAATTCGCTTCAACCCTACATTCAGGTATCGCTTCTTTCTTAATATATACAGGAAGGTCCCATTCATTTTGCAGCCACTTTGCTGTTCCTGTGTGATCTTCATGAGGATGGGTGAGGCTGACCAATTCAATGGGCGTTTTCTTAAAGAAAGGCTTGAAATCTTCAAGCATCCGTGAAGCCCCCGTATCGATCAACATTCCATCGATGTAAAACATATAAACGGACATGGCAAAGTCTCCATATCTCACTTCTCCTAACACGGAGGTTACTTCTCCATGCTGGTCGATCTTCATTTTAAAGCCCTCCTATAAGTGAAACGTATTCTGTAATAATCCTAAAGCTTTTCCTCTTATTCTCTTTCCCCGTCCTTTTTCTTCAATGTAAATTTCATGCCGGCCTCGCCAGAGAAATCCACAAACAGCTTGGTCGCTCCTCCAGAATCAATGGCCCCTGCGATGTGTAATTCAATCGTATCCAGCTCAAACCCATGAAAAGAATTGACCAGTTCCGTCAGTTCATCCGGGAGAAATTCTAAATACTTGTCGCTTGAGGTATTAGAAATCGACGCCTCTTTTTGTTGATCAGGCAGCATAAACGTTATCTTTTTTTCTTCACTCATCTGCACACCTCCGATTTTTCCCTATCATTAATACAACACAGCGTTACTGTTTGAAATCCCCAAGTGATCCTTGTATGTAGATCTTAAATAAACCTTATGATGATTTCATTTTCTCGTGAGCGCATTCCTCACATATAAAGGTCCCTTCATTTCTTAAATAGGCCTTTATTTCTGTAAAACCTTTTCTCCTAGGGTAGCGCATCTTCACAAAAACCTCTTCATCTTCTTTTATTTCTTTCTCGCAATACTTGCATTGAGGTTTATCCCAGATCATAACCATACATCCTCCTCTTAAATTATTTCTATAGTCTTTACGAAAATCCTTTATAAACAGTTACTGGTTCATCACAAAGAACCCCAGACAACGATCTTTGCCTGGGGTCTTAATAGTAAGCTTTACTAACCAAACGTGTACCCATCAAAAACCTTCAGACCTTCGTCATTTAATACTTGTTCTACTACTATAGGCTTGAGAGGGCTTTTAGCAAATACCTCTTTACAGGAAATCATAATGTTGTCCCCTGCGATCCTTGCTAATTGATCGTGTGTCACACTATATACCATTTTACCAAGATTAGACCAAACCATGGCACCTGAACACATCACACAAGGCTCGCAGCTGGTGTACAGGGTGTATTCATTCAAATCGAACAGCTGGTTCTCTGAACAGAAATCTCGGATCAGCCCTATTTCTGCATGATAGGTAGGGTCTGAGTGGGTATGTACTTTGTTCTCAGCAACTTTTACAATATCCTTGCCTTTAACCAGGATGGCGCCAAACGGTTCGTTTCCTTCTGCTCTCGACTTTGATGCTTGTTCAATCGCTATTTTCATGAAATATTCATCGTTATACGTCATAGAAGCACTCCATTTCCTGTTGCATTCTTCTTCATTATAAGAGATCCTCTTCTCCCTTTCCACCTGGTTTCCACGAGCACAGAACATACGAACCCCTATTTCCATCAGGATTTGTCCTATGTAAAACCAAGATTATCCTATAGTCGGAATGGTCTTCTGTATGTACATTTTGCTGAAAAGAATTTGTATGGTCCTATGAACATATAATGGGACAATATGAACACATTTTGAGATAAAGAGGTGTGACAATGGATCATTTCAAAGGAACGCCCTCTCTTTGTCATGCATTTGCATCAATGATTGGCGGCTACACCATCCTGCCTATTACACCCCAATCCCCCTTCTGCACCGTTGGTCTAGCCCAATGTATTGAAGTAAATATGTTAGGGAGATCGGCAGCTGATTCCACCATGGTAACGGATGCTTATTTTGACTTTGGGAATTTCGATACGCTAGGAAAAGCACTGATTATCGGACGGATCCCTGTTGAGGAGCGGAACATTGCATCCGTCACTGACATTCTGGTAAAGCAGGGGATTGTACACCTTGTTGTCCATGGTTATTCCTATAGTGAACCAAATCTTCCTATTGTTTATGTAGCCAGTATTGAAAACCCAATCGTTTTTGCCTATCGATTGTTACCTGTTTTGAATATATTGCCCGTTGGATCCGCTCATCGGTTTAATAAGCCTTCTGCTGTAAATTTAAAAAATACATGCAAGCAGACGAGCGACATTCTGGGAGGTTTTTTAATTCCCTACCCTCCTCAACAGTCTTTCTGTAGTATCGCAGTTCCTCAACACCATCGATTAAAGATATTAGGAAGGTGTGCCACCCAGTCTCCGACGGTGACAGATGGAATCTTTAGTTTTGTCAGTATGGACTCCCAAGGCTACGCTCTCAACATTGGGCGCATCCCTGTCCCATTTAAAGATGCAGATATTGTCATAGCGAAATTAACACAACTTGGGATCTATTGTGATTTAGTCACCGGATTTCCTTGCAGTACACCTATGCTCCCTTATGTTTATGTTCAACAAATTGAGGAGCCTGCTGTATTTGCTAAGAAAATTCGTCACGTCCTTTATGGCGGATAAATCATCTCCCAGAAATTAAATCTATTATAGGGACGTGATATCGAAACGGTTCCACACAAAAACTCGCCTGTTCCGTGAGCTAGAATACAAGACAACCTCAAAATTAAAGTTTTTGCTCTCTGTCTCCATGGGTCCATTTCAAGTCACTTACAAAATAAAAAACAGCCTCCTTAAAAAGAAGGCTGTCCAATCATCCTTACAATTCCGAACGTACAGGCGGACCATATTCTTTTAACGTGCCATTTTCTAGATCATCGACATGGTTGTAAAGGATGTCATCTATATCACGCAGCTCATCGCTGGTTAACTGGAATCCATCCGTTTCGGTGACACCTTCCAATTGCGAAGGTTTGCGTGCCCCCCATAAAGCAACGTCTGCTCCTGGTTTATGGTCGAGCAGCCATCGGATCGATAGTTGAATAATGTTACGGTCTCGTTTTTCAGCGAAACGCTGAAGTTCCTCCACCGCGTCAATCAAACTAGGGAATCGATCACCTTGGAACAATTCGATATTGCTCCTGAGGTCATCATCCGGGAACGATGCATCTTTGGAATACTTTCCTGTCAGCATGCCGTGCGCAAGGGACCCCCATGACAATGTGGAAATCTCATGGTTTTGACAATATTCAAACCACTCGATTAAGTAACGCTGCAGCATATTCAAATGCATCTGCGAAGTATGAATTGGTGCGTATTTCTGCCACTCATCCATTTGTTCAGGGCTGAAATTACTTACGCCTATCGCACGGATCTTTCCTTGTTCATAAAACTCTTTCATCTTTTTTGCCGTCTTTTCAATGGATTCATCGGTGTCCGGCCAATGAATTTGATATAAGTCAATATAGTGGGTCTGCAGGCGATCCAGGCTTGCCTGCAGTTCTTCTTCCAAATGAGCAGGTCTACTATCACGATAGTTTCCGTCATCCGTGAAATCGATCCCTGCTTTCGTTGCAAGGACAAGATCCTCTCGCTTTACATCTGCCTGTGCAATAGCTCTGCCAATCAATTCTTCCGATAGTCCCTGCCCATAGGCGGGTGCGGTATCGATCGTGGTCACACCTTTATCTATCGCTGTTTTTATCGTTTGAATCGATTGCTCTTCATCTGTACCGCCCCACCCGGTACCGCCGATGGCCCATGTACCGAGGGCAATGCGTGTGGCTTCGACGTCACTGCGTCCTAATTTTACTTTTTTCATGAAAAGTCCCTCCTTGTAATGGACTTTTATCCTTTATGGAAAACAACGAAACTTTTGGATCGTCCCATTACTTTAAAAGCTTCTTTACTGTTTTTCTAAGCTTCATAGAAACAAAAAACAGACGCCCTGACAAAAGGACGCCTGTTCTATCATTAATATAGTTTCTGCAGCGCTTCTTTATCAAAGGCTAACAGATCATCCGCTCTACCTTCACGGACTTTCTTCACCCACTCAGGATCCATCAATAAAGAACGGCCGATGGCAACCAGATCGAACTCCTCACGATCCAGTTTGTCCACTAAACCATCAAGACTTGTTGTCCCTGCACCAGAAAAGTCCGTGAAGACACCATCCAGCCCGACAGATCCTACAGAAATGACCGGTTTGCCTGAAAGTTTCTTCGTCCAGCCGGCAAGGTTCAAGTCGGAACCTTCAAACTCAGGCTCCCAGAACCTGCGGGTCGAGCAGTGGAAAATGTCCACGCCTGCTTCAACAAGCGGCTGAAGAAAACGTTCAAGCTCATCTGGTGTGTTGACCAGTTTCGCTTGGAAGTCGTTCATTTTCCACTGGGAAAAACGGAAAATGATCGGGAAATCTTCTCCAACTTCACGACGGCAAGCTTCTACGATCTCTACGGCAAACTGCGTGCGCTCAACGAAATCGCCGCCATAACGGTCGGTACGTTTGTTGGTGTTTTCCCAGAAGAACTGGTCGATCAAGTACCCATGAGCTCCATGAATTTCAATCGCATCAAAACCGAGGCGCTTCGCATCCGCTGCCGCTTTGGCATAGGATTCCACCAACGCTTCTACTTCTTCCGTGGATAATGGTTCGTTCACTTGCTCTCCATCCAGGCTCAGGCCTGATGGACCCACCGGCATTGCCTCTTCATTTGGAAGGTCGCCTTTGCTGCGAGTCATTCCTACATGCCATAGCTGCGGAGCAATTTTACCGCCGGCCTCATGTACTTCTTTCACTACATTCGTCCAGCCGCTCAACGCCTTCTCTCCATGAAACACAGGAATACTCGAACCAGATACGGAAGCCGGATGGTCGATCCCTGTTCCTTCTGTAATAATCAAACCGACTTCATTTTCAGCACGTCGGCGGTAATACGCAGTCACTTCCTCATTAGGAACGTTCCCAGGGGAGAACCCGCGTGTCATCGGTGCCATCACAGTCCGGTTCGGAAGGTTTAATTTATCACTCGTAAACGTATTAAATAAAGGTTTCGTTGTTGTTTGGTTTGTCATTGATCTGCCTCCTTTTGTAACGGTATCTTTCATTATTACAGATAAAAAAAGGCAGCGAAAGAAATCTGCTTCTATAAAACTTTCATAAGCTTATGATCCCTTCATTACATAAAAGGAATGTCATTCAACCCTACCTTGAGAGTGCCCGCCACCGGAGGGCAGCCCCAAGGAAATCAAGCACTAACAAGATAGGAAAAAATAAACTATAGGGGTGGGGCAACAAACTCTACTTTTATCCTGTCCGGATCCTCAATATAAACGGCATAATATTCATCGCCACCCGCAAAAGGATGCTGGTTTTCATATAAGATGTTGATCCCTCTTTCCTTAAGCATCCTCGTCATTTCATCTACTCTTTCACGTGAAGAAGCGTGAAAAGCTAAATGATTCAAGCCCGTTCTTTTCCTATGGTAAGGAACGTCTACATACTTATTTTCCACTTGGACGAACACCAAGTAAGTTTCTCCCAGCTTCCAACTTTGACCTTCCTCCCATTTTTGATAAGACTGGTAACCGATCTATTCCAGGAACCATCCCCAAAAGGATTCAGACTGCTTTAAATTCGTTACATAGATTTCCACATGATGAAGTAAGCCCTTACGCACACCCATTTCCCCTTTCTCTATTCTCTTTTCAGAAAAATCACAGCTTACTTTTAACTTCTTCTCCACCACATGTTCCCAATCACTACACAGAGTAAAGTGGTAACAACCACCGCCATCGATATGCCTAAACGCTCGATGTGAGTGGAGGATATCCCATCGCTTAAAGTAAGCCCGACGAATATGGAACTGATCATCAAGGAAAAAGCTAACATAATGACACTAAGAACGACACGGTTCACCAATTTTTCCATTCTCTTCAGATGTTTTTCTTCGGGCTTCAAACCAAACTTCAATTGTAAAGAACCTTCATCAACCTTATTTATGATTGAATGAAAATGTTGAGGGGAACGTAAAAACATGCGCCGCACGTCAAACCCCCAGCTCATCACATCTTTTTGTAAGGAAGAATTTCTCATTTCACCTGCCACTAGTTTTTCCCCGATCGGTTGAATTACTTCTTCGAGGTTGAGATCAGGATCTAAGATTTGAATCGTGTATTCAAGTTTTAATAAGGATTGTCCGACCCCAAACATCGCTGAAGGGATCTCAAATTGATAAGTGGCCACCAGTTCAAATAATTCATAAAACATTTCACCTAGGGACAGTTGTTGGACAGGAAGATCGATATAACGCTTTAACCACCGGTCCATATCGTTATGGAGACGGGAGAAGTTCAAATCGCCCTCTCGAGGAAAGTCACTGATCACCTTAGCCAATTGATAGGAATCCTGATGGTATAGACTCAATAAGATCCTTTTTAAGGTGGAATGGACAGATGGTGACAGATCCCCTATACTCCCAAAGTCTATGATGTTCACTTGGTCGTTTTTAGGGTGATACAGTAAATTCCCAGGATGTAAGTCCGCATGGAAGTGCCCGTGAATAAAGATCTGCTGAAAATGATACGTAGATAGAGCATGAGCCATTTCTTTTTTCGTTTCTTGATCTAAATGATTAATATAAGCAGTCGTTAACTTGTTTCCCTCGATATACTCCATGGTAAGGCAATGTTCCGTTGTCCATTCCATAAAAGGATGTGGGATGGTTAAGGTTTCGCCGGTGAGATTTCTTCTTAACCTCCCCATCTCCTCGCCTTCTTTTTTGTAATCCAATTCTTGTCTCAAACTCTCGGAAAACTCTTGAATCACTTCCACCAGGCGAAATTTCGCAGCCATTTGGGAACGTTTCTCTGCTTGTTTGGACAAAAACAATAACACTTCTAAATCCTTCTCCATGGATTCTTTTTTTACATTCTTCACTTTGATGGCTACTTTATGTCCAGTGGCAAGGGTCGCTTGATGCACTTGCCCCAAGGAAGCTGCGCCAAGAGGAATGGGGTCTAAATCACTCAGCCATTGCTGGTGCGGCCTGTTAAATTCCTGTTGCAGCGTTTTTATGACCTCTCCAAATGGTTGAGGTTTGGATTGATCTTGAAGATCCATTAAAGGAATGCGCCAGGACTCGGATAACAAATCTTTCCTCAAACTTAGAAACTGACCTAATTTAATAAATACCGGTCCTAATTCTTCCAAAGCTTCTTTCAACAGGCGTCCCTCTCTGAAATCTTCCAGCGTCCCGGTATGTGTTCTTTTAGAAACACGAAAGCCGAAATTGTTCAAAATATGGGTTAAACCAAATTTAGCAAAGGTGTTGAAAATCTCTCGTAAACGACTCCACATCTCTTTTTCCCCTTTATTCATAACGTTGTACTATTACTCGTCCATGTGGCTGATTACTTCAATTGCCCACTCACACCAGTCCACATACATTTTCGCATAACGAATACCAAACTCCGCTGTAATGAATTCCCCTGTCTTTTCATGAGACGGCGTGTTGGGAAATGTTTCTGCTTTCCATTTTTCAGTCTGGACGTACACTTCCCATTCCCGCTGCTTCACTTCTTGCAATAAATGAATCGCTTCATCTTTAGAAATGATGGAAAAGGAAGAAGCTTTGATTAGAAATTGATCTTTCATTTTAAGCGGTTGATTCTTCTCATGCACAATCCATTCCACCAGCTTTTTTTCTCCTTCATGTGTAATCGTGTACTGCTTTTTATTTGGACTTCCTTCCTGATAAATCCATTGAAAAGCAATCCACCCTTCCTCTTCCATGCGATTCAATTCTTTATAAATTTGTGAGTGGGTGGAACTCCACACATAAATAAGCTGCTGTTTGAATGTCTGGTACAATTCGTAACCGGTCTGCGGTTTTCGGGTCAATAATCCTAACAAGGCATATCGTAAGGTCATCCAATCATCTCCTCATAATGTTCACATTTTGAGCTTTTTCCCTATTGTCAACAGATTCATAACCTATTAGTATTGTATATGTTCAAAGTGACATATGTTCATTTTAACATTCAGGAGGTGATTTGAATATGAAAAAAACCATTGGCTTGCTCACCCTCATCCAATTTTTCGTGTACATCGGTTTTGGGATCATCATTCCCGTCATTCCAGAATTGATTGCCAATATGAATGGAAGTGCCATACACATCGGCTGGCTGCTTGCGGTGTATTCATTAGCATCCTTTCTAACCGCACGTTTGTGGGGAGGGATTGCAGATCGAATAGGAAGAAGGAAAGTCATTTTAATTGGACTTTTAGGATTTACCGTCAGTTTTCTCATGTTCGCCCTATTCATTAACCATTTGGCTGCTCTCTATGTATCAAGAATGATAGGCGGGCTGTTCGCAGGAGCCTTGTATACAGGAAGCATGTCGTATGTTGCAGACATCACATCAAATGAAAACCGAAACAAATATATGGGTTTTGTAGGAATGGCCATCGGATTAGGTTTTATTCTAGGCCCTGCTATAGGTGGACTGCTGAGCGAAGTAAGTATAGCCTTTCCCCTTTTATATCTCTGCAGGTTTCATGGCATTTACCTTTCTTCTAACATTCTTTGTTCTCAAAGAGTCTAAGCCCAAGCAAGCGGCGAGAAGACAGTCAATATCAATCAAATACCAACTTACAGGAAATCTCGTTCCTTTATTTCTATTCACTTTTGTAACGACTCTTCTTTTAGCTGGCCTTGAAGGCACCTTTCAAATCTATCAAATACAGAAAATCGACATTACTCCCTTTGAGGTAGGCTTATTATTTATGGTAAGCGGACTGATCGATGCAGGTATTCAAGGCGGGGTTATGCAAAAGATCAAGGATGGAACAGAGACCCATTGGATCATCATGGGACAGGTGGTGAGTGCCGGAGGATTGCTGCTTATGCCCCTGTCCTATAATCTTTGGTTCGCAGGAATATTTCTTGCGATCTTCACAGCTGGCAATGCTCTGGTCCGAACATGCACCCTTTCTCTCATTACAAAGAAAAGCGATCAGCAAGGAGCGGCTACAGGAGCAATTTATTCTCTCGACAGTCTAGGAAGGGTCCTTGGGCCCGTCGCGTTTACATGGATTTTTGAAATGCATGCACTGGCTACTTTTTTGACGGCGAGTCTACTAGGAGTCTTGAGTATCACTTTAATTATCGCTTATGAAAAAAAGAAACCCATACAGATGAACTCTATATAAAAAGGAGATCCCATATGTTTTACTCTATACATGCCAGTACATGGCTCATTGTCGTTTTACTTTTCGCTTTGTCTATGACATTAAAAAAGAATACGCTTTCAAAAATGTTGTTAAGATTGACGTATCTCGTCATGATTACTACAGGGATCGTGATGCTCGTACAATTCCAATTTCCCGTTATTTATATTGTTAAAGGCTTGTTAGCTCTAGCGATGATCGGAACCATGGAAGCCCTGCTTGCTAGAAAGAGAAAAGGTGAATCTTCTCCTTTCATTTGGGTCTTCTTCGTTCTTTTGCTTCTATTCGTTCTGCTCATCGGTTTTAATTTGATTACATTTTAAGATTTGTTGTGAAATTTAAGATCCTTCCCAAACAAATCTCTCTTTCATATAATAAGAACCCCTGATTCCTTTCATTAGGAATCAGGGGTTCTTTAGATTTGACTTTTACAATGAGCAGGAATGATCTTTAAGTCTTTCAGGCTCAGAATGTTAAGAACCAGCCCAGACATCTTTCGCCAGTCGTCCAGACTTTTCAAGCTCATCCAGCCACGAAACAGCTTCCTGTTCACTGACTTGATTGAGATCACGGTAACACTCCACAAGCGTATCCGTTACTTCAGGAGCCATTTTGCTTCCATCCCCACAAATATAGAGACGGCCCCCTTGATCTAATAGAGAAAGGATCGCTTCTGCATTTTTCTTCATCACATGCTGGACATACACCTTTTCTCCATCCTTTTGTCGTGAAAAAGCCGTGTGCAGGTCAATCAAACCGAGACGTTCCGCTTCTTTCAGTTCCTCTTCGTACAAGAAATCCTGTTCCGGGTGACGGCACCCGAAATAAAGATGGGCTTCACCAAGCGCTGTTCCTTCCTGCTGCATCACTTTACGCGCCTGAACGAACCCTCGGAAGGGAGCGATTCCAGTCCCCGGCCCGACAAGGATCATCGGAGTTTCAGGATCTTCCGGCAGTTGGAAGTCGGATTGAGGGGTACGGACGAAACAGGCGATTTTGTCTCCGATTTCTCTTGATGCCAAATAATTCGAAGCTACACCTTCGTACTCCCCCTTGCCGCTCCACGCCTCTCCTCGAACGACACTGACCGTCACACTCGGTTGATGGGCATCCACACGAGGGGAACTGGAAATCGAATAATAACGGACTTTCAAAGCTGGAAGCAGGGAAATGAATTGTTCGAACTCCATTTCACAGGACGCGAACGCTTCTAACAGCTCCAGCATTGTCTGGCGTTTCTCGAGAATTTCTCTCTTATAATTTTCATCCTCGACGAGTTGTTCGAGTTCGATTTTGTGAGGCGGGCAGGGGTTACTCGCTGCAAGCGCGCGGATTTGTGCCCGCGTCGCAGGCTCCTGCAATTCCACGTAAGACGATAACAATTGCAGCAGTTGAACCGGTTGACCTGTAGGCAGATGGGACGCGCGTCCTGTCCCCTCGCTCAACATCACATACTCTTCTCCTTTGAGCCCAAACCGGTCCAGCACCCTGTTGATTAGGACTTGTGTATTTTCCGGAACGACACCTAAATGATCCCCTTCCTGGAAAGTCACGTCTGAAGGAAGTTCAACCTCCACGTGACGAGTGCTGCGCTCATCAGACTCTAGCAGCTCTTTGTTTTCAAGCACAACAGCAGTGAAAGCATCATACGTGCGGGCCACAGGCGTGTAGCTCGTTCCGCTGACGAATTCCATGGAAACGGGGCTGGAGGCCGTTTGACCTTCTTCCAAGTCCAAGTTGAAATGATCAGCTAACGCCGGCCAAAGCTTTTCTTCCCATTTTTCCAGATCGCCATCAAAATCCTCGTTGGCATCTCCTTCTCCTCGTTCAAGTAGACGGAAGGCTCCTTTCGCATCGAGCTTGCGATCGATCGTTGCCGGAACTCGTTGATACGTGCTCGCCCAATTTCGGTCTCCACAGCCGAAAACAGCGTAGGTCACCCCATCGAGATCCGCTTCCTCATCAGAAGTCAGCCACTGGACAAAAGAGGTCGCGTTGTCTGGCGGATTGCCATTATAGGATGCCGATACAACCAAAGTGGCACCTTCTTTCGGAAGATTCCCCGTCCATTCATCAAGCAGGGCCGTCGTTACGGCGAACCCTTGATGACGGGCGGTGTCAGCAAGCTCGCGGGCCACTCCTTCTGAGGTTCCCATATTCGATCCGTACAAGACAAGGAATGGTGTGCCATGAGACTCGCGCGCAGGCATTTCCTTCGTTTCTTTCTTTTCATCCACATCTGGCGTTTGGATCCCCTGGAATTCTCTTCTCGATTTCACTTTCATCGTCAAACCATCGGGCTTGAACGTCAACGTTTCTTTGATATCCAATTCATAATCCGAATGATCCTCAAGGTCGAAATGCTGTAAAACCATGCCGAGAACGAGCGTCGCTTCATGAAGCGCAAACTGCTGTCCGATACATGCCCTTTGTCCATTTCCAAATGGCTTATAAGCGTGATACGGAATGCTCGCTGGATTTTCAAAACGCTCTGGATTGAATTCCTCTGCATCGTCTCCCCAGACAGTGGTGTCACGGTGAAGCTCCGGGATTAGCAGTGTAAACGTATCCCCTTTTTCCACCTCGTATTCACCATCCAGCGTTGTATCTTCCTTTGCATAAACGGAAAACGCCGGGGCTGTCGGCCATAGGCGTAACGCTTCGTTTAAAATCATCCGCACGTATTTCAGTTGCTTCACCTGTTTAAAGGATGGGGTGTCATCACCGAGCACTTCATCCACTTCCTCATACGCCTTCTGTAACTTATCCGGATGTTTCAATAGATAATACATGGCAAACGAGAGGAGCCCACTCGTCGTTTCGTGTCCCGCAATGAGAAAGGTGATGATTTGAAAACGGATATTTTTATCATCCAGAGATTCTCCTGTTTCAGGATCTTTCCCTTTCAGCATATGCCCAAGCAGGTCATCCTCCCCCTGGTCGCCTGCTTGTTTCCGTTCCTCGATGAGTTGATCGACAAGATTGAACATGTAATCGATATCTTCTTTAAATTGTCTTTTGGAGCGCACCATCAACTTGTCCTGAATACCCAGTCGCTGCGTCTGGCTCATCGATTCATCAAGCGCTCGCACCATTTTTTCGATGAAAGGATGCGCATCTTCCCGGTAGAAACTATTAAAACGATAGTTGAACCCACACAAACCGATCGTGTCGAGCGTCAGGCGTGTCATATCATCAGGTACATCAACTTCTTCATTCGGATTCAGTCTCGCCCATTTTTGGATCAGCTGAGAAGCAAGGTCGAGCATTTTATCATGATAGCCTTTCATCGCCTGCTGACTGAAACTTGGCAGCAGAATGTTATGAGCTTTCTTCCAATTCGGTTCTTCCGTCCCACTTGTGAACAAACCATCTCCACCAAAGGCACGAACCTTTTGGAGGGCTGGCCCTACTTTTTTATCAAAACGCGTCTCGTCACAGATTTCAGCGGCAAAACGGGCACTTGAAATAAATGTACTGACCCGGCCCGGGAATTGGATTTGATAGATCGGACCGAGATCCCGGGCATGCTTCATAAATGACTGGACGGGTTTTTCCTTATCAATGCTCGGTAAATTTCCGAGCGGTCCGTAGGATTTCGGTTGTGGCAGATTTTCTGTATGATTCATGGACAAACACCTCTTTGATCATAATTGAAGATACCGGAATGAATATTCATTCCGCACATAGGAGAAGGAAAAGCTGCCTCATCATCATTCATGATGACGCACAGCATCCCAGCAACTTTCTTCGATACCAGCTAATAATTCATCCGTCGCTTCGATCTCACCTGCACGGATCAATTTAAACAGCTCAAGAAACCCTCCGAAGATAATCGCAATCAACGCTTTCGACGGCAGATCCCTGATTTGTTCTTTTTCTTTCCCTTCATCAAAGAATTCATGGAGAATCATCAGCAAATGATTGAATTGTCCCCGACTTGTTTCATCAAGAAAGTAGGCGGCGTTATGAGTCTTGATAAAATATAGCGCATGCTCATGCTCATTTGTAAAACGCACCATCCCTTGAAACAAATGGTGGAACTGATTACGGATCCCTGCATTCTTCGGGTACCCTTCTTCAAGGGTCTTTGTGAACAAGGCCGTATAGTATTGAAACAATGTATTGACTAGAACTTCTTTGTTCTCAAAATAGCGGTAGATCGTCCCCGCCCCTACTTTTGCATCACTTGCGATCATTGGAATCGTCGTGGCATCGAAGCCGCGTTCTGCGAATAGTGAAAGCGCACTATGGAAGATATGATCCCTCTTACTTGTGGATGTTGGCATATAAACAACCTCCCTCCTATGCGGAATGAACATTCATTCCTGTTTAGCTTAGTATATTTTACTATTCCCTTCAATCAATCGAAGGACTCATAATTTTACTGAATCAACCAAATGGCCCAAGGGGAGTACCGTTTAAAAATAAAACGCTCCCCATACAACCACACCGATGATAAGTGCGGTGACTAAAGACGTACAATCATCCGCTTCATAAAAAAACCCCCTTCCCTCTTTTACGAAGGAAGGGGGTGAAAGTTTCATCAGTAATCACGCCGATGCATGCAGTTTTTTCGTCGTCAATGTGAAAAAGATCACCGCACCAATCGAAGCGGTCGTAAACAAGATCGCCCCCATCGGTACAGCCGTCGTTTCATCAAGGCCGACTAGTGGAGATACGGTCGCGCCAAACAGCAACGGCAGCATTCCAAGTACCGCACTCGCACTTCCTGCCCGGTGGCCTTGATGTTCCATCGCCAACGTGAACGTACTGGTCAACACCATCCCCATCGCTGTCATATAAATGAAGATCGGAACGACAATGGAATACAGAGGCCCCTCTATAATCGTCATGACTAAAAGGAAGCCGGTCGCACTGACCGCAACGAGGACAGCAGTCCGAAGCAGACTTCTCTCATGGAAGATTCCACCGAGACGTCCGACTAAAAAGCTTCCTGTTATGATCGCTAGGCCGTTGATTCCGAATAAGACACTAAAGACCTGAGGCGATACGTTGTAAATGCCCTGGTAAACGAACGGCGTCCCGGAAACATAGGCGAAACTTCCCCCATGGACAAAACCGATCGTCAGGGCGTAACCGATGAACGAGCGGTCCTTCAGCAGTCGCCCGATCGTCAGGATCGATTCTTTCACAGAACTCGGAATCCTTTTTTCTACCGGAAGGGTCTCCGGCAATTTTCCCGCGACTGTCAAAACGATTGCGACCCCTACGATACTTAAAAAGAAGAAGATCGTCTCCCAGGTAGCGAATGGTAATAGCAGAATCGCTCCCCCGGTCATCGGTGCAATCATCGGAGCCGTCGCATTGATCACCATGAGTAAGGCGAAGAATTTCGTCAACTCTCTCCCTGAAAAGACGTCACGCACGACGGCCCGTGAAAGGACGACACCGGCTGAAGCCGTGAAGCCCTGAAGGAATCGGGCGATGACGAGCACAAGAATATTCGGTGCAAGCGCACAAAGTAAGGACGCCAGTGCGAAGAGGGACAGGAAGACGATGAGTGGCTTCTTCCTCCCTTGTGAGTCACTGACCGGGCCGACGACAATCTGCCCGACAGCAAGACCGATCAAACAGGTGGTCAGGCTGAGCTGAACAAGGGATGCGTTTGTCCCTAAATCCGATGCGATTCCCGGGAAGCTTGGCAGATACATATCAATGTTCAATGGACCTAGAATCCCAAGCATTCCGAGTAGGAACGCAAGACCTATTCTTTCTTTCCCTTTTGGATTATGTAACATCGTTAAACACCTTCTTCTATTCAATCTACTATTTAAAAACTCCTTGAATCTAATCCCCTGGTTTTCCAGGCGGTTAAACTTTGATTTTATCTTCATTCACCGTGGAAGTCTATTCATAAGCACAGAAAAACCGTTCCATCATGCATGAATGGAACGATTGGGATCTTATCTTATCCTTTTCCTTCATAATACTCTTTAACAAGCTCCCCCATCACCCTATTGGTTCGAAGCGCGGTTTTCCCTGTGCTTGGACACGTTCCTTTTCCGAGGAGCTCATCCACGATCGTTTGAATATGAGCCTGTTGAATATGTTTCGGACGCTCCATGTAGAAAGATTCCTCCCCAGAATCGGTGATCAGGATAACCGGCTTGTCATCGAAGGTGGAAAACTGTATCTCTCCTTTTGTTCCAACAATACGGTTGTCATCCTCATTCTTATAAGAAGAGAAATTCCATACTCCTGTTCCAACCGCACCGTTCCCAAATTTCCATACCCCGCTCACCGTGTCTTCCGCTGGATAGGAATCAGCAAGGTTTAGCCCAAATCCTCTCACATCTGTCAAAGGCCCAAGTAGGTAATCGAAGAGATCTAACGTATGAGAACCGACATCGTAGAATAACCCTGCCCCGCTTTCTTCCGGAATCACCCTCCATGGCCAATTTCCATTCTCATCTTTGGAAACGATTTTCTGGGTCTGCTGCATAGAAGCGAACCGTACTTCCCCGATGGCCCCTTCTTCGATCAGTTCTTTTACTTTCAAAAACCTCGGCAGGGACCTCCGGTAATAGGCCACAAATAATGGCACACCATGCTCTTCACATACACGGACCATTTCTTCACACTCTTCCACGCTGTTGGACATCGGTTTTTCCACATACACGGGCTTGCCCGCTTTGGCTGCCATGAGCGTATATTCTTTATGAGAAGAAGGTGGCGTAGCAATATACACCGCGTCCACATCGTCATCATGAATTAAATCCTCGGCCTGGTCATACCATTTGGGCACGCCATGACGTTCCGCATAGTCTTTCGCTTTCACGCCATTTCTTCGCATCACCGCTTGAAGAGAACTTTGTTCAATCTTTTGAAAAGCAGGACCACTTTTTACTTCTGTCACGTTCCCGCACCCTATGATTCCCCACCTTATGTTTTTCACTGAATTTCCTCCCCTGATATCTTTTCTTAAAAATTCATTGCCTGACTGCTATTTCGTTACCACCTTAGCACATTAAGGAACATGCACCAAAAAATACAAAATAATCCCGCTTTACTGAATGGATCATAAAAAAACAGTAGAATATCGAAGCCCTTGGGATGAAAGGGAAAACGTTCTTTTCCACCCATCATTTTTCGATTTTTTTCGACATTTTCTATAAAAAGCGTTTTCAAACTTGAAAAGTTGTACTACACTACTTGTATACAAGTATACAGTGAAGAATGAATGAGGTGAATAAATGAAGGATTCTAATGAATTTTTATACCCACGCCAATGGTTATCCAAAGCATCCGCTGGTGAACGCGTCGCCTGCGAACTCCGAATGCGGATCATTTCGGGCACGGTTGAAAGCGGTTCAATCCTATCGGAGAATCAGCTAGCTTCCGAATTTTCCGTAAGCCGTTCCCCTGTACGGGATGCTTTGAAAGCCCTTGCTTCCGAAAATCTCATCCGCCTGGAAAGGATGGGCGCTCGCGTTCTCGATATAACGGAAAAAGAAATCCAGGAAATGTACGATGTCCGGTTACTCGTTGAGAGCTTTGTTTTTGAGCGGCTCGTCCATATGGATACCGAAGAACTGGTCAAAGATCTCAGCAAGATTTTTGAAATGATGAAAATAGCCATTCAATACAAGGATGCCGATGAATTTTCCAAGCAGGACCTGGAATTTCACGATACGATTATCCGTTCGATCGGTCATTCTCATATTCAGATGATTTGGAACAACCTGAAACCTACACTCGAAAGTCTTGTCCTCCTTTCTATGAGGTATAGGTTTGAAGAGATGTACGAGGACTTTGAACGAATCATTGAGAACCACGGATTATACATTGAAGCCATCCAAAAGAAGGATCGCGACCTTATGGTGCAATCCCTCCACCAGAATTTCGATGATGTGGCAAAAGGCCGCGTCGAAGAACTATGGATGGCACAGGAAACCTTTACTAAAGGAGTCGAAAAAGAAGATGACTAACTTCATGCTCGGTATCGACATCGGTACCACCAGTACAAAAGCTGTATTATTCAGTGAAAAAGGCGATGTCATTCAAAAGGAAAGCAAGGGCTATCCCCTGCATACCCCGGACATCTCAACGGCCGAACAGGATCCAGATGAAATTTTCCAGGCGGTTGTCTCGGTCATGACCGCGATTATGGATGATCATAAACACAAGAACATTTCGTTCGTGTCATTCAGTAGTGCAATGCACAGTCTGATAGCTGTCGACAAAGACGGCCATCCTCTGACCTCCTGTATCACCTGGGCAGATAACAGAAGTGAAGCATGGACACAGAAAATCAAAGACGAATGGAACGGTCATGAGATTTACAGACGTACCGGCACACCGATCCATCCCATGTCTCCTTTGAGTAAAGTGACATGGCTGGTTCAGGAGCATCCTGAAATCGATTCCATCACGAACAAGTACATTGGCATCAAAGAATACATTTTCCACAAGTTTTTCAACGAGTATGTCCTTGATCATTCTCTTGCTTCCGCTACTGGAATGATGAATTTAGAAAAAATGGACTGGGATGAAGAAGCGCTTCACATTGCAGGGATTTCCCGGGATAAGTTATCAAGGCTCGTACCAACGACGGAAGCTTTTACTTCCTGCAACCGTTCACTGGCTCAGCAAATCGGATTGGATCCGGAAACTCCCTTTATTATCGGTGCGAGTGATGGGGTTTTATCGAACCTTGGTGTAAACGCTATCGGAAAAGGAGAAATCGCGGTCACGATTGGGACAAGCGGAGCGATTCGGACGATCATCGATCAGCCCAAGACCGATGAAAAAGGAAGAATTTTCTGTTATGCACTGACAGAGGATCACTGGGTCATCGGAGGTCCTGTCAACAATGGCGGGATGATTCTGCGCTGGATCAGAGATGAATTCGCGGCAGCAGAAATTGAAACGGCGAAGCGTCTCGGCATAGATCCTTATGAAGTCCTGACAAAAATCGCCGATGGTGTGAGACCAGGAGCAGAAGGGTTGATTTTCCATCCTTATTTAGCCGGGGAGCGGGCTCCGCTTTGGAACCCGGATGTACGTGGATCATTCTTTGGACTGACCATGTCTCATAAAAAAGAGCATATGATCCGCGCGGCACTCGAAGGAATCATTTACAACTTGTACACCGTCTACCTCGCCCTTGTGGAATGTATGGACACCCCTGTCACACGGATACAGGCGACAGGAGGTTTTGCCCGTTCCGACGTATGGCGTCAGATGATGGCGGATATTTTCGAATCAGAAGTCGCTGTGCCGGAAAGCTATGAAAGCTCTTGTCTCGGCGCTTGTATTCTAGGACTCTATGCCACAGGAAAAGTAGATTCGTTTGAAGTCGTTTCCGAGATGATCGGAAGTACCCATCAACACACACCGGTGGAGGAAGCCTCTCACGAATACCGCCAACTGCTCCCGATCTTCATCGATTTATCCAGGAGACTGAGTAGTGATTATACAAGAATTGCCGAATACCAGAGAGGTTTAATTCACAAGTAAAAAACACAACATGGAGGGATCATCATGCCATTAGTCATGGTTGCTATAGGAATTGTCGCCCTGCTGATCTTAATTATGGGGCTTAAACTGAATACATTTGTTTCCTTGATCATTGTTTCGTTTGGAGTAGCGATCCTGCTCGGAATGCCGCTTGAAGATATTGTCGGAACGATTGAAACTGGATTAGGCGGTACCCTTGGACACCTGGCCCTGATCTTCGGACTTGGTGCCATGCTCGGTAAACTGATTACAGATGCTGGCGGTGCCCAGCGCATTGCCATGACGTTTGTCAACAAATTCGGCGAGAAAAACATTCAATGGGCCGTCGTTTCCGCGTCTTTCGTCATCGGAATTGCCCTGTTCTTTGAAGTAGGACTTGTCCTCCTCATCCCAATCGTCTTTGCGATTTCAAGAGAGTTAAAGGTTTCTATTCTTTATTTAGGCATCCCGATGGCGGCTGCTTTGTCTGTCACCCACGGATTCCTGCCGCCTCACCCGGGTCCAACGGTAATCGCCGGTGAATATGGGGCAGATCTGGGCGAAGTATTGCTTTACGGAATCATCATTTCCATCCCGATCGTTATTGTAGCGGGCCCTATTTTTACGAAGATGGCTCAAAAACTCGTTCCTGATTCGTTTACAAAACAAGGGGACATCACTTCCTTAGGGGAACAGAAGAAATTCGACCTTGAAGATACACCAAAATTCGGTGTCAGTGTTTTCACAGCGATGCTTCCGGTTATTCTTATCGCTATTTCCACGATCATTACATTGATCCAGGAGATGGCAGGGTTTGAAACAAACTTGTTCTTATCAATTATCAATTTAATCGGTAACGCTTCAACGGCCATGATCATTTCCTTGCTTGTAGCGATGTACACCATGGGAATCGCACGGAATATCCCTGTGAAAACCGTCATGGAATCCTGCTCGACGGCGATCTCCCAGATCGGTATGATGCTCCTGATCATCGGGGGTGGCGGTGCGTTTAAACAAGTATTGATCGACGGAGGTGTCGGTGATTACGTCGCAGAACTATTCGAAGGTTCTACCATGTCACCGATCGTCCTCGCATGGTTGATCGCCGCCATTCTACGGATTTCTTTAGGTTCAGCCACGGTTGCCGCTTTGACGACTGTCGGTCTTGTCATTCCACTATTAGGGCAGACCGATGTCAATCTGGCTCTGATGGTTCTTTCTACAGGAGCCGGCAGCTTAGTTGCCTCTCACGTCAACGACGCCGGTTTCTGGATGTTCAAAGAATACTTCGGACTCACGATGAAAGAAACTTTCGCCACATGGACACTATTGGAAACGATCATCTCGGTCCTGGGCCTTGCTTTCATTTTATTACTGAGTCTGTTTGTATAAAATGGAATATGAACAAAACAAAGCCTGTCGAGACTTTCTCGACAGGCTTTTTCTTTTGCAATGGTCAAGAATTCACTCTCTCAAAACCATTTAGCGGATGACTCCGATAATGTGGATCTATCCGGCATCATGAAAGACATCTGTGAAGCCGCTTCTCATACATTCAGTGGAAGAAAAATTATACGTTATAGTTGAAGAACGGAAAGAATTGAACAACAACCTGGAATCCTTAAAAAATACAAATCGCGAACAAATGAGACAGGGGATCAGCTCTGCTGACCTCTTTCCATAAATAAAGAAGCGCCGATCCTCCGTGGGGATGGGCGCTTCTTGTTCATTGCTCAGGAAACCTTCTGTTTAAGGGTAAGGCGGGAATTCACCCGTCTCTTTTTTTACCGCTCGCTCTCTATTAAATCAGCAATCAGAATATATCTTTCTGGTGCAGGGCCGATAAAATCGAAAGGATAACAGGTGGAAACCGTCAACGTGGCCTTCGGTTTGGGAACGATGATCGTACGGTCGTCCTGATCGACGATTCTCACCTTCCGGACCTTGTAAGTGAACACACCCGCTTCAGACTTGACGGTCAACTCATCACCGACACCTACTTCATCCAGGCGGCGGAAGACGGTATCCCGGTGACCGGATAATACTGTATTGTCCTGTTCCCCCGGGAGCACACTTCCAGCAAAGTGCCCCACCCCTTTTTCCAATTCATCCTCATCCGTACCATGATAGATTGGAAGACTTGCATCAAGCTTAGGAATGATGAGCTCCCCCATGTGATCCCCGATATCTGGAACCGATGTGTACAAAGGTTCGCCGGCATCGCTGTCTGTTTCTTTGACAGAAAGGGCTGATTCCTTTTCTTCTGAATCAACGACCGGTGCGGCATTCGTTTTATAAAGAAAGTACCCTTTCACTAAAGGATGGAGGTTGGAACTTGTGTACCACCAACCGAATAGGATCAGTCCGACGCCAACTGACAATAACAAAAAGTTCCTCTTACGGTGCTGCCTTGCTCCCATTTCTATGCACCCTGTCTACGGAAGTAAAGGACGAACCAGGCCCCAATCCCCATGACACTCAAACCGGCGAACACTTTAGAAAGGTACTCGCCGGAAGTTACTGGAAGACGCTCTCCTTTGACCGTTTTTTCAACGCCCTCAGGAGCACTTCCTCCCGTTTTCGCCTCTGGTTTGTCCGCAGCTTGTTGAGCCGTGACTGCCTGTTCGACCGTCGGCAGATCTTTCGCCGTCTCTTGCAGCAGCTCAGAACCAAACATCTCATTCGTCAGAATAAAGTCAGCTAAAAATTCTCCTTGAAGATTGTGTAGAACAATTTTCAAATCATAGCCTCCTCCATCTGTCATCTGAATGAGATCTGCCAAAGTCACAGGCATTTCTTCTCCACTTTTCACGAGAAAGAACGTCGCATCGATCTCGAACAGGTCAAGCATTTCCTGCATGATGGATAACAACTCTGCGATTTGTCCCGCCGACAATTCAGTGGCAGACTCAAATTCTTCAAAGGCCATCAAGCGTTCGTACAACCCACCCAATCTTCCTTCAATGGCTTCATCATCGAGACTTTCCAAGTGAAGAAACAAACGATCCAGTTCTTCATCCGATAGTCCAAAATCGCTGAACATATCTTCATAGTCAATATCTATAGTTTCTTCAATCAAGTAGAATTCAATATCATCAATAAACGTGTAATCTTCTACCGTTTCACCATATTCAGCAAGAATATCATCCAATTGCTGTCGGGTAAGGCCATAGTCATCCAGCAGCTGTTGTAAACTTTCCTCTGTGATCACCGGACCAAGAAAATCTTTTAATTCTTCCAATGAATCAAAATCACGAAGCTTCAAATCATAATACTCCCATAAATAAGTCTCTAACTCCGCTTCTGTCCAACGAAGCTCGGAAAGGTAGACCTCCAAATCACTTTCTTTCACAGCTGCAAAACCAGCACCCGGGAAACTACATACCAACATGACCACCGTGAGAAACAGCAACATCAACCTTTTCAATCGTCATCTTCCTCTACCATTTTATACTTACCAATCTATTATAATCGAGGGGTAGAGAAAAAGGATACAAATATTTTACAGGTCATCATAGATTTGTATTGGCCCCTGAGCAACCGCTCCGCTAAAAAGCACAGGCCATTGATTTGGCCTGTGCTTTTTTTAATTCAAGGATATTGACGTCAGCCGTATGATCCGATTTTTCTGTGAAGGATATCCTTGGATTTGTAGAGGACTTCAATATGTGTTCCCTCGACTGTGTAGTGGTCTCCGTCCAGCAGAAAAACACTTTCTTCAATGGCATCCCCGTCCCCGTCATTCGTATAAGAGCCAGCGGTTACCTTGCCATCCACCCACGCTCCTGTGCCTGTATAAGGAATGACTTCCAAATACTTGATCGATTCTTCTCCCGACCCTGCGATGACCGTTACATCAATGTTCCGTTCATTTATAATGCCCCGTTCAGCATTCAGCGAATCAAGAAAAGCATTGGTCGTCTTCATTTGAGGATAAGGAAGAAGGGTGCGGTTGCCCCGGTCATTCATGATTAAATAATTCTGGTAATCGCTCCCAGGTAAGATATCGTGTAAACCTGGAAAGTGCTGATGGATCACATCCATCCGGTTCCCCTTGTAATGATAGCTCAAATACTCCAAATACCACCGCATATAAAAGTGCACGAAGTTGAGTTTACCCTTTTGCGCTGTCGGCAGCTCTCCACCGGTCCAATAGCTGTAGTTCGGTGCTGATCCGGCATTAGGTGTACAGAGTTGAATCAGCTGATCGACATCATTCTGGTACTCGTCCCCTTGAACATACGCCCTTGCAACTAAGCCTCCCATACTGTGACTGACGAGATTCACCCGTTCCGCCCCTGTCTGCCGCTTAGCGAGAGCAACTGTCTTCAGCAAGTAATGGCTCGCAGAATGCTCTATTTTCTGACTCCAGTCATAAAAACAGACGAACAAGTTCTTACCTCTCCGGTACCCCATCGTCTCCAACATGAGCACAAAAGGTTCATAGACCATCCCGGCAAGACCGAAACTCCACCCGCCCGTTCCGGGAATGATTTCATCACTCATCGAACCGAATAAACCAGGAATCACAATCAATGGGACGTGATCTTTTCTCACGCTCTTCCTCCTCTCCACCACTTCTTAAACTATATGAAAAGAAGAAGGAAAACATTTACCCTCGCACCTATTCCACATCGTCTCTTATCCGATGAATATGGGAACCATTGATTGGATGAAAGATCTTTTATAGATAAGCCAAGACTCACCATCGATTCATGGTGATCGAATTATTTGACCATACGAAATTTTTCTTTGTCCCAAGAAACGTCTACAGGTTCACTCGCTTGTTTCAATCCTTTCGCTCGTTTCGGTTTCCGCTTCGCTTCCAGCCCATAAACAATGACGTTGATGGCAAGTATCGTCAAAGCAAAGGCAGTAACAGGAGCAAGAACCATCCATGGGAAAGGTTTCATATACTGAAAGTTATCACTAATCATACCCGCCCATTCGTTCGACATCGAAAAGGTTTCGGCCCTGGCCTCTCCTGTCATAACGTCGTATTCCATCACTCTCGTTTCAGTTCCTCCTATGAATATATTTAATAATCCGAGATGCGCAAAAATAATTAGAGATTGACCGATTTGCTGCACAAACGTGATGAATATTTTCGGGGTAAGGTAAGGCGCAATATGTTTTCTAAAGATGTGGAATCTACTTGCTCCCATGATTCGTGCACTATCGATGAACTCATTCTCTAAAGCAAGGTCTATTTCTTTTTGTACATATAAAGACAACACAGGCACACTAACAGCAATGATCACTAAACAAGGAAACACAATTTTCGTTGTCACATCATAGCTCCAGCTAAATGTTAAAACGACCGGGGTGATGAGCACATATGTAAAAATCGTGGCAGGAGCATAATGCAACGTATCGGATAAGCCTCGAAACAGACGTTTAATCGAAGCCGGAAGTAAAAACAGCAAATACCCACCAACCACAGATAAAAGAATTCTTCCGAAAGCAATGATTACCGAGAGTCCGATGGTATATTTCGCGCCCTCAATAACTTTAACGAGGTAACTGTTCCCGTCAATATCACTCCCTAATGGATAATGAATGGAAGGTGGAAAGGGTGCCAGAGCAAGGATATTGCCTTTATCGTCAAATAATAACTTCTCCGGTTCAGCCAGTTCAGGTTCTATGAAGAAGCTGAATCCAAAACTTGCGATCATTAAGACAATAAGGTAAGCAGAACCGATAAAAACCAAGCCTTTACTCAAATTAGTCAACCCTTACCCCTCCCTTCAAAAACTTCGCCTCCAACATCCATTGAATGATGGTAAATAGAATGAAGAAGGGAACAAACACGAGGAATAAGCTAATCGTCAAAATTTCAGGATTCAAAACACTATGCTCATAAATGAACGTCATAAACCCATCAATATCAAAGATGATTTCCAACATCAGTAGATTAGCTAAAGCAAAAGTGAAGATACTTTTAAAGTGGTTGAATAAGGTCAGTACAGAATTTCGAAACATGTGAATGAACAATATTCTCCACTTGCTCAGCCCTTTGCTTAAGGCTAACTTCACGTACGGCTGCTCTTCTTCAAACTCAAAGGCTAATAACAGGTACTTCGTTACATAAATGCCAGGAAGAATAGATAATACAAGAACAGGAAGTAACCATGGATCGCTATCCATAGTACTTGTGATAGAAAAGAGTAGGACATTCGTATTCTTGTAGATCCACACAATAAGCAATTGAAGGACCAGGATAATAAAGATATCAGGCAGTGATTCCAGAACAAACAAAACCATTTTAGGGAACGCACGGAATTTGTTGGATAACGACATGATCAGCATGGTTGTTAGAACAGCCACAACCAGACCAAGGGCCAACCCTAAAAGTAGATACATCATAGACTTGCTAAATAACTCCATCAACTCAGGAAAAAGCGGAAAGTACTTCCCCCGATGATAGTACTCCAGCGCCCCACCTGTAAAAATGAGTCGTATGGTATTCCACATGTGCACCCCATATTCATGGACATTTAACACAATCGTATCGTGCAGAAAGAGGTGTATTATTCAACTCTTTTCTTTCAATCATCAACAATACCGACATCTGAGCTTTAATGTTAAAGAATAAATAAGGAAGCGATCCAATTAAGATGATACCCATGGACGTCAGGCTGAATTGGTAGATCGATTTCCGGAAGAATGTGAGAGTCACAGCTGCTCCTCTTTTCTCTTATGTACTATTCGACAATTCCATATTATGTATTTTCCTTTCCTATGATTTCTACATTTTCTCTACCATCTCCTTCTTTTGACTCATCTAAGTTAAGTAGTTAACCGTTACGTTTCTTTCAAATGAATTTTTTCATAAGATCCGCCTGAAATACATACATACTCCCTCTCATTAAACTCCTTTTCCCTGTATGTCGATTGGATGCAATCCTCAACTCAGCTGTTAATAAAAAAGCACCATTCGCAGGAACGAATGGTGCTTTTTTGTCTGATTATTATTGGATATGTTTTACACGTTATTCAAAAAGGGTCCATACTCACTTTCCAATATCGAATACACTTCCGTATCTCTAAATTCACCCTTAATAAACTCATTCTTTCTTAAAGTGCCTTCATATTCCATGCCTAGTTTCTTCATCACCTTTTGAGAACCGATATTATCCGTATCGGATCTCCCCTCAATTCGATTCAGATATAACTTACTAAATCCATAATGAACAAGTTCTTGGAGGGCTTCCGTAGCAATACCTCTTCCCCAATAATCTTCGGATAAAAAATATCCCAATTCTACGCACTTATGTTTATTGTTCCAATCAATAAAAGCGGCCACACCGATCACTTGACCTGTTTCATTCCACTCTATGGCCCATTCACCGGATTCACCTTTTTCGTAACCTGAAATGACCATATGTAAAAACTCGTTGGTTACCTCTCTTGACTCGTTTACTTCCCAAGTCATAGGATGCGCTACTTTAGGGTTGGAGCAGAAACTAAAGACATCTTCTAAATCTGAAGATGCAAGCTTTCTAAGTGTTAACCTTTCCGTTTTAAACTCAGGCATTTCTTTTAAATATTTTTCAACTTCCATACAATCCCACTCCATATATGTTTTAATTTTTTCACAAAAATAAATATTAGGACATCATATCGCTTTTTTACATAATATTCAATACTTTTTAAATCATTAATACCCCTTCATCTATTATTAAGATAAAAAATGGGGACTCTTGCTCTTATTGAACAAACGCCCCTTTTTTATAAGACCTCCCCATTCGCCTGTTTTTTGCTTAAGATAGACTACTCATTAGCAGGTCTTCGTTTATGTTTTTCAATAATTATTTTTTTGTTTAATATTCTAACCTCACCAACCAATAACAACCTCATATCCTCGACAATATACTTTGCTAACTCTTCGTCAGTAATGTCATCTTCAACAATATCAAGCCGGAATTCATGACCTTGTATCCCACCGCCATTAGTAAATTCGATCTCAAAATCGAATTGAACTCTTTTATCCATTTCGAATCCACCTTTAATTAGTTATGGGTCATTATTACATACATATTCTAGTTAAATTTAAACAATGACCTTCCTAAACTAAACCTCCCGTATGTTCAATAAAAAAAAGAGCTACGATTAGCTCCTTGAATGTTCAACAAATGCCCCCGTTTCTGGAAGACTTGATTTCGAGATAATGAAAATTATATTACATTGGCGGTCGTTAACCTATTAGAATGTATCTTATATAATGGTATAAACTATATTTTAGGTGATGTTCATATGCAATTAACCAAAGACTTTTTCCCTTTATTCTTTTTCCTCATAGGTGGGTTCATTTTTCTTTACTTAGTTATAACAAAATACACAGAAGAAGCACATAAAAAAGAAATCAAGAAAAATAAATGGATGCAAAAGGACGATTATAATTATGAAAACTCTATCTTTTATCGTATTATGGGTAGCTCATATTGGATTGCAAAATCTCTTCTCATTATCGCGTCCCTCATTCCAATCGCGATTGGAATATTAATCATGTGGTCAATGTTTTAGAAACTATTAACATCCGAGGATTTCTGAAATCTAATGATTTCTTGTATCTTGTCTCAGTATTGTTCAAATAAACTGTTCGTTAAGGAAAAAGCGGTGAGACATATGGAACAATTGTCCCCGCTTGTTAAAGTGTTCTGATTAACCAAAGATATCCGCAATGGTCTTTGCAATATGAATCGAGAGTAAAATAGCAAATGGGATTAAAACAACAAGAATGATTGTAAAAGTTATCTTGCCCTTATGTGTCTTTATTTCTTTAAGTTGTTTCCTGAAGATATCTTTATCACTTAAATAGATAGCAGAAAATACAATGCTCCCTATTACTAATAAAGGTAGAATAAATTCATAAAATACTGTTAATATTTCTTTCACCACGTTTCAATCCGTTCTTCAAACTCTTGCATTAAAAATTATTTCTTTCCAAAATTGCTTACTACAAAGGTCCATCCAATAGCAGAGGCAGAAGAGATAACTAATGCTCGAACTATTCCACCAACACCTAGATCAAAAGGTTTGAATATTGATCCAAAAATCATTATCAAGATAAAAAACACTACAAAATAAATTAAAAACCTACCTAATGTTCGTCTCAAGTTATATCCCCATCTTCTACTTATTGCAGTAACGTCCCCATTTCTTAAAGACTTGAAACCAAGATATATAGGGGGGAATTTACAGTAATGTACGTGTCTTAGTGTTTCCAAAGTTAAAGATAATTTTTCTTGTTAAGAAATGGAGACTTTCTTCTATATTAAAGCTTCCATTTTTGGTCATAAACGTACACATTCTAATACTTATCAGTGGCCTGTTTCTTAAAAAACTCCACCTTTGTATAATACTCAAGGAAACAGGGCATTACCTCCAAACTCGGCAACTGTTTGTTGATATACATTTTGAGGGGTTTCCCTGCCTATAAGGGGGGCTTTATACGAAAAGTAAAACAACACCAGCTACCAATAAAGTAATTGTTGTTGCAATCGTGGCTTTTTGCTGAGTTTTATTCATTTTATGAAAGAAATAAGCAAACACACCTCCACCTCCTTTCTTTAATCAAAATCACTCTCCTCAAAGATGAATATTTCTTCTATACTTACCTGAAAATTACGCGCAACTTTAATGGCGAGCTTTAGGGAAGGATTATACTCTCCTTTTTCCAAAAAGCTGATCGTTTCTCTTCTTACCCCGACCGTTTTTGCAAGTTCTAATTGAGTTATATTGTATTTTGCTCTGTATTCCTTAATTTTTGTTTTCATTTATTCGAAGCCTCTCCTATTCTTTGTAATAAGCCAGGAGACGAATAATGACACAACCATCCCTAATATCCCCAGCATCAAGGTATCGTCACTATCCAAATACTTTTGGAATGCAAGTAAAGCAATCCAGATATATAAGGAGAAGAAGTATGCCCTACCAGCCGAATAGTATTTCACCTTTTTGGATCGTTCATCATCAGAGGGTAATCCATTTTTAAATTCAGGGAATAACCTTTTCAATATTAACGAAATGTAGCCAACAAAGCTTATTAAACCAATCAGAAATAAAGCTGCTGAAAAATACGCCCTATCACCCAGTAAATTGAAAACTTGAAGAAGCATTCCTATCACAATACCTAATGAAATAACCCCTAATAAGATATACTTAACTTTCAAAGTATCAACCCTCTTCATGTTAGAAATATCTAACTTTATGTTATAAATATACAACATTGTATGTATATAGTCAATGGGCTAACCAATCGTTTTTGACTGGACTTATATAAGGGGTTCAACGTTTAGGATATATAAAAAAGCCTAAATTCCCGGTGTTGATCGAGAATTTAGGCTATAAGCGATAAAACCAATTGTACAATTACATCCCCCACATTTAAACCAGGTTGTTGATAATAAGAACATAAGTGACGCTCCCATATTTAAATTTCAAACTTTGGACTAAACCGACCAGCTTATTAAAGCAGCGCCCCCATTATTTGATAAATTGAATTGAAGATAAATATTAGGTATCTGGCTCTCACCCTTCTAACTTAATTCTTTATACATAATCGCAATATTGATACCTATTTCAATCACCTAATACTCTTCACTAAAATCATATCGCTTGACCCAAAATCTCCCTCCATTTAAACACTCATCTGTTTGTTCATTTTTCTCAGGAGAGCGTAAAAATGCTTATACTATACGAGAATAGTAAGCTACATCGGCAACTCTGCCGTGTAAATGCGATTCAGGCAACACAGCTACCAACGTAAATCCTAGTCTTTCAATTAACTTTTTAGATGGCATATTTTTGTTATCTATAGTAGCAAATAGGCGTTTAAGGTTTAATGTGCTTTTACTATGCTCAATGACCGCGGAAACCGCTTCATACGCAAAACCGCCTCCCCAATGCTCCCTCATGAAGCGATAACCAATTTCGCCAAGATAACCTTCTGCTATTTCTGGAATCATTACATCACCGATGAAGTCATCTGTATCTTTTAATGCGACCGTCCATTTTGTTTCAGTACGATTCCTAACCATTTCTAACATTGAGTGTTCATCACGTGGGGGATTAATTCCAAGAAATTCTCTTACTTCATCATTGTTAAACATTTTAAGCATATTGGGAATGTCTTTTTCCGCTCTCGGACGTAAAACCAATCGTTCTGTTTGGATTTTCGGTGCTTCTTTTTTTGCCATGATTTATTCCAGCCTTTCGTACATGATATAAATAATCTATCAATATGAACGGTATTGAACTTCATCGTTTGTTATCTCCTTATGATATTTATTATATAATTTGATACCGATTATTTGGATTCCTTCTTCAAGTATCCTGCTCCGTCAGTTTCCTTGCTCTTATGTTATAAAGGGCGATTGCTTTATTGAACAATCGCCCCCGTTAGCGTAAGGATCGAAATCGAGATAAATACAATTTTTTAGTACCTCTTCAGGTTATATGTAGTTATTCTTGACACCCTTAAAAGTTTATTTGTATTTCTGCGTCTTCCCCCAATGGTTGACCATTATTATCTGTCACTATCCCACGATTAATTTTATCTCTATTCTGAACCGTACATCTTTAACCAAAGCAGTGAGCCTTTAAGAGGGCTTTTCCAATTAAAATTACGGAACAGTCAAACACACAGATGAATAATAATACAGTAAGAAATAACTTTGCCTAATAATAAAGGAAACAGGAGTTTTATTATGGGAACTATTAATGGAACAGATTTTATTAACCGTTTAAATCAGCTGGATACGGAAATTTGGCTGGATGGAAAAAAGGTTAAGGGAAAAATCTCTGAGCACCCTGCATTCAAAGGAATTATTCAGACAAAGGCTTCTCTATATAATATGCAGCATGATCCTGATATTAAAGAGGAGATGACTTTCCATTCCCAAGAAACCGGGGATTCTGTTGGGCTTTCCTTCTTGCAACCCAAAACTAAGGAGGACTTAATAAAAAAAAGAAAAGCAAGTGAGTATTGGGCTAGACAGACAGGTGGCTTGCTAGGAAGAAGTCCCGATTACCTCAATACCGCTATAATGAGTTTCGCCTCTTCCTCTCCCTTATTAAAAGGAAGAGCTAATTGTTTTCCCAGAAAATATCCAATCCTTATATGAATTGGCGATGAAAAAAGACCTTTCTTTTACCCATACATTTGTCTCACCCCAAGTAAATCGTTCTGAATCCTATTTAGAATCCTCTGAAGAAGAACCCATTGTTGCCCGGGTGGTTGATAGAAATGAAGAAGGTATAGTAATAAAAGGCGCACGTCTCTTAGCTACTCAAGGCGGATTAACCGACGAAGTATTAGTTTTTAGCACACCTGGTTTTTTTGCTAAATGAAGATGAAGCTTTTGCCTTTTCCATTCCATCCGATACTAAGGGTTTAAAATTCATATGCAGAGAGTCATTTGTTGGTGGAGATTCTCCCTTTAATCACCCCTTAAGCTTTCGATTCGAAGAAATGGATACCATTCTTGTTTTCGACAATGTACTAGTTCCGTGGAATCGAGTATTCTATTATGACAATGCTCTTGTAGCAGCAGACTTCTCATCCCAAAGTTCTTTTCATAGTTTTGCGGGCCATCAAGTCGTAACCAGACAAGTGGTCAAAACGGAATTCATTTTAGGTGTGGCTGAGCTTCTTGTACAGACTATTAACGTTAGTCAGTATCAACATATTCAAGAAAAGCTGTCAGAGATTATCATTGGTCTTGAAACAATGAAATCTCTACTAGAAAAGTCTGAAAATGATGCAACATTGGACCAGTGGGGAGCAATGCGTCCGAGTATTGTTCCTCTTCAGGTTGCCAATAACATCTTTCCTAAAATTTATCCCCGCTTCTCCGAAATTATTCAATTAATTGGGGCTAGCGGACTGGTTAGTCTGCCTACTGAAAATGCATTTAATTCCTCTATTCGAGCTGATCTCAATCAGTATCTTCAAGCAGCAACCAAGAACGCAGAGGATCGAGTGAAAATATTCAGGTTAGGCTGGGATCTCACAATGAGTTCATTTGGAACGAGACAAACCCAATATGAGAGGTACTTTTTTGGAGACCCAGTCCGATTATCCAGCCGTCTATACAATGCCTATTCACTTACGGATTATGTAAAAGAAGTTAGCAGTTTCTTAGACCTAAAAACTGAAGAGTGATTTTAAATCAGTTTCTTTTTAAGCGCTATTATAGAATAGACCGCCCTATTGAAAATAAATTCCACCATAGGGGTAGAGTACGGAAAATGCGGATATACAACGTTAAACAAATTAGAGCATGAAAAATCGGTTCCTAAACGTTGTGAAGGAACCGATTTTTCGGTTTACTTTATTACGCTAAAGCCCCCGTTACATGAAGACTTGATTTCGAGATATCTAACATTAAACTTTACCAGAGCCGTTCATTTCAATAATGTCATCCATTTCATATCTATTTGAAGCGAGTACATAATAAGGTAATTCCTTTTTCAAAAATTTGCTGCCGGCCCAAAATAATTGTGAAAAGTGTTAAATAGGCTAATAACCTATCGATCGGCCAATCTATGTTTAATAAAGCGTTTGAGCGGTAACTAGTAGTTTGAAATCGAAGAAATCACTTATTAATTAATAGGAGGCTATATTTTGTCAAATCTACAAGATCAAGTTGTTATTATCACAGGTGCTTCTAGTGGTATCGGAGAAGAAACAGCGAAAGAATTATCTTCTAAAGGAGCAAAGCTTGTGTTGGCTGCTCGACGTGAAGAGCGTTTACAAGAGTTAGCCGATAAAGTGAATAACAACGGAGGCCATGCTATTTATAAATCAACAGATGTGACCTCTTATGAAGAAATGGAAGAGCTGGCAGAGTATGCACAAAAGGAATTCGGTCAAATTGATGCGATTGTGAATAACGCAGGTTTGATGCCTTTGTCCTTCTTGAATAAACAAAAGGTAAAAGAATGGGATCAAATGATTGATGTGAACATAAAAGGTGTGCTATACGGAATATCTGCTGTCCTTCCACATATGCGTGAAAGAAAAAAAGGACACATCATCAATATTTCATCTGTAGCCGGACACGTTGTATTCCCAGGAAGTGCGGTGTACAGCGGTACAAAATTTGCAGTTAGAGCAATTACCGATGGACTTAGAATGGAAGAGTCCGCTGAAAGTAAAATCAGAGCGACGATCATCTCACCTGGAGCGGTATCTACTGAACTAACCTCTACGATCACCGATGAGGATGTCAAAGGCGGAGTGGATGAGCTTTATGAGCAAGCAATAACACCAGACAGCATTGCAAGAACAATCCGTTATGCACTGGAAGAACCTACTGAAGTGACCATCAATGAGATTGTCGTAAGACCAACGGATCAATCCATGTAAACTTTATAGAAGTGCAGCCTATCAGGGCTGCGCTTTTTTTGTGCAAAGAATTAAAAATAGCAAAAGGCTTACTATTTTATCAACGTCATATATAACTGGTACATCTTTTCCGAAGACACTCATCAAAGCATCCTCTAAATTCAAAATCTTTGGTTGGTGAGTACCCACTCGCTCTTCCTATATATCAGTAGTGTGCATTTTTTCCAGCCCCATCATGTTTGAGATTAAACTCAACATTGATTTTACTTATTGTTCCATCACTTTTAAAGAATTCATCTTTATTACTTATACTTTTCCAATACTGGTGCTTCCTGCTATATAATAAATGACTAAAATTGAAGAGATCTGTATTTGTTTCTTGACTTAAATTAAATAGTTGTTGTATGTCTTCTTTTATATATTCTTCAGTTAATTTAGTAACTTCCTCTGTGCCCACAGTTAATTGTTCATTTTGATTTACAACATATCCTTTTAAGGTCAGATAAATTTTAAATGTAGGTTTGCTCTCGGAATTGTTTACTTTAATTTTATACTTACTATCCTCGATTACCACAAGCATCTTAGTGTCCTTATTTTTTTCCTCTATATGAACAGCGGTTCGCTTTAAATTCGGTGTAATCCACCGCAGTCCTTTTAATTTATCCAACTCAAAAAAACCTTTGTAGACTGTGTCTTCTAGAAAGAACCCTCCATCATAGGCGATCTTTGGTTCAGGTTGTTTATTTTTCATCCATTCATTATCATCTATCTTTAGAACAGGTAAAACAGTCGTCATATTCGGTTCGTAAAATTCTCTAGCAAACATATACAACTCTAATGGACTCATTAAAAAGTTCTGTTGGTGTACATTTTCAGGATTATGCAATAGTGTCTCCATTGCTCCTTGGTTGAAAAAACCTGGAGTAGACAAAAGATCATGCATCGGCTCTTTTGTTCCAAACACCCATGGGGTAAGGCGAAATTCATAATATCTTATCATAGCATCAAACACGTTGGTAAAACCTTGTTGTATAGCAGATTCACTAAGTATGATACTGCTAACATGAGACCAAATAATCCTATCTTGCGAAGTATCATATACCTCGAATAAAGCATCACTAAAAGTTGAGGCTGATGTTTCTGAAACCATAACCTCCGGTGAAGAACTTCCACTTCCTTCAGTATTTGCTAAGGTATTTAAGCTGATCATTTGTACATAAGTTACGTATTTTTTATCTTTATAATCAATGCCAATGGCTGTTGCATAATTTAAGTCTTGTATTTCCTTCACGTCACCGCAACCAGTTAATAAAAGTACCGGTATCCACAAAAAAACAATCAGCATTATTTTTTTCATATCCCTACCTCATTTCCGCCTACTAGAAAAGCCTTTGTTTTTTTGTTTTAGTGATTGCTGCAACTTTCTCTTTAACAGGGGTTTAATTTTCAATGAAACAACAGGATCCAAATAAGGTACTGAAAATGATTCCAACCTTGAAAGGTAGAGAAGAATACTAATCATCCCCAACATAAATCCATAAATTCCAAGTACACTTGAAATAAGAATTATGTAAATCCTTAATAGACTAAATGTTCCAATCAGTGACTGATTTCCTATTGTATAAGTTGCAACTGTTGATAAAGCTATCACTACAATGAGAGTCGCGGATGCCATACCAGCTCGAATCAATGCATCTCCAATAATTAAACCACCCACTACAGTAATCGTTTGACCCACCGGTTTTGGCATCCGCACCCCAGCTTCTCTTAAAATTTCAAACAGCAATAACAGAAATAAGAACTCTAAAATAAATGGGAGAGGCATCCCTTGCCTGGCTATAACAACTGTAGCTAGCAAATTAAACGGAAGCAGATCAATATTTACAGTTGCGATAGCTACCCAGAACCCTGGCAGAAATACTGATAAAAAGAGGGCAACAACCCTTAATGTTCTCTGGAAAAATACTATATGATAAGGAAAATGAACATCTTCTGGTGACCCTAAAAGTTCAAATATCTTCACAGGGCCTATGAGAACTAGCGGGGAACCATCAATGACAATTATTAATTTCCCTTTCATTAAAGACTCAACTGCAAAATCTGGACGTCCGATATGATCAAATAGAGGAAACAATGAAAATGTCCGATCTGAAATCCATTGTTCCAATTGCCCACTGCTAATTAAACACTCAACCTGAAGATCTTCTAGACGGTGACGAACTTCATTTAGAGTGTTATTATCTAGTTTATCCTTTAGGTAAACAATAGAGATTTTTGTTTTGCTAATTTCACCTACGGTTAAGGTTTCAGTATATAAATTTTCAGTGTTGAGTCTTTTACGAATTAGTAATAAATTTGTGTACAAGTCTTCATTAAATCCATCTCTTGGACCTTTAACCGAGACTTCAGTGTTCGATTCTTCAAGAGAACGTTGCGGAAACTTTGAAATATCTACACCGTATATACATTTATCGCCTTGCTTATAAAACATCAAGTATCCCGAAAACACTTTTTCTATACTTTGTTTAAAATTATGATAGACTTCAACAGGCGGAAGGTCCCCTTTAAAAGTGTTCAGTTTATTCTGAGACAACAGCTCAACAATTGAGTGATAAAATTGATTGAGTTGATGGGTGTCCACAGATCCATTCATATAAAAAGTTACAATATTAGAATGGTGTTCATTTGAGATAAATTTAACATTGGAATAATCTTTAAAGAAATTTTTCATTTCATCTATTTTCAGTTCTTCTGCTTGCATTTTCTCTTCAATTATATCTTTGTTTAACTTTTTCATTTATACCGTCCTCCCCCTCTTCGAGATACTAATAAGAAAGAAAGTTACTGTCAGTAAACAACCATAAATAAAAGCAGAAGGATAAAAATATTTTTGAATAAATGACTGTATAAAAATATCTGTATTTTGTGGTAATGAAAGTAACAGGGCTATCACAATAAATATTGATACGGTTCCACTTTTCACTTTAATTAATGGCGTTTCCCATATTCTCCACATCAAAAAAATGCAAAACGAAACTCTAATAAATACACCAACAATTAATTGAAAAATCGCCAAGTAGTCCAAATGGGATATGTGAGAACCTATTTGGACTAAACGCCATTGTTCAAAAGCTGGGAATCTCATTTGAGAGGATACTTCTGGTCCAAAAGCAGCAATTGCACCAAGAGTCGGTCCAAGGACAAGAATAATCAGTATTGTTATTAATGCAATTAAATTTAAATAGGTATAGGGCTTTTTAAGGTTATTTTGAATGACAAGCAATAATAATAAATCCACATTCGCACCTAAGATCATTAGTATCCCCTCTAATAAATGACCACTATTATTTGCTAGTATTGGAAACATATATGAGTATTCCTTCTGTTTCATAGTAGCAACAGCTACAAAACAACCTAAAATAAGCACAATTGGAGTACAGACAATCGCAGGATATACAATTGTATTAAGTTTTGAAATACCGGCTATTGTACATAATGTGATAAACGGAATAGTAATTAGCCAAATGGAGGTTGCAGGAAGGAAATATATTTGAATAGTACTAATTAGATCATTAAAACTGATGGCTCCAATGATAAGGATATAAATCATTAGGGAACAGATGATTAAAGAAGATATCACCTTCCCCACTCTTTGATCAAGCCAACTTTTAAGACTCTGTTGTTGGATTTTAAGTGAAATTCCCCTAATAAAAAAAGTCCATATCAGGAGTATGAAATAAGCAATTAAAGCTGCAATCCAGGCATCTCGTTTTGATACTTGGAGTAAGTGTGGTAGTAAAATAACGTGATTTGAGATCCCAATAAACAAAACAAACAAAAAGAAAATTTGAGGCCTGGAAAAATTCATGTTAACCTCCGATAATATCACTTTATTAGTAACATTTACATAACTAAACTTTCTATACATATATAGAAAGGGAAGCTGGGAAACGAATTCTAACCTATATTTGTTTGAACAAGTAAAAAATAGCCCCTCCTCCTTCCTGGCTTGAACCAGTAAACTCAGCTATCGAAAGATTAGGAGAGACGGTATTCTGAACGATCATGTTCCCATATACTTATAAGCTCCACCCTGTAAATCAGGTTGATGTTATACTTTAGCTTCAAGAATCTCCGAAAGATATGCCCACACATACTCTATGACAAAATTTATGCTTCTCGCGCTAAATACTGTAGCTTTTTGACTCTGGATTGAATATGAGTATGAATCCAATTGGATATGTCAGGTTATGAGGTGGAGAAAAGCAGTGAATTATATTTTGTAAGCTCCTATACATTTGACCATTCTACTTTGCATCTTGAATATTTCACAAAAGTCATGTATAATTAAACACATAATCTAACTTAAATGTTTTCTAGGGTTCCGCAACAAGTTGTTGGTCTGGTCCGAGAGAAAACTCGCAGCATTGCTGTGCCACGGAGGGACAAAAGCCCGGGAGAAACCTGTTTATACAGATTTCTCCCGGGCTTTTTTTTGTTTGTTTTTGGTAATAATACAATTGGAGGTGTGGTTAAAATGAACACAAGTTGGATTAAAGTTTTTGTTGCAGCTTTCTTTGAAGTTTTTTGGGTGATTGGTTTAAAACACGCAGATGACTTTTGGACATGGGCTGGAACTATTATTGCAATCATCATCAGCTTCTATGTATTGATTATGGCCGGACGAGAACTTCCTGTAGGAACTGTATATGCAGTTTTTGTTGGATTAGGTACTGCAGGAACTGTATTTTCTGAAACCCTATTCTTTGGAGTGCCATTAAAAGTAGAAAAAATACTTTTAATTACACTTTTATTAGCAGGGGTGATTGGCTTGAAATTAGTAACAAAGGACAAAGTGCAGTCAGGAGATGAATCTTAATGGCATGGATTTCTTTAATCTTAGCAGGTTTATTTGAAGTGGTTGGTGTTACTATGATGAATAAATTGCATAGAGATCGCAATTGGCAATCATTAGTACTATTAATTCTCGGATTTGGAGCAAGTTTTGTATTCCTTGCTTATTCAATGAAAACACTGCCTATGGGTACAGCTTATGCAATTTGGACAGGAATTGGGGCTTCTGGTGGAGCCATTTTAGGTATGGTTTTATATGGCGAATCAAAAGAATGGAGAAGAGTTATTTTTATAGGCATGGTTCTAGGGGCTGCAATAGGATTAAAGCTCGTCTCATAATACTTTTTTTAGCCTGTATGCAAAGTGAATTTTAAAATCTTCTTACAATGTCAGTTCCATTTAATAGCATATATTCCAGCTATTAGACTCGATAAACAAGTTTATATAAAAGATTTTTGGAGGAGCCTGTCACCAAGGGATAACTATGTCTTTTGATACGGGTTCTTTGGTATGCAGTTCTATTTGTAGCAAATAACGAATATTGAAAGGCGGAATCATATGTTTATTCTTCAATTAGCACTCATGATTATTGCGGCGAAACTTGCCGGAAGTTTAAGTGTGAAATTTGGTCAACCATCCGTACTTGGGCAAATTATTGTCGGTGTTTTGTTAGGGCCATCAGTTTTTGGACTAATTGGTGCATCAGATACTTTATCTGCATTTAGTACAATTGGTGTCATTTTGCTTATGTTCATTGCGGGCTTAGAAACTGATCTCGACGAATTTAAACGATCAGGCAAATCATCGACATTCGTAGGTCTTGGTGGAATACTTGTTCCGTTATTTCTCGGATATTTCACAGGAGTGATGATGGATTTAACGATTCTCCAATCTTGGTTTTTAGGTGTCGTACTTTCTGCAACGAGTGTAAGTATCTCAGTACAAGCACTTAAAGAAATGAACCAACTAAAAACACCAGAAGGAACTACAATTTTAGGTGCTGCTGTCATTGATGATGTCATTGTTATGATTGTTTTGGCCTTTTTAATGAGTTTTGCTGGTGGTGGAGAAGTAGCTTTAACAACACTGGTTTTAAAGAAGGCCTTATTCTTTACAGTGGCCATTTTTATTGCATGGAAAGTCGTGCCTTTCTTTATGAAAAAGTTTACTAATTTGCCTATTAATGAACCAGTAATTTCTGCTGCGATTATTGTCTGTTTCCTGTACGCATATGCGGCAGAATACACAGGAGTTGCTCATATCATCGGGGCTTATATTGCTGGTATAGCAATTGGCTTGACAGGATTCAAACACGAAGTTTTTGAAAAAGTTGAAACGATTAGTTACTCTATATTTGTACCAATATTCTTTGCCTACATTGGGATTTCTGCTGAATTTACAGGTATTCTTGATAATTTAGTTCCTATTATTTTGCTAAGTATTTTAGCTATTTTAACTAAGTTTGTTGGTTCTGGTACTGGTGCAAAACTAGCTGGATTTGGTTGGAATAGTTCAATGGGAATTGGCTCAGCAATGGTGTCAAGAGGTGAAGTTGCACTAATCGTTGCTACAATGGGGTTGAGTGCAAACCTTATATCACAAGAGTTATTTGCTACGATAATTGTTGTAGTCATTGTAACAACAATTGCCACTCCACCTATGATGAAGTGGTTTTTCAAATCTAATCTGCAGAGTCAAAAAAAAGCGAGCTAAAATTTCACAGGAAAAGGCAGCATTAAATTAATTTAATGCTGCCTTCTTTATTCCTCATTATTAGATTGAAAAATTCATTTATTTTACACAACACAATCGCAAAAACAAAAATTTATCTTGAAACTGAGTCTTCAACTAACCTGCCCGTTAGCGAAAGACTCAGCTTCAAGATAATTATCAGAACGGTTCCCCTCATCACAAATAAAAAAGAAGGTTCCCAAATGAACCTTCTTTTAAAGAATTAGTTTATTACCGATTCTCCAACCTGTCGAGCAATTCCTCCAGGTTTGGATCACTAATATAATTTTCAATTGTGATAATCTCTTTGTCTTGGTGCGCGTGTTTCGCCCGGTCATAGAGATCTTTATGAACGACGATAATGTTTGAATCTTTTGGTGCATCTTCAATTCTGTAGTGTTTCACTTCAATCCCGTCGATTCCTCTTTTTTGTAGTTTCTTTCTGAAGGTCGTGGCCCCCAGGGCACTGCTTCCTGCACCTGCGTCACACGCGAAGGAAACTTTATCAATCTTTTCTTCCTTTTTACTGCTGCTTGCCACTTGTTTCCCTTGTTGCTTCATCGTTTTAGATTTTTCGATGGAATCGGAAAGTTCATCCTCTTCCTCATCTTTGTTCTTCTCCATTTTCAAAATCAGCGATGTGATCAGGAAGGTGACAGCAGCGGCAGCAAGAACGCCGGCGATGATGCCGATAAAGCTTCCTTTAGGAGTAAGTCCCAGGTAAGCGAAGATCGAGCCTGGACTTGGTCCTGCGACGAGCCCTGCATCAAACACACTGAACACGGCGATCCCTGTCGCACCCCCCGGCGATCATCCCGATGATTGTAAGGGGTTTCATTAATACGTAAGGGAAGTATAGTTCATGGATACCGCCGAAGAAATGAATAATGATTGCACCTGGTGCGGTTCGTCGAGCCGTCTTTTTACCGAAGAATGTAAACGCAAGCAGCAATCCAAGGCCTGGTCCTGGGTTGGACGCGACCGTAAAGTAGATGGACTTGCCTGTTTCAGCTGCCGCCTGCATGCCGAGCGGATAATAAATTCCCTGGTCGATCACGTTATTCAGGAACAATACTTTTGCCGGTTCGTTAATCAAAGAAAGCAAAGGCAGTAACCCGGTAGCCACCAAAGCTTCAATGGCTGAAGTGACGAAGTTGTTCGCCGATTCGATCACTGGACCGATAAACAGGAACGATACGATCATTAGCAAGAACCCTAGGATACCAAGGGAGAAGTTGTTCACAATCATCTCAAACCCGGCAGGAATTCTGTTTTCCATCGCACGGTCAAATTTCTTTATGATCAAGCCGCCTAAAGGACCGATCACCATCGCGCCTAAGAACATAGGAATATCGGATCCGACGATCAATCCAATGGCACCGATCGCCCCCATAACTGCTCCTCGTTGGCCACCGACCATACGGCCGCCGGTTATGGCGAGAAGCAACGGAAGCAGAAATTTAATGGCTGGACCGACAATTTGCGCCAACTGCTCATTGGGGATCCAACCTGTCGGTATAAACAAAGCGGTCAACAGACCCCAGGCGATAAATGCGCCGATGTTCGGCAAAACCATATTGGTTAAAAAGCCACCGAAAGCTTGCACTCTGGCCCTTGCCGAAGGACGATTCATATCTACTACATTGCTATCTGTTGTTGCCTTAGCTGGACTTGCCATCTTTCTCATCCCTTTCAAATTTAAAATATGAAAAATCATCGATTTACGATCAAGTGACTTGGCTTATTCTACCGTTTGAAGCAGATCCAGAATTTCCTGTTCACTGTTTGATTGTTCCAGTTTTTCTCTCACGTCATCTTCGATCAGCAAGGAAGATAAATCGGAAATCAAGTCTAAGTGGCCGGAAGTATCTTCTGCAGCTAGTGTGAACAGAAGGTTGACCTTTTTATTTTCTGGAAACGGCACGGCCTCTTCTAACTTCAGAAGCGAAATCCCTGTTTTTTTGACAACGCCGTCTTCATTTTTGGCATGAGGCATAGCGATTCATGGAACGATGACGATATACGGTCCATTTTCGTTAACGTTTTGAATCATATCCTCCACATATTTAGGAGTGATCGATCCATCATCCAGCAAAGGAGCTGCTGATTCTTTGATCGCTTCCTCCCATGTACTTACAGAATTTAAAAAATGAATATTTCCTTGCAATTGTTGGCTTAGCATATTGTCAGCACCCTTTCCATTCAGCTTTTCAGCGGTTGTTCTTGTTTCAATTGTAAATATTGATTCTTGATTTTCGATAAGACAATGTCATCGTTCCATTCAGTGAAATGAGCGATGGCCGCTTCGATCCCCTGATCTTCCATATAATTTTGAAGTGTGACAGATTCCTCATCTTCAGGGTTATCAAATAAAAGCGCGGCCGCGATCGCAGTGGTCAGGTTTACGATCGGCAGGTCCATATCATAAAGGACTCTAGCTGGTTTGACTAACCGTTCCTCTGACCCGAGCTTCCGGATTGGAGCCCTTCCTACACGTAAAACATCATCGCTGATGTTTTCACTTTTGAAGCGATCGATGGTTTTTTCAATAAACGCTTCCAACCCCTGATCGTCCATATCATGGATGTGGGTGAAATAGCGGGCAGACTCATGAAGGGTTTCCCTTAAGAACTCCTCCAGCTCGGCATCCTGTAAGGCCCGTTGAATGGTTGGATAGCCTTTCAAATACCCCATGTACGCTGTGGTCGCGTGCCCCATGTTCACCATGTACAACTTGCGCTCGATGTGTGGTTTCAACGTGTCCACGTAGACGGCATTTTCCACTGGGGGAAGCTCCTTATTCACCATCTCAGAACGGTTGATGATCCATTCATAATAGGGTTCAACAAGGGCGATCTCCCCTTCCTTTCGTTTTTCAGATAGCGAAAGACGGTCAATCGCGGAGTTCGGAAAACCAACGGAAGATATGATTTCATCCATTTGTTGTTCGGAAACTATTTTTTTCACTTCTTCTTTCAGTTGAGAAGAAGCATTTATGGTATTTTCATTGGCCATCACATCGATGATAGGTTTGTTTTGTTGCTTTCTTAACAGAAGCCCTTTTGATAAGATTGGAGCAATTCTTGAAAGATTCTGTGCTCCTACAGATGTCGTGATGAAATCCGCTTCTACAATAGCTTCGATGATTTCATTCTGAGCACTTGTATGCAGGGCTCTCACAGGAGAAACGGTCTCCTTCGTGTGATTTTCATCTAGTAACTCGATCACATACTGCTTTTTGGCATTGATGCTTTCGACCAACTGGTGGTCTGCATCCACAAAACAGATTTCATATCCCGTCTTGTTCAGGAGATATCCGATTAAGCCTCGCCCGATATTCCCTGCTCCAAAATGTAGCGCTTTCATTTGTGGGCCTCCTTTACGTCAGGTTCTTTTCAATCGTCCAAGCGCCAATAAACCATAAAAATCAGTATAATAGGACAATGGAAGAGCGTCTATAGAGAAAAAAGAAAAATAACCCTTTTTGTATAATTTTACATATTCTCTCATCTGCATATTGGTAGATTGAGGACTCGCCTAAGGATTCCTTGACCAGCCCCTCTGATCTTCCTTTCTTTTCAAAGGGGCTTGGAATTTGCATATGTCTACTATTCTAAGTTCGCGTGGTATTCCCAAAGCGAATGCAGTTCGATGTTCTCTTTTTTGACCATCATTAAAGCGATAGTATCCCCTAAGAGAAGAAGACTTTGCTCAAATAGACTCTTCATCGGCTGCTGGGACTGTACTTCTTCATCTGTATCCGGGTTGGAACTAATAGGAAGACGTACGAACACATCAGCGTATTGGCTCATGGAACTATTTGGATTCGCACCGATGTGGGCGACTGTTGCATTCAGTTCTTTCGCTTTTTTGGCAATAATGAGAGGAAATGCTGTTTCTCCGCTGCCTGATCCAACGATCAACAGGTCCTTCTCCGTCATGGCCGGTTCTGTGATCTGCCCTACCACGTAGGTCTGAACACCGAGGTGCGCCAACCTTTTAGCGATGGATTTCAATGATAAAAGCACCCGTCCTACACCTACGAAGAATACTTTTTCTGCTTGATTGATCTGTTCGATCAAACGTTCAATCTCCTGACTGTCCACGTTGTTCAATGTGGATGTGATTTCATTAGTAATGACTCCTGCTGCTTCCTTATAGTTAACCATTGATTCCAACCTCCTCATGCAATCCCTCTTGTATCAGTGATTCCATCAATTTTTTGTTACCTTTTAAGCTATTGCTCTTTTCAAACAAACTCGTACTTCCGGCCACCAGGAGGTCCGCTCCGGCTCTGACCAGTGTCGGAATCGTATTCAAGGATACGCGGCCGTCCACTTCAATCTTCGTATCTAAATCTTTGGAGCGGATCAGCTTAGCCAAATCCTCTACTTTTTTCGTAGCATACGAAACTTGCTTTTCACCTTTATCTGTCGCAAATCCAGGGTTTATGAGCATCAAGAGAACTGTGTCTACTTGCGGTAAAACATAATCCAGGACCGATAATGGTGTAGCTGGGTTCAATGCGAGTCCCACTTTGGTATCATGCTTTTTAATCAAATTGATGTAACGGTCAAGGTGGAAGCTTGTCTCCACATGGAAGGTGATTTGTTCCACCCCGATCCGCAGCATCTCCTGTATAAAGAATTCATTGGTGCTGGCCATTATATGAACATCGAATTTCATATCCGTTATTTTTCTTAATTGTTCAATCGTGTTGATTCCGAGGGGCATGCTTGGACTGAAGGTTCCGTCGATTATATCAATGTGTAACGTATCCAATCCCGCTTCTTCAATCTCTCTGACACTCTTCTCAAGATTGCAGAGATCCGCACACATGATGGACGGTGCAATCGTTATATTTCTTTGCATGTTTGTGCCTCCTTATTTGTGTTTATGCGCCTTTGTCAAAATATTAAGGCATGAACAAGAAAATGTAAAGCGTTTTCTTGCATGTTTTTGCTTTTATTTGCACCTTAATGCTGTTTTGTGATTTGTGAAAGCGAAGATCCGTGATATACTGGAAGAAATCAAAGAAGGAGTCTTTCGTGTATGCTTAAACAAGAACGCCAGCAAACCATTATCGATATAGTAAATGAAGAGCACAAAGTCATTGCCAGCGACTTAAGCAGACGGCTGTCTGTTTCAGAAGATACCATTAGAAGAGACTTGAAAGAATTAGACAGCCAAGGCGTCATCAAAAGAGTTCATAGCGGAGCATTAAGAAAGGGACCTCCCGTCCAGGACTTTTCTACAAGACAGGAAATTTTCAATGAAACGAAATCAAATTTGGCGAACAAAGCCCTACAATATATTGAAGATGATATGGTCCTGTTAATCGATGGAGGGACAACGAACTTACAACTGGTCCACCAGCTTCCTTTATCTTTAAAAGGGACCGTGATTACCAACAGCCCGCCGATAGCAATGGCCCTTTCCAATCACAACGACATCGAGGTCATCATGATTGGAGGGACCTTATTCAAACAGTCGATGGTGAATTTAGGGATCGACACCTATGAAGCACTGAATACGATGAGAGCAGATCTATATATCATGGGCATTTACAACATAGATCCTGAAATCGGAATCAGTATCCCACGTTCATCAGAAGCACTGATCAAACGGAAAATGGCGTCGATTTCCACAGAAGTTCTAGGCATGGTGACCAATGATAAGCTGGATACCGTTTCCAACCACATCGTCTGTCCAACCGACCATTTGACGTACTTAATCACAGAAAATGTACATGCGGATATCAAACGTTTGTATGAAAAACAGGGCATTACGATTATTGATAAGTGAGCTCGCTTACGATTTGGGTGCAGCCCTAAACTCTTGCCCCGTCTACATGAAATGTTTGAATACCAATAAAAGCCGGCCTCAAAGGGCCGGCTTTCTTTATGTCACAGACTAAATCGTCCACTTCTTAGGAAACCCTACACAAAGCAAGTAAATCACAAGATGTTTTCGGCATATGGGCAGAGCTACCAACTCCCATCATTATTAACAACCGACCGTTCGGTTCATAACTTGAAATTCCAAAAGCGCATCTATTGTTAGATTTTTCAGAAATAAGAACTTTAGACCTATTATCAATGATCAAATAAAGTGTTAAAAATAATATAAGAATAACCTCTTTGATGGAGATTTATAAGGAGGGATGTCTCTTTTTAAATATGAAACACCATTAAAAAATCATTTACTCATTGATTCTTAATGACTACAGCAAGGATCCACGCACCATTCAATCAATCTCATTTTTTGCCATCACATGACCGACCGTTCGGAAACCTAACACATTATGTTCCTCTCATCATGTAATCCTTTATAATGAAAGATAGAACAATCAATATTTACTGGGGGGAACTTATGAAAACAAAACAAGCGATCATTCAGAATGCTCTTCAATTCTTTGCTGTCCATGGTTACCAAGGGGCTTCGATGGCTCTCATTGCAAAAGAATCACAGATTACTAAATCATCCATCTATAGTTATTTCAACAGCAAGGAAGATTTGTATCTTGCCGTGTTAGATCACTTATTGGAATTCCACTACGAGTATTGGGACCGAAGGAAAAAAAGCATTAGAAAAACGAATACAAAGAAAGCCTTATCCGATATTTTATATACGGCCTATACGACTTCCAATAAAGAAAAGTTCATCTCTATTTTTTGGCAGACGGCTCTTATCGTTCCACCGATCGACTTGAAAGATATCATTGATGACAAGCTAAAACTTGCCAAAAAGGTTGTGGTCACCTACTTGGAAAGCATTTTTCAAATGGGGATAGAGACAGAACAAATCGCACCTGAGCATGAACCATTTTACCTTGCAAGTGCCTATTACTGTTTGTTGGAAGGGGCCACTCTGTCTCACGTTTATGACGCAGTACCAGAAAAGGAACAGTTGCTTCAAACCATATTCGACACATTTTGGAGAGGTCTGGAACCCACTAATACGAACTCTAACTTGACAACCAAATGAATCAAAGCTTGAAATGACAGGAATATTGCGGTTGTCTCAGGAGGCTATAGAATGAAAAATAATAAAGAGCAAATGGATTCACATCTGCTCTATTTATACTCACCTCCAATAAAAAAATTGTTATGTAAACTGAAAAAGCACCACGAAGAATCTTATGAACATTCCATTATGACCACAACGATGTATTATGATTTTTGTAGATTCTCTTCATTAAATGAATGCTTAACCATTAAATTCTTACGCTCCGTCCTTATGAGGGATATTGGAAATCTGTTGCTTCCTCCCTCCATGTTAGATCATCAACATGCATTAACACGATATGACTCGACCCTAATAAAAAAGCATCCCGAATATAGTTTAAACATCGTCTCTCAGTACCCGGAAATTGATATAGATCCACGATTAATCCTTCATCATCACGAAAACATAAATGGAACGGGCTATCCCACTCAGCTTACACATCACAGCATTCCCGATTCAGCAAAAATTGTACGAATTATCGATGCCTATACAAATATGTCTTCCATGAATACCCATACATCCAATTTCACTTATGTGCAGTATCTTTCAAACCTAAAGAGCTATGTAAACATTCATTTTGATTCAGAATATCTATCATTATTTTCGCTCTTTATAGAAAACCAATCTCAAACGGAACAAAGAGATCACTCTTTTGTTAATTAAAGGATACCCATAATCATTCCTGAAGGAGGAAAGTTGAGGGTGAGAGAGTTAAGCGACCAAATGCTAAGAAAAACTTATATTCAAGCCCAAAAACTTGAACTTCGCCCTGATTTCATTGAACTACTAAATCAAGAAATACTCAGAAGGAAGCTGAGCTGTTACGATAGAACATCCCTTCTTGGGGGGAGTGATTCTTCTTCAGAATCACAAAAAAATAATGTCTAAGAGCTTAGCCCGGTGGACGTGTTTTAGAAAAAGGATCAATGGAATTTAGAAGTCATCTTTCTATAGAAGCACAGTAAACCATTCGGTACATCTTAATTTATAAGGACTGATTCATTAATTTAAGGCATAGCAAAGAAAGCCATCCTTTTAGAATGACCATTCCTTTTCTTCAGGAATAGAATTCGTTCCTGGCATTCAGTCCGTTGCATCTTCAGCATGCGGGGCAGGCCATCCATACATCCAGCACTCAAGAGAGATCAGGCCTTCCCCGCTAAATACTAATCCCTGGTGATTCCATGACTCGAACCAATCAACACTTCTTTCCCTTTTTGATTGCGATAAACAGACTTCATTTCCACTTTCTTATGCCCTTCCGCCTGAAAAACCTTTTCCAAGGTCACTTCACAGGTAATCGTATCCCCAGTAAAAACAGGGCGTAAAAATTCACTGACCATATCTCTTGCAATGTAGTGTAAATCCCCACCGATCTTCGTTCCAATCGTCGCCGTTAATAGGCCTTGAACCATCAGCCTTCCCTCGTCATCCGGTTCCACATGATGTCTCCCCTGATCACCGGAAATCCGGCCGAACTCCAATACCTCCTCATTCGTAAACGTGCGCTTCCACGTGTACACATCTCCTGTTTTCATCGACCTCTCCCCTTACATGATTGATAGAAATCCTCATTCTTATTGCGACATCTTACGTCGCTAAGTTTTTTTCAAAATGGAAACGCTGGCCATCATCTGAAACAAGGTGATAGCCATTGGATGTATAAAGCCGTACAGCACTTTCCCATGAGTTGTTCGTCTCCAATACAAGCCTCTCATACTTGCTGGATCGAGCCGCATCTTCAAGCTTCGTAAGCATCCTTTGAGCGATGCCCCTTCTTCGATAGGCACCCTTCACCGGCATCCGTTCAATTCTCCCTACCCGATGACCTTCTTTCGTAACGGCTCCCGTCGCTACAAGCTCACCATCATCAAGAGCAACAAAGAATACATGACCTTCCTTACTATAGGTGCCCATCATATCTTTTAAGTCGGGGTTCAGAGAATGATCGATAAAACCGAAGCGCTCCAAAAACCCGGCCAAAATGAGATTTCTGGCTTCGTCCTCCACCGCTTTATGTAAGGGCAGGATGTCCAGTGTTAAAACCTGCTCGTTTCCCTCTTTTCCCAAAGCTCCTCTCCTCCTTTTCCCAAGCCCGCTTCTTTCTTAAAAATTCTCTAACTCGGCGAGGTAGATATACAGACGCTTTTCGATTTGTTCTTTCGTTCCAAACCGGATGATCTGCTCTTGTGTCAACCTATCTTCCTGAAGCAATTCAAAATGAGTATGAGCCATCGTCACAAGCTTCAGGAACACTTCAATATGTAAATCCGTCTGCTTCTGTATTGAACCTTGCGCATATCCATCTATAAATCCATCTGCATGAGCTCTCAACAGAGGGGCGTGGCGATGATAGTTTCCTTTTGCATATCTCCTGGTATCGTAGACCGTTTGGAAAAAGGTATGATAATTAAACACATGGTTAGCGGCCAGCGAAGTCCCTGTGTAAAGGATTGGAAAAGGGTCGATCATTTTCACACCGCTTTTTGTGAAGATCAAATTCTCAGGTGAAGTGTCCTGATTGGTCAGGATCCGCTTTTCATGGTCGATGGACCGGTTGGGGATTAATTTCTTTCCGGTGGCAGCTACTTTTTCTTTATTGAATGCATAAGCACTTGAAAGAAGGACTTGAAGTTCTCCTTCATACTCTTCTCTCTCTTCGACGATACACGCGCTCAGATCCATGTCGAGACCGCCTTTCAGTTCCCCGTTTTCTCCGATTTCCAAATATCCGATTCCTTCATAAGGAGGATCGATTTCTTCAAGGGCGCGGAAGAACTCCCCCATCTCCCTTCCATATTGCCTCGATTGTGGTTGTGTCTGTCCTTCCAGTCCCAGTGTTGCACCCACATAAGTTTCAATCGTGTAGGTAAGATCTTCATTAATAAAATAATTGAAGTGTTCAGGGCACATGCCTTTCTGCGCCTGGTTCGCTGTCTTGTAAAAGGCTTCGGTAGAGCCATATTCCGCCATCAATTGATCCCGGTTGAAGTCGACGGCTTGATCATACGCAAACTTCTTAGGAATTCGAAGGACAAGCTGATCACTCTCGATTAAGTAAGCATAGTGCCAGGCACCTTCCCCCAAGCGTTTGATATCCGATTCTCCGGCTAATAGGTTTACCCTTTCGTTTTCCAGCGCACGGTTGATTTGTTCTAATTCTGTGATTGACTGTTTCGTCAAGAATTCCATGGTTTTATCTCCTTTTCATCACGTTCGTAAATGTGTTGATTTATTGAATTGTAGATTTGGTGGATCTCCCCCCTTTTTTGTTACCAAATCTTGTTTAAAGTCGTTAGTCCTTCAATATTTTAACATATAATTCCTAATTGTCTGAATAAAACAGAGCCCTTCCATATGGAAGACTTCTTCACTTTGACTCATCTGCTTATAAACGTTATACTAGAAAAACTCTTGAGACTTCGGTACTCATTTGAAATAAGTGATCAGGAGTGAGCGTATGTCAGAAATTAAGGTGGGGCAGTCCATCCAGGAAAGATGCACGAGCTGCTACCACAATGTTCTTAAAGTTATTAAAGTGGTCCCTAAAGAATTTGAAGATAAAACGGCTTATGTTGTTTGGACGCAGTGTCCGGAATGTGGAAACAATGATCATCAACTGACTCAAAGAGACGCATAGAGAACAGGCGATTTTTTCAGGAGCCTGCCATAAATATCGAGCCAACCGTAAAAGGACTTCCTTATTCAGGAAGTCCTTTTAGTTTTATCCATAGAGAAAACGCTGCCATCCGATTATTTTCTAAGAATATCGAAAAGTCTATTGTCCCCTGAGGAGATTCTTGTTAGGATTATCTTTATTCCTTTAAAGCAAACCATTACATCAAGAAAGGAACGAACCTATGAAACAAAAAAACTCATTCTCTACGTATGCCGTTATCGGGACGATGCTTTTCGGGCTCTTCTTCGGTGCGGGCAATTTAATCTTCCCCATTCAACTGGGCCAAATGGCAGGAACCTCATTCTGGCCGGCATTGATCGGGTTTCTTGTAACAGCGATTGCTCTACCTTTAATGGGAATCCTCGCGATTGTATTGTCTGGTAGTCAAGGCTTGAATGACCTGGCAGGCCGGATCCATCCGTTATTCGGAATCTCTTTCGCTGTCATTCTCTATTTGACGATTGGTCCTTTTTTCGCGATCCCGCGAACAGCAACCGTTCCTTTCGTCGTCGGATTTGAACCCTTCATCCAACCCGAACAGACCCAATTGTGGCTTGCGGTGTTCAGTTTTGTATTTTTTGCACTCGTCTATTATTTTTCCCTGAACTCAGCCAAAGTCATGGATATTATCGGAAAATACTTAACGCCGACATTTTTGCTGTTTTTATCCATTCTCATCATTACCGCCATCGTCAAACCGATGGGTAATTTCGGAGCGCCGACCGGTGATTATGCCTCGGCCCCTTTCATGACAGGATTCACGGAAGGTTATAATACGATGGATGCCCTTGGTGGACTGGCACTCGGGATTGTGGTGATCACCGCGATCCGTCACATGGGAATTACCGATACGAAGGCGATTGCCCAAACGACATGGAAATCAGGAATCTTCGCCATGGTGCTTATGATGCTTATTTACGGTCTCATTGCCTACATGGGAGCTTCAAGCGTAGCTGTCGTCGGAAACCTGGAAAATGGCGGTCTTACTTTTGCCGCGGTTGCTGAGCATTTCTTCGGTCCGTATGGCGCGATTTTACTCGCCATCATCATTGTCCTTGCGTGTTTGAAAACAAGTATCGGACTGATTATCGCCTGCAGTGAATTTTTCCATACGATCTATCCGAAAATCAGCTATAAGACATTCGTGCTGATTCTTTCCTTGATGTCGTTCATGATCGCGAACTTCGGTCTGACGAACATCATCCAGTATGCGATCCCTGTACTGATGTTCTTGTATCCAATGGCGATTGTGCTGATTCTGCTCGGACTCAGTTCCAAACTGTTCAATCATAAACGTACAGTCTATGCCGGAGCAATGATGCTGACCGTTTTCGTCAGTACCATCGATGGCTACAACGCGCTTCTAGGAACGATCCCTGGTGCAGCCAATCCGTTGCTGGAATCGGTAAGTGAATTCTATAGTATGTACCTCCCGCTTTACGAAATCGGACTAGGCTGGATGCTGCCCGCATTGATCGGTGCCGTCCTCGGCTATTTTTGGAGAGAAGGAAAACGCACAGAGTCTCCTGTGCTCGCTCATTCAGGATACTGAACATCTTGATCCAGCACGCAAACGACCAAATCTTCGGGTTTGGTCGTTTTTATTTCAAATATCCCTCTATCCGAGATGTCCCACATAAATAAATTTTTATAACATCCTCTCCTTCCCACCTTACTTTTGGTAAGGATCATTTATATAAAAAATAGAAAAGGCCCAGGAGCCTTTTGCTCTGGACCTTTCCATCTTCACTTAATTTTTATTCTTACCTTTAGCTGTTTTCTTATCATTATGGAAGAAGATTTTCACTTTTTTCGTTTCGTCTACAGGTACGTTGACAAACGTCGTTCCATTTTCTTCATCATAATAGTAAGTGTTTTCGTTATTCTTCACTTCATCTTCAGAATCTACTTCTTTATACTTCGTAGAAGCAGCCTGGACTTTTCTCGGCATATTTTCATTGTTTAATTTCAATGTGTATGTTTCAAGAGCTGAATCATAATTGGAGACTTCTTGATTAGATGTGAATTCTACATGCTTTCCTTTACGCTTTACATGAAAAGCGGTTTGATTAAATTCACCATTCTTGTAATCTTCCGTCTCTCCATCGTCTTCAATGAAAGTATAAGTAGACTCGTCATCAAGATAAGTATCAAGAATCAAGTTCTCCAGAGGCTTCTCACCTGTATGTTTTTGCACATTACGATGAGGAACGATATCTCCTTTTTTAACGTACAGAGGAAGCGTGCCAAGGTCAGCTTCTCGATTGATCGTCTGTCCACCTTCATGTTCTTCTCCAGTCCAATAATCGACCCACGTTTCTCCTTCAGGAAGATAGACGTCTCTTGATGTCGCGCCCTCTTCTACAACAGGAGCTATCATGAGAGAGGATCCGAACATGAACTGCTGGTTGATGTCATACGTGTTTTCATCTTCATGGAACTGATAGACCAGCGGCTGTTGGACAGGCGTGCCATTTTCACTGGCTTCAACGAAGGCATTATACAAGTATGGCATCAGCTTGTAACGCTGCTCAATATATTTCTTACTGATGGCTTCTACTTCTTCGCCATACTGCCATGGTTCCTGCCCTGGAATATCCTTCGCATCCGGATCGAAGGCTACCGTACTACCGTTATCGGCATGAATACGGGAGAAAGGAACAAAGACTCCGAATTCAATCCAACGAGCGAAAAGTTCAGGGCTCGGACGCTTGGCGAATCCTCCAATATCATTTCCGACAAATGGTACACCGGATAAACCGACATTGTTATTCATCGGAATAGCTAAACGCATGGATTCCCAGGAGCTTTCGTTATCACCTGTCCATAGTGTGCTGTAGCGTTGAGATCCCGCGTACATATCACGTGTAAGAACAAACGGCCGTTTGTTGGGTTTTAAAATATCGAAGGCTTTGTCTGAGGACATCGCTTCGTAATGAGCAAACATGTTGTGGAATTCGGAGTGCAGCATGTCTCCGTATTGTACATCCAGAGGTTGAGTTTTTGTAGGTGTGTCAAATACAGCAGGTTCATTCATGTCGTTCCAAATGCCATCGACCCCTGCATCAAAGATACGACGGTGGCTCTCCGCCCACCAATCACGGACATTTTCCTTAGCAAAGTCAGGGAAGACAGAATCTCCAGGCCACACTTCTCCAACATAAGGGGAGCCGTCCGGATTCTTAGCCCAATATTCATTCGTTGTACCTTCATCGTACATGTAGTAACCTTCATCCACTTTAATACCAGGGTCACTGACCGCAACAGAACTCACACCTTTATCCTCAAGCCACTGGTTGAAAGCGGCAGGATCTTCAGTGAAGTCTTCTCCCCAAGTGAAATTGCGGTAACCATCCATGTGGTCGATATCCAAGTGTACCCCATCAAGTGGGATATCTTTTTCACGGTACTTCTCTACAATTCCTTTGATCTCATCCGCTGTTTCGTATCCCCATTTACTCTGGTGAAGTCCAATCGACCATTTCGGAGGTCGCTGCATCGTCCCTGTGAGCTGACTGTAGCGCGTCAACACATCCTGGATTTCCGGTCCATAGGCGAAATAGTAGGATAGTTGACCGTCATTGGCGTAAAAGTAGTAGTAATCATCGCTCTCACTAGCCATCTCATAATACGAGCGATGACTATTATCAAAAAAGATTCCATACGCTTTCTCATCTTTGAGCCCGATAAAAAACGGAATCGTCGTATATAAGTATTTTGTATCTTCTTTATAATTATAAGCATCATTATTCCACATACCCATGCTGTCTCCACGGCGGTTCAGGTCACCCGCCTGCTCTCCAAAACCATAGAAAGCTTCTTCGTTCGATGTGTCTTTAAACACATATGGTTTTCCTTCTTCATAACCTGCACCATATTCCTGGTTGTCCTGGTTGATGACATTTCCTTCACTATCCAGGAACTTGATGCCAAACGGCTTCTTACTAATTTTCACGGTGATCTCATCAGTAGAAACAGAAATGGTCTCATCATCTTCTTCCATTTCAAAATTTGGAGTATCCCAATCGTTTTCTGTAATCGCAGCCGTTTCTTTTTCCTCTTCTCCCTGCTTCAAGATCGAAATTTTAGCTACGTCATCAGTCTTAAGCTTGATGTGAGCCTTATAGTTATCGGATAAAACAATCTTCACACCATCTTCAACTGTTTCCACCGATTGAACCATAAGCTTTTGCTGCATGGCCGCCGCCTTGTCCAACTCTTTCTCCGGGTAGGTATCCGCTACCGCTTGTACATTGGATTCCGGAATGACAGCCGGAAGTAGAAGTGTTGTCGCTACCGTCACCGTAGCTAAACTTCTGCCCACATTTTTCGTTCGCTGTTTCTTCTTCAAAGCAATCACCTCGTTTTTGTTTTTGTGGCATAACATCCACATTTCAAGCTTATTTCATTGTCTGAATAATTAGCAAACGATATCAGAGGCGGGTTTTTGTAGGTCATAAGGAGGGAATATCAGATTTTTTTCAGTGTCACAGCGCCTTTTCCCTCTGTTTTAATGAGTTAAAAAACTAAGCGGAAGGTAGGTAGGCGTTTACACTGTATTTACATAAGTCAAGACTTTTTAAGGATCGACCTTCTCTTTCCGGTAAATAAACACCCATGCCTAAAAGCGGGTGAAACTCCCATAATTAGTATGTAAATATAAAGTTAAGTAACATAATTGAAATAAAACCTTTGTATGAAAACGCTATCTTACTCTTCACCTTACTTTTTTTATTTTTCCGATCTTACTTTTCGTGTGAAAAGACCAAATTTATCCACATTTAAGGTGAACCAATAATTCGGATCGAAAACTTTAGACTGCATGCTTGAACATTATCCTTCTCTCTTATGAATACGATAGGTACAAGGACAGATGTTTCACTTCGCAAAGGAGGAACCGTATGATCCAGGTATCCGGGATGCCCTTTCAACCAGGTGATTCGTGGAAAGCAGATACAACGGAAACGACGATCATAGAAGCCTTACAAAAGACTCCAAATCTCTACTCTTTTTCATCAGAAAAGGAACTCATGTTTGAAGTTAAAAGCAGAAAGAACATCATTGTCAGCGCAAAAGAAATGGACGAAGGAGAATCAACATTTGCCACTTTTCGTACGGCGCGCTGCAATCCTGAATATTGGCAACTGACGACTGCCGGCGGATTTTTGCTGAGACGGCAGGTTTCCCCTGCTGATGCCATCCGTGATATTTTCAAAAACAGTGCTCAATATAAATTCGAGTGTGCGACCGCTTGTGTCATCAACTATTATCACGGTCTCCTCAAAACGATGGGCACCTCTTCCTTCAACACTCTCTTTCCAAACCTTTACTTATATAGCTGGCACACCGATGATGACCTCGGCTTGTACTCCTTTTTCGCCAATCATTATATTCCGGGGGATGTCGTGTATTTCAACAATCCTGATGTGGGCCCGAGTACTCCATGGTTCAGAGGTGTGAACGCAATCGCCCTCGGTGATGATGTATTCTTCGGGCATGGGTTCAGTATCCGGACAGAAGGAAAGATGATTGAAGGTTTGAATACAAAAAGAAGACCCGACAGCCAGCAATCCGCTTATTTATCAGGCCTGATCACCCGCCCTTCCTTACAGTCATTAGCCAGGTTCTCAGCTGGACGGACGATTCATAAAACAAGGCCGTTCCTTGTCCACCACAATAAGACTTCCGTGTCCTTCAGGCAGTATTTATATGAGTTAATCTATAAACCCAAGTATTGAATTCATGGTTGGTCACCTGGAACAGCCCTTCATTATAAGCTTTCCATGATGAACACTCCCCACGGGTAAAAATGCCTACTTTAAACGTGGAATGTATCTTTTGTGTCATGGTTTATTTTTTTAGAAGTCGGGTATAAGTGAATAACTACTTTTGACCCAGTATTTTATTTATGAATAAATATAAATAACTATTAGCAATGTGTTCCATGAGAGGGGAAGATGGCTTTGATTACCTGACTCGGAACTACACCTTTTACTTGCACCGTTCAATTAGCAGAAGTGTCCATACCCCCGGGGAAGTGCCCCCCTGAGCGTGAATCCATTAAGATGAACCACCTCTTTCGTACACCCGTGACATGCACCCATTTTTAAGGTTGACGGGCTCAACTTTCTGTTAGGCGAGTACAATATAGTGACAAAGAAACAAAACGAAAGGGATGTTTTCACATGGAAAATGTTAATGCTCCGTACACGATGGGTGCTAATGTGAACGCACCTTATATGGGTGCCAATATGCCTCACATGCCGGTTGCTCCTATGTACCACTGTCGTCCACGTCGAAACAATTTTGTTTTGATTGTGGTATTGTTTATTCTATTGATCATTGTCGGATGCAGCTGCAGCATCAAGTGGTAAACCATGGCTGATTCCGACCATTGGGTAAACACCTCATGGACGGAAGCCTGACACAGAGAAAAACTAAAAAAGGACGATGGCTCCACGTGAGCCACCGTCCTTTTTCCATCGTCTTATTTCATATACTTGTATTCCATCAAACTGTTCAGAATATAGATCTCCTGAAGCAATTCTTCTCCGACGTTCGTCTCCAGCACCTTTTTCCTCTCAAGCTCTTTATCTACCAGTCGCTTCACAGATAATACATCCGTTCCATCCCGCAGCACTTCTTCCTTCGAATTGAAACGTTTATGGGCGACAAGCTGCATGCCGAAAGAGTTATACAATAAGGTGTACCCGGCAATTCCTGTCGTCGACTGATAGGCTTTCGAAAAGCCTCCATCGATGACGACCATCTTCCCGCCTGCTTTGATCGGGTTTTCCCCCTCGATCTCTTTGACTGGTGTATGCCCATTAATGATATGGCCCTGGTCTGGGTTGAGGTCGAATTCAGCAAGGATCTTCCGGCAGACCTCCTCATCTTCCCGCAAATAGTAGTAAGGGTTTTTCCTCTCTTTATGGGTGGCTTTATCAGAAATGAAGTAGCGCTCGAATGTCGTCATTTCTCTTTTTCCGAACAGGGACGAATACTGCCCCGTCCATAAATACCAGACCATATCTGTCGCGAGATCATCCGTTTGTTTTGGATTCGCAAACGAATGGCGTAGATAATGCTCAAAAATATCAAGCAGTTCCCGCCCGGCATAGGACTTGTCTTCGATCGTCATTTTTTCCATATTTCCTTCTTCATCGACCGGGATGCACCCGTGAATCAACAAGTTGCCATTGTATTTCAAGTAAAGGCTGCCCTTTTTCACGAGGAATTTCATGTGTCTGGCAAGCTTTTCTGAATGCTGGATGGAAAACAACAGCTTCTCGATGACCTGCTCTTCTTCCTCCAGGAGACGGTTCGGGTCTTCTGGATCGATCGTTGAAAAGCAAGGGTCTTCAAGCGGATAGGTATTCCCGTGGAGGGTGATTTCCTCCCGGCCATAATCCACTTTTTCAAGCAGTAAACGTTCAGACATGTTGAAATACGGGTGTCTTTTAATAATCGAACTCTCCAGCTTGAACTGGATCATCGCGATCGCCTGATGCATTTTTGTAATTTGCAGCTGCTCATGATCCGACGGTTTGTCATCGGTATGGATCTTAGGTCTGAACGCCGCATGATCGTCATAATATTTCTCGGCAAGGTTGAGCAGCGGTCTTAAGTTGATGCCATACGCATCTTCAATGATTTCCAGATTGTTATAGCGGGCGCAAATGCGAAGGATGTTGGCAAGACACACCTTAGACCCGGCAAAAGCACCGATCCATAAAACATCATGGTTCCCCCACTGGATATCAACCGACGGATAATGAATGAGTGTTTCCATGATTTTATCCGGCTCCGGTCCCCGGTCATAAATATCGCCCACAACATGCAGGTGGTCCACCACTAGCTTTTGTGTAGCATAAGCAAGACCACTGATGAGCTTGTCCGCCTGACCGAGGGAAATGATCTGTTGAACGATTTTCTTATAGTACGATTCTTTATTTGTAATGTCATCCGTCTTGTAGAGCAGTTCTTCTATGATATAAACGAATTGCGTCGGCAGGGCCTTCCGCAACTTGGAACGTGTGTACTTGGAAGAAGCATAGGAAATAAGCTTGATCATACGGTCGATGGTTTGCGTGTACCACATTTCCAACTCTTCATTATTGTCAAAACCGTTCTTGATCAGCTTGATTTTTTCTTCGGGATAAAACACGAGTGTCGCGAATTCATCCAGTTCCTTTCCTGGCAATTCCTCTTCAAAAAGATCCCTGATTTTCTCTTTGACTCTCCCTGAGCCATTCCTCAGTACATGTTGGAAGGCCTGATATTCCCCATGCAGATCACTGACGAAATGCTCGGTTCCTTTTGGCAGGTTTAGGATCGCTTTCAGATTGATAATTTCAGTGACGACTTTTTCTTCGCTGTCGTATTTTTGAGCAAGTAAGTCTAAGTATTTTGTATTCAAGGTTATGTATCCCCTTTCAAAATTCACCATGAGATCATTTTTTAAAGAAGAACTCTCTGACAAGCCTTGCGATTCTACTTAATTATTTCAAAGGATTCTGTCTAAGACAATACTCTTTGGTAAAAAAGAGGGAAATCCCGGTTAGGAAAATCCCTCCATCTGAACATCAAGCATTGGAATTCGCTTGAACCTCCTTGCTATTCACATGTACATTCGTTTTAATTTTTCCATTTGTTCCACCTTCACTATTGCGGATCAGTCCTTTAAACAGATTCCACCCTAACGACACCTTAGGCTAGAAAGCACCATTTTCATTCGGTGAGTCTTTCGGAATCGGCTGACCGATGTCCCACAACTCCACGATTTCCCCCTCTTCAAAGCGGATGATATGGACAACGGCTACTCCCGGGTCTTCCTGATGTTGTTTAATATGAGAATGAACGACGACCATATCTTTTTCTTCGATCGCACGATGGACTTCAAGCGTCTTATGAGGATTATTGGCGGCGTCCTCTTCCATTGCGCTCATCAGAGAATCTTTATCACCTTGGAAGTAGGGGTTGTGATGGGAAAAATCAGAACGGACATACCTTTGATACGCTTCCCTTACCTCTCCACCTGCCACTTGCTCCAAAAAAGATACCGCTCGTTCTTTGTTGGAAAATGCCGCACTGTCCTGTTTTGAATTCATAGATAAGCACCCTTTCATCTATAGGTCATCGATTTAGTAATGTACCTTTCAATTATTTCAAACGATTTCCAAATACTCAAGATGTATGAAAAAAAGCGCAACCCTTTGAAGGGTTGCGCTTTCCAAATGGTTTGATTCTAACTTAAAGAGGAGACGGTCACACCCTTTTAACCATTTAGGAAAGGATGTTCACTACCGTTCTTCCTCTTACTTTTCCTTGTAAAATATTAGACAAAGTATCAGGAAGTTCTTTTAAAGAAACTTCTTTTTCGATTTCTCCTAAGTCATCCGGCTTCAAGTCCGTAGCCATACGCGTCCATAATTTCTCTCTCAAGTCTTTAGGACAGTAAACGGAATCAATGCCGAGCAGATTCACTCCTCTAAGGATGAAAGGGAACACCGTTGTCGGCACTTCCACCCCGGCAGTCAAACCACTTACAGCAACGGCACCACCATATTTCGTATTACTCAGAACAGATGCCAGTGTTTTTCCTCCCACGGGATCGACCACACCTGCCCACTTCTGCTTACCGATCGGGCGGATCTTCTCAGGGGTCACTTCTTCCCGGGAAATGATTTCTTCTGCGCCTAATGTTTTCAGATATTCATGTTCCGATTCTTTTCCTGTGCTTGCTGTCACATGGTAGCCACGCTTTGCGAGCATAGAAACAGCCATACTGCCGACACCACCAGTGGCACCAGTAACGAGAATCGTACCGTCTTCCGGCGTAATGCCGCTTTCTTCAAGACGGTGGACAGATAGAGCTGCCGTGAATCCTGCTGTACCGAAAGCCATCGCTTCTTTCAATGTCATATTCTCCGGCAAAGGGACGACCCAATCGCCAGGGACACGTGCATATTCACTGTATCCACCATAGTGGGAAACGCCTAATTCATAGCTGGTGACGACAACCTCGTCCCCTTCCTGATAGCGGTCATCATCGGACGAGACGACGGTCCCGGCAAGGTCGATGCCAGGGACGAAAGGATAGGACTGAACGATTTTGCCGTTCGGAATACTTGCCAATCCATCTTTATAGTTGACGCTGGAATAGTGGACTTGAATCGTCACATCCCCTTCCGGCAGATCTTCCAAAGTCAACGATTCCACATTCACTGAAAAATCTTCCTCTGTTTTGTTCACGACAAGTGCATTGAATTCTTTTGTCATCCGTTCATTTCCCCTTTCTGCTTCCTCATTTACTAGTTTATAAATCTATCATAGACCATTTTATACTGACTGGTCAATTTATTTTGACCAGTCAGTATAAAAGATTCGAATATCCTCTCCTTTTCTTGTATAATAAACAGAGCATCCAATGGAGGTTAGATTAGAAAATGGCAAAAAAAGCAGAACAGAGACGCAAACAGATATTAAAAGCTGCCTTCCAAGCCGCAACCGAAAAAGGCTATGAGTCCGTCACCCTACAGGATATCGCCGATTATGCCGATGTCAGCAAAGGGGTCACGAATTATTACTTTAAAAATAAATCCGATGTGTTCACGCAATTGTTCGAATGGATCACGACACGCATCTATGAAAAAGAAGCCGCATCCATCAGTGAACAGGAAACAGCTATAGGGAAGCTTGAAGCTTACATCGACCGCGTGTTCATCAGTCCGGAAGAAAATAAAAATTTCTACCGTGTGTACCTGGACTTTTTATCCCAAGTGAAAAATAACGAATCGTATAAAGAGATCAACCAAAAATTCTACGAAAACTGTTGGTCCATCGGCAGGGAGATCATCCATCAAGGATTGGAAGAAGAAATCTTTGATGTTGATGATGTAGAACAAACAGCGATAAGTATCCGCTGCATGATTGATGGCAGTTTGATTCAATGGCTGATGAGAGATGACGATCAACTGCATGACTATTACCGTACGGCCTGTTACGAGTCCATTCTGAAAATCCTAAAATACAAAACGTAAAGCGACCGTTATGCGGTCGCTTCTTATCATGTTATAAACAAAGCTGTCCCCCCCATAAAAGAAACATTATCCCTCTTCTATATACTAAAAATGAGCACCCCCTCTTATTATGGGGTACTCATTAATGAAAGCTTTTTACTATTCATTCAACCCCCACTACTTCCTTACTTCAGCATTCCACATTCGTGTAAATTCAGCTTCACTCATGTATTTGGGTTTGAATTCCTTATTTTTCTCTATATCTTCAATTTCAGGTATAGGGACAGTTGAGAGCATTCAACGTACAAATACTTCATTAAACAGACCCTTTTGTACTATTTTTGTTCTTCATCCATTCCCTTTCTGTCTACAAACGTTTCATACAAATTCGCAGACCGGTTTTCCTCCAAACTGCTTTGATAAAAATCAATTTTTTTATTTAAAAGCTCTAGATTTTTCTTGTAGATCTCTATCTGCTTCTTCACTTTATCTCTATGGTTGGTCAGGATATCAATCATTGCCACTGTACCTTCTTCTCCTGATTCCCATAACTGCGTATAGTTCTTCAAGTCTTCCATAGACATGCCTGTTTCTTTCATGTGTAGGATAAACTCTGCCCATAATTTATTATGTTCGGAATAATTACGAATATTGTTCTTGTCACGATCTGGTACAACTAAACCCTCTTTTTCGTAATACCTTAACGTATGTTCACTGACACCGATCAGTTTTGAAAGTTCTCCAATACGATACCCCATCGTTTACACATCCTCATTGTCATTTTCATTTCCGGGACAAATTCATAATGATGTCCCTACATCCGTTCTTCCTTAAGTTATATTTTACGATTATTTATCATTCGCTTCTCGTAAAACTTGCATTCCCCGTTCTTTTTATTTTCTACCTATACATTACTACTTAGAGTTAACTTTAAGTCAAGGGTACGGCCAAATGTTCCTTTTACATTTTACCCCTTGCCTTAAAGTGTACACGAAGGTCTATACTTTTCCTTGAACTTAATTAAAGGTAAAGGGAGGCTATGAACATGGCAAAGGAAGAGTTACGGAACAGCACGATCTTTCCATTAGGACAGAAAGTCGAATCAGAAAATTTCATCGGTGACGCTTACTAGCAGATGGTGTTTACAGACGAGAAGCCACTCAACACCGCCATCGGAAATGTAACCTTTGCTCCGAGAGCCCGTAATAGTTGGCACTCGCATACAGTGGGGCAAGTGTTGTTGGTTACGGGTGGGCAAGGCTGGTATCAAGAAGAAGGAAAACCAGCCCAGTTCATCGAAACCGGCGATGTGGTGAATATCCCGGCGAATGTAAAACACTGGCACGGAGCGACAAACGAAAGTTGGTTTGTCCACTTAGCCATGACCCCAGGAGAAACCGAGTGGATGGAACCAGTCGACGATGATTGGTACGACCATTTGTAAAAGGAAATAAGAAACGGGAAAAGTCAATCTTTCATGAAAGATTGACTTTTTTTCTCGTCTAACAGGCAAGGCTTTGTAACCAGTCCAGCCCCCTTTTTTGCCTTAGAGTCCACTCAAAGGGGTAGAATGGGAGTAATGATCTTACTAATGAAATAAGGAGGCCTCCTATGGACATCAACGGATTTTTAGACCATTTGAATGAAGGCAAGACTGTAGAAGGTGGATCTAAGGTCCATCAAGTGATGCATAAGGTATCACAGGAAGCATTGAAAATAACTGCAGAGCTGAACGGGAAATACCATCCGCCGGAGAAAGTGCGGGAACTATTTTCAGAATTAATTGGAAAACCAGTCGACAGCAGTTTCGCTATGTTCCCTCCCTTTTCCAGCGATTGCGGCAAAAACATCGAAGTAGGGAAGAATGTCTTCATCAATTCCGGCTGCCGATTCCAAGATCAAGGGGGGATTACCATTGGAGATGGAGTGCTTGTAGGACATAATGTCGTATTGGCCACGTTGAATCATGACGTCCATCCTGAGAAACGCAGCACGCTCCACCCCGCTCCTATTAAAATCGGAAATAATGTCTGGATCGGGGCGAATGTTACGGTGGTCCAGGGAGTGACCATCGGGGATGGAGCAATAATCGCTGCAGGCTCCGTCGTTACAAAAGATGTTCCATCGAACGTTATGGTCGGAGGGGTCCCTGCAAAGGAACTGAAAAAAATAGATATATCTCAGTAGTACGAAGATTTCTAAGAATAGAAGTCGATCTCTTGAAGCGATATGGAGCTATCGAACGAATTCATAACCAGCGTACAAGTGAATCAGTTTAGAAGACAGGTGCTGACGCTCCTGTCTTTTTTTAGAAACTGGCGGGGTTATATTCAAATAAAAAGAGACCGATCTCTCGGCCTCTTTTTGCTGTTCCAAATTCGATGTTTTTAGTAAAACTTTCAGATTCGGAGTATTACAGCTTCCCACCGAATACAGGCATGACACTCGCCTCGCCATAATCTTTGATGGTTTCGATATTTTTCAAGAAATCCATGTCCTCATCGGAAATTGTGAAATCTACATCCGCATTATTCTTCATATGGTCTGGGTTTGCCGTTTTAGGCAGCGGAAGAAGTCCAAGCTGCAGAACATACCGAATGCTTAATTGAGGTACAGAAACCCCATACTTCTCTGCAAGGTTTACTACTTTCTCGTTCTTCAACAATTCTCCATGTGCGATCGGTGAATAAGCTTCCACGAGAATGTCTTGTTCCTGCGTATATTGAATCAATTCAAACGGTGTATTGCTGATATGAGCGAGAATTTGATTGACCATCGGTTTGACGGTGCAAGCACTGAGAATGTTTTCAACATCTTCATTTTGGAAGTTTGATAAACCAATGGCACGAATTTTGCCTGCTTGGTACGCTTCTTCAAGAGCTTTCCATGCTTCACGGTTTCCTCCGAAGTAACGATCTTCACCGCCGAAGTCCTTCCATGGTTGTGGACTGTGAATGATCATCATATCCACATAATCCAGTCCCATCGTCTCTAACGATTGATCAATGGCTGAAACAGCTTCTTCATATGATTTGACTTCTGCAGCCAGTTTTGTCGTAATGAACAAGTCTTCTCTGTCCACACCACAAGCGCGAATCCCTTCACCCACACCACTTTCATTCTGATACGCCTGAGCTGTATCAATATGACGATAACCGATTTCCACAGCATCAACCACAGCCTGTGCGACTTCGTCATTGTCAATCATCCATGTTCCAAGACCTAATTTAGGAATCTCGATTCCATTTGATAGATGATACGTATCCTTCAACATCATGAGAACATCCCCTTTTTTTAGTTAGTGTTTGAACGGCACTCTACTTCTGTGCCAAAAAAATCAAAGACATTCAAGTCAAATGTGATTGATTTACATGCAGTATATTGCCTAGAGTTAACTCTAGGTCAAGAATAAACCCCTGAAATCATTTATGTAACGCCCAATTCTTCTGCCCCCGCTCTTCAACGAGTGAGCTAAGGCTAGATCAATTCAAGGAAATCCGAACTAATCTTCCTGATCGTTTTCTCTATTTGGAAAGCAGGACCTCCTTCACTCGTACCAATATGAAAAGAGTCCTTGGGAGTTTCATCTCCTCAAGGACTCTTTTCTATGAGACTGGCGTCATCATTTGATAGTACTTATACAACGCCTGCGTTCCATCATTATCTCCACCTGCTTCACTCAGTTCCTCATACAACTGCTTCGCAAGTTTCAATCCAGGGACGGGAATCTGCATGTTCTCCGCAGAATCAATGGCGATTTTCATATCTTTAATAAAATGCTTCACATAAAAGCCTGGGTCAAAGTTTCCATCAATCATCCTTGGTCCGAGATTAGATAACGACCAGCTTCCAGCGGCACCGAATGCAATACTGTTCAACACTTTCCTTGGATCAAGACCGGCTTTTTCTGCATATGTAATCGCCTCACAGACGCCCATCATGCCGGATGCAATCGCGATTTGGTTGCTCATTTTCGTATGCTGGCCGGCTCCTGCTTCGCCTTGGAGGACGATATTTTCGCCCATCGCTTGAAAAACAGGAAGGATTTCGTCAAAATGCTCCTTATTGCCGCCGACCATTATCGTTAGCTTTCCGTTTTTGGCTCCAACATCCCCACCGGATACGGGAGCATCATACGCATAAATATCATCCGCTTCAGCTGTCTCAGCAATCTTCTGTGCCAGATCAGGAGAGGACGTTGTCATATCGATGACGTAGGAACCTGGCTTCGCATTCTCCAAAATCCCTTCTCCACCGAAATACACTTCTTCCACATCGCTCGGATACCCCACAATCGTAATGATTAGGTCAGAATGTGAAGATAAAGCAGTCACACTTTCCTTCCAGTTCGCACCTTCCGCTAACAGGTCGTCCGCCTTCTCTTTCGTACGCGTAAACACATTCAAATCATATCCTGCCTTCATCAAGTTGCGTGCCATGCTTTTCCCCATCACACCTGCACCGATGAAACCAATCGTTTGTTTCGTCATCTGCCTCTCCCTTTCTTACATGAAGTTGTTACAAGTATAGCAACTTCAGCACTTGATATAGAAGAGAAACATACAAACTTACAAGGTATAGGGAAAATAATTGATTATGGGCTGTTAAATTGTTGTGTTCCCCCGCAATTGGAGTCTGTTTCTCCAATAAGAAAGTGAAAGTTTAGAAGGTTTCCTTTGGGTGATACTTCAATAATAACCTTCTTACACTCTCCCCAATACCTAAACCAACCGGCAAAAAGAGAACTGGGAGCCATAATGGACCAATGAAGTATCCAAAAAAAGTGAATTTGGAAGAAAAAATTAGACCTATTGTGACAGAATAGGCCGAGGATACAAATGGCAAATAAGCAAAAGGTTTTTCCTCCCCACCACCAGCATCCTTATAGGCATCCCATATCGAAAAGAAATATAAACACGGATAAAACATGAGCCACATGTAATTGGTTTCAGCGATTGCTTCCTCAATTTTTAAATTAAAACTCAAAATAATGACCTTATTGAAGTTTCCCATTACATTAACAAGCAGTTCTGAGATCACTAACAATATTCCTTTAATATATTTGCCATTCAGCAATTGCCCAAAGCCCGGCAGAGCAATACTCCATAATAAAACTTCTAATTGCTTACTTTTTTTAGAATAACCAATTCCCATAACTTCACCTAATTTGCTAAGCCTTTTCTGTCAGAAGCTCTACTTACTTTTCTTTTGCTATTTCCTTTCTATTTGGGGCAAGTGGTGGCTGTTCCAACCAATTATTTTTGGTCATCAGATTAAACCACTCTTTGGTGATCATGATATTTTTTATTATGATTTTTTCATAAGTGGCTACGAGATCGACTCGCATGGCGGTTGCTAAACCTGACCCATGGTAGGATTGGGCAGTTTGTAATAAGAAACCCATGTGGTACAACATTAACTTGTCTGAAAAGGGGGAATCCTGTGAAGTGGTAACTTCTGACTCCCAAGACATTGGAACAGGCAAGTTATCTCCTTTTAAGATATTTCCTAATGATTGGATTTGTTTGTTGGATGCACTTTGCATACTCTCCAAAAATTTTCTAACCTCTTTTGATTGGGCAACTTGACTAAATCCTATAGAGAGTGATTTTTCCAATATTTTTTTCTTTAAATTGAGGGAGACCGCAATAATTTCTGTTGCAGCTAGAGGGCGATTTCCGCTTGAAAAACCATGAATAAACTTTTGTCCTGTAACATATTGAGGTTTTGTTTCAGGGTAAAAGTAAGGATCTTTTTGGAAATGGCCTTTTTCCAATAGCAAGTCCGTAGTTCGCTGATACATACTCATAGCTTCATCACTACAAGATTCATAAAAATCTCTTACATCTCTCCTGACAGAAGAGCTCAGTGAGGTTGTATGCCCCATTAGACCGTGCAGCGTCATAATATGCAAATAGTGTAAACAAAAGATGTCAGAAAACAATCGACCTGCGCCTTCATTAAGGTCTGATTTTGAAAATCCATCCGGAACCGGGAACCCATCTTTTTTTATAAACCTTTCTACTTCCTGTAATTGATTATCTGAAATTTTAATTGAATCTGCGAATATTTGTCTTATTTTCTCATCTTCTATAATGGACAACATATATTTGTTTACCATTTGAATGGATGTTCCATTTACATACTGCCCCCACAATGTCCCGATTTCGGCAGAAGTGAGTTTTAATTCATCCTTATCCATAGAATCACCTCTTCTTCATAATGCCCAAAGTATGAAGGTTTTATATAGATAGCTGCGCGGAGAATTTCAAGATAAGAATCCAACCTGTTTCTTAGCAGAAAGCAGCACCTTCTTTGAATTCCCTTATTACTTATGACTCGCAGCTTAAACCCCTTCTATTCACGATACCCACTATGGATATAGTAAAAGCGGCATCAATGATTATAAGAAAGCTCCTTTCTATCCTAATCAGTGTCACCCTTGTCACCCCGAAACATAATGAAAAATTGACTTATTGAAATTCCGATAAAACTTCCAATAAAAGAACGCTTATCCATAGAGGATGAACTTACTTTTTGCCAGAACAACACTCCCTTTCATCAGCCCAAATGGATATAGGTAATCCTACCACCTCGGTATTTCCATTCTCAATGAACACCTAACAAACGCTCCCACAAAAAAAAGGCGATTTCTTTGATGAAGAAATGACCTTCTTATAATTACCTTCATTATTACAAATAGATTATCAACGAAAAAAAAGGCCGTATAGGATAAATCCCGCTATCAAAGCAAGAAGGATACTCCCAGTCGTTTTCCACCCTAAATTCCCTACCAAGTCAGGAAGTCCCCCGCCGTGAAAACTTCCTGAAGGATCTTTTTTTAATTCTTCTTGTCTGAATCTTTCCCTCTTTGTTTCAGGTTTTTCTTCACTCATTAGCCCACCTCCCATAGTCGTCTATCTCTATGTACGTTTAACCTTATCCTGTTTAATCCTCTTCACTCCCTTAAACACTCTTACAAAAGAAACCTTAAAACATCACAAAACTCCCCCTATGTATACGATTATGCAAGAAAACCGTTTCAGATTATTCACATCATACATCTATTCTTTCCCATACTTTTTTACTTCCTTCAAAAATAAAGAGGACGATTATTCATATGAATAATCGTCCTCTATTGTACTATAGTGTAACCCGTTTATTTTGAAGTAAAAGGCTTCAACAAGTGGCTGAGTCCTTTCAACACACCCAAATTCGGCTGAGTGATAATCTTCCTTACCACCTGATTGTGAAGCGACTTCGTAATTAAATCCAGTTGATGGTTGCTTAACCGTTCAATTCCTCTGCGGAGTACGAGGGATTGATCATAATCCTTCAAGAGCGGTTTACATAGCTTTTCATAATCCCCTTGCCCGCATATATCGAGTGCTGCATAAATACCACTAAGAATAGATCCCGTCTGTCCGAAACCTAAGAATGGAGTAATGGCCCCGAGACAGTTACCAACAAAGAACGTGTTTCCGATTCTTGGATAATGGCATTTCCCTACCATGTAATCGGAGATCGTAAATTCATGTTCGATGATTAATTCCTGATTCAGGGTACGGGAGGCTTCCTTCACCATGGTTTCCCAGAACTCATTTCTTTTCTCCAGCCACTCGTCTTCATATTGCGGATAGACGATTACGAGAGTCCCCTCTGTTTTGGAGTGAGGGATCAAATAGCCCATACCTTTGGGAGCGAAATCGTTATTAAACCAGGTATGTACCTCATTACGGACAAAATCACCTTTTACGATAGCACCGGCAAAAGCTGAAGGAAGGGCTATGTCATAGGGCTGGATCTGCTGTGTATCCTGTGGGTCGCCGGTGGCTACAATGACATGGGTATATTCTTTTGAGATGTTTTCATAAACCGCATGGCTGTCATAATGGATTTTGCTATGCACCAGCTGTTGGGCTAATTGCTTCTCATAGGAGTCTTTATATTTCCCCCGCATATTGATGAAACCGATTTTCCCTTCTACATAGGCCGATTCATTTTCTGAATGGACATAGATCTTCTGTACATTGCTGGCCGGCTTTAAGTGGATATCATAGGTTTCAGAAAAGAATTTTACTGAGTCGTTGATGGGTGCATGAAGAATAGGCGTCATTAATTCCGCAATATCATAACGTAAGCCTATTTCCTTCCCTTGTTCAAAAATATCGGCGCTTTGCCCGTGTTTTTCCAATGTCAATGCACACGAAAGACCGGCAAGTCCCGCCCCAATAATTGCTGTTTTCACGAAGTTTCCACCTTTTTTCATAGTGTTCGTAAAGACATTGATTTTATTCTTTGGTGGTATCAAGGGATATGAGAAAACATGGCAGGTATGTTTTCTCATGGGGATTTGAACTTCCTGTACTCCACACTGAGCTTCGAGAATTTCTTTTACATTTATAAACCCAAAAAAAAGCATAAGCCTTCATTGAAAACTTAGGCTTAAACTCACGAACCTCTCAAGAGTCCTCATCCTGCCCTTTTAGAAAAGATGGAGGGGCAGATTTGATGTGCAAATCTCTTTGAGGGAAAGGAATTTCAATCCCGTTTTCATTCAGTTGCTCATAAATGGAGAAGTTCAGCTCACTTTTCATCCGGATGACTTCTTTCGGATCGGAGATCCAGAGAAACAGTTCAAAGTCCAAAGATGAATCACCGAAGCCCTTAAAATTCACGTAAGGGGCTGGTGATTCCAGAACGAAGGAATGCTCCTGCCTCGCTAATTCAGCGACCACAAGAAGGATTCTTTTCACCTTTTGAACATCTGTTCCGTAGGCCACCCCGATTGGAATCGTCAAACGAAGTCTCGGATCCGCAAACGAACGATTCACTACTTTCTCCTCTAAAAAATAAGAGTTCGGGATGATGATGTGCTCATTCTCAAGCGTACGGACGACCGTCGCCCGCATACTGATTTTTTCAACATCACCGATGACATCATCAATAAGCACTCGATCCCCGACTTTTATCGGTCGTTCAAAGAGGAGGATCAATCCGGATATGAAGTTAGAAGCGATGTTCTGCATTCCGAAACCGATCCCCACACCTAAGACCCCGGCAAAAACAGTCAGGGCACTCAAATCGATGCCGACCGTGGTCAAACTGACTAATACCGCGACGACCATGATGACATAATGGACGATCCGTTCCATCGTGAACTGGATACCCTTATCCAAATGATGACGCTCAAAGAAAAATGGCAGCAGATGTTCATTCAGAACCTTTGATAGTCTATAGGCAAAGGTGATGATCAGTACGGCAATAATGATTAAAAATAATGTAATCTCTACTTGGCCGATAGTGAATAGCGGAAACAAGAGCCAAGCGGAATCAGAGAAATAGAAAATCACGAATAAAAGCAGGCCATTGAACACAACCCAATTGATCAAAGAGAAGGCTGCTCTCTGGATACTTCCCCTGTCCCGGAATAACCGGTTGATCAATAAGCTCAATCCCAAACGGATCAAGAATAGAAACAATAAGAAGCCCAATACGATAAGAATATCCGACCAGGGCCAGTCGTTTACCTGGTAGATTGACATAAGCACTCACTCCATACAAGTCTATAATCCTTTTATTCCCTCTCAGGATATATTAAACAAAAAGACAGGAAACTCCTCCCCTGCTACGCGTCGTTCTGGAGGATACTCCGCTTTTCACATGCATGGCGATCCCTCCATTATTCTATCGTCCCTTTAAACTTCTCCGGCTTTTTCACATAGCTCTCCATGATATATCCACAGCTTGTGCAGAGGATGTGTTCCACTTCAGAGCCAAAAGACATGGCTTTATTAACAGGAAGCATGACAGCGTATCCGTTCTGCTTTCCTCTCCCTAATTCCCTTCCACCACATTTTGGGCATTCTTCTATATTCGATGAATGATTCATCTTGTCCCCTCCTCCTGCGGTGATGCAAACGGTCTTGGAATCTTTTACACCGAACGCAGCTTTTTTGAGTTTTCTATTTTCTTCCTTTATAAGAAAAGTATATAATACTACACAGGCTGTACCAAACAAACCTTCCCTTCCTCGGAGCATTAGAATAGAGACAGAAATCGTGTGAGGATCAGATCGATTGCCTCACCTACGAGGAAAATTTTTCACATACATAGGTGATTCCATTGATTTTAAAAGAATTAATATCCAACTTAGCCCTTTTGATCGCATCATTATTCGTTTATACCCAAACGACCCAGGCCGCTCCCTTAAGCCGGTCTTCAACATTCAAGAACAAAATGGTTTCAGGGATTCTGGCGGGAGTCTTGAGCAATGTCCTTATGCAGTACAGCATGCGCTTCGACAGCACCATTGTTGACTTACGTCATATCCCGGTCATTCTCGTCGCTTATTACGGAGGGACCATTCCGGGGATTGCAGCCATGTGCCTCGTCGCCGTCGGCCGCTTCCTTATTGGATTCAACACATCATCCCTGCTTGCTCTATTCCTAATCGTTTCGATTACCCTCATCACATTGACCATCACTAGACTGAGCATGTCCAAGCGGATTAAAATCTTCTGGACACTCACCTCATCGAATGTGATTTTCACAATTATGATTGTTTATCTTTTACGAAACGTAAGTACCTTGACCTTCTTGATTCCATCTTTTTGGATCATCTCGTACTCGGCTGGTTTTATTTCTTTCTATGTCATCGAATTCGTCCGTAAAAGTCAGAACTTGTTGAATAAATACAAAGCTGAAGCAGCAACAGACGGTTTGACTGGATTGAACAATGTGCGCAAGTTCGACCAATCCTTCAACGAGATCTCGGCTCAAGCCATACATAAAGATGAGAAGTTGTCTCTGTTATACATTGATATTGACCATTTCAAAAAGGTAAACGACACCTATGGTCATAAAGAAGGTGACCAGGTTTTGATTGAACTATCCCAGATCCTGAAAAACACTGTGCGATCTTTCGATATTGTGAGCCGGAATGGTGGAGAAGAATTTACAGTGATTTTATTAGATTGTCCGACAGATCGAGCCAAGGATATCAGTGAAAGAATCAGGACAAAAGTTGAAGGTCACTCCTTCCTGTTAACTACAGGGCAAGTGATTCATATTACGGTCTCCATTGGGCTTGCCTGCTACAATGAGACAACGATTGAACCAAAATTATTAATCAAAGAAGCCGATCTTGCCTTATATGATGCAAAACAAACAGGCAGAAATAAAGTGTGCATCACCTCAAGCCGTGAATGGGCGAGTCATCGAGCGTAACTTTTAACAGTTACGTTCTTTTTTTGCTCTCAAACCAATAAGGAGAAGGAGAGAACATTGAATGGACCTTCGTAGATGACAGGGTTTCGGGCCAAATAAAATCCTTTCATCCACATATATTTAGAACAATACACGGTCTTAGAATGAAGGGGTGGTAGATATGGAGAAAAAGAAGCGGCCGAACATCCTTGTTTTGATGGTCGACCAGTAAAGGTATCCATCTGTGTACGAAACAAAGGAATTGAGAGAATGGCGGAAAGAAAATTTAGTGACCCAGAACTTATTACGTAAGAATGGGATGGAGTTTTTGAGTCACTATGCCGGAAGTACCGCCTGCTCTCCCAGTCGGGCTACGCTTTACACCGGCCAATACCCTTCGCTTCACGGAGTAACACAAACCACCGGAGTAGCGAAAGGACCGTTTGATCCGGATGTTTTCTGGCTCGATCCAAACACAGTACCGACCATCGGGGATTATTTCCGTGCAGCTGGTTATCAGACGTATTGGAAAGGAAAATGGCACGCCTCCGATGAGGACATATTAGTACCCGGGACCAAAAATGCCTTTCCAAGCTATGACCCGAACACAGGAGTGCCTAATAGACAAAAGGAGAAAATTTACGAGGATGCAGACCGATTAGGCCGCTTCGGATTTTCCGGGTGGATTGGACCTGAACCCCACGGATCGAATCCGCGTAATTCCGGCTCTTCGGCAGCTCTCGGAACCAGTGGACGGGATGAGGTTTATGCTACTGAAACCATCGAGCTGATCCAGGATCTGGAGAAACAGCCCAGTGAAAAAGATTCGCCCTGGTTCATCATGTGTTCCTTCGTCAATCCGCATGATATCGCACTGTATGGGATTCTGACTGCTCTTTCACCAGCGTTCCAATTCAATATCGATCCAACACTACCCCAAATCCCGCCGGCACCTACTCAGCAAGAATCTCTTTCAACGAAACCAGATGCGCAGGAAAGTTATCGAATAACGTATCCACAAGCGTTGCAGCCCATCATCGACCAGCCCTTTTATCGCAAACTCTACTACAGTCTGCAAAAGCAGGCGGACGAAGACATGCACAGAGTCTTTCGAGCTCTGCAGAAATCTTCCTTTTATGAAGATACCATCGTCATTTTCACATCGGACCATGGAGAATTGCTTGGAGCCCACGGCGGCCTTCATCAAAAATGGTATAACATGTACGAAGAATCCATTCACGTCCCGCTTATGATCCATAGCAAGAAACTTTTCTCCCAAACAGAGCAGACAGACATGTTAACGAGCCATGTCGATCTTCTGCCTACGATGCTCGGACTTGCTGGGATCGATGCAGGTCAAATCCGAGAGAAATTGAGCCGCTCCCACAACGAAGCCCAACCCCTGGTCGGAAGGGATTTGACCCCTCTGATCAAAGGAAGGTCTCACTTTTTCAGAGCCAACGAACCTCTCTATTTTATGAGTGATGACGACATTACCAAAGGGCTGAATCAGACGACTGCAGCCGGGATCCCTTATGAATCCGTTGTGCAGCCGAATCACATTGAAGCCGTCATTACAAAAATCAAAACCGGGAAGAATCACGAGGAAGAAACGTGGAAGTTCGCCCGCTATTACGACAACCCCCAATTCTGGAGTGACCCTAGGTGTAGTGATACGTTGCAGAAGAAAGGAAAGGCCATGGAGGTAGAAGATGACATACAATGCTCCTGCTGTGTAACCACAACAAAAACAGAACCTGTTCCGTCTCAATATGAACTCTATAACCTTACGACAGACCCGCTAGAAGAAAAGAATTATGTCGACCCTCAATACTCGACGCCAGAGTCAAGGATTGTGGAAGGATTATTGTTGAACACCTTGGAGCAGCAGTGCAACCAAAAAAGACTGGAGCCATCAAGCGGCGAAGTGCCTGGAATGCCCTCATGCAATTGCCAGGAAAATTAGAGAGGTCTCACGATCAGAAATCATTAAAAAAGGATGAACGCTGCTTACGTTCATCCTTTTTATCCCTTTCATCTATGATATTAAAAGATCCATAGGGACACTGCCGATAAAGACGCACAAGTAAGGAGAGGGAAAAGACATCCCACTCCCACGCATCCTTCCAGCCAACCATCTAAAAATCTACGAAATTTACCTTTTTTATTTTTATGATCATGATCAAGCTCAGTCATGTTATTCTTTCCCACCATCTTTTTCCTTCTTCTTTGTACTGAAACCAGTAAATGAGCAGGGCATCTCTAACTATGATGGACCCTTGCATCAAGTATTTGAGAATGAATACAAACGTATCCATGTTCATGGCTCCTTTTCTCTAGAACCATACTATCAAAGATGGCATCCTATGCATGCAAGAAAAATGTGCCATGGGGTGTTGTGATAGGTTCCCATTCTCCCCATCAAAAAAAGCAAACCCACTGTTAGTAGGTTTGCCCGCTTCAGGATAAGAAAATCTTATAAGACCATTCGCATCTCGATATCACGATCTTTCTGCTCGACTGTCTTAAACCCGATTTTTTCATAAACACGAATGGCTGCTTTATTTTGTTCATCCACCTCTAACCGTACCTCATTCATGTCTTGGTCATAGTGATGAATACCAAAAGATATGCCCTGCTTTACATAGGTTGCACCTAGACCTTTTCCAATCAAATCAGGCCTCAAGGCCAATCCGATCTCCATGATGCCCCCGTTTACATGATATTCAAACAGACCAACAACTGCCTCGTCGAGAAAAGCGGCATATCCCTCACAGCCACCAGGACCTTTTAATTCTCCTGTTTGCTTATAGGAATCAAAATAAGGCTTCATCACCACTTTTTCTACAAAGCCATCGTAATTCCATGAATCGATTTGCCTCACATCTTCCATCTTGATCGGCCTGAATTCAAATTCCATTAAACCCACTCCTTCACAACTTCCACTTTTACGCATATCGACGCTATACCCTTGAGCGATCTAGCGCATAACCATTCAAAAACGACTCGTAATCAACTTCTTTTCCCTTGTCTTTTCCTTATAAACAGAATCACGATGCCCTATCCCCTTCAGCATGATAGACAATGGACCTGAATCCAATTATTTCAAACCCCTTAACAATACTCAAGAGGCACAGAAAAAGCGCACCCCTTTGCAGGACTGCGCTTTTCAAATTTTCTCTCTATCCGTATGAACGATAGCTTTCTTAAACGTAAACACTTGCACATGTTCCAGCTACAGGTTCATAATAGCAATGATTTTTATATCTCCCTGTAAACTGCTGTCCGTACCATGTAGGAGGGCATGTGGCATTTGGATTGAAATACCATAGGGCATATTTTGCCGGGTGCATTCTCCAATAATCCAGATTCTTCTTGGCTAATCTTTTTTCTGTTGATCGAGCCCGATTGTAAAAAAGATTCCCTTTCTGTACGGCTTCAAAAGAATAATTTCCTCCCTGGACCTGATAGATGACTTCCCGAATCGTCCTCACATCCGCAAAGTCCAGGCAGGCCGCTGCAGCACGGTTCACAATAACGTTTCCGACATACAGCATCCCTTGTTTCCCTTCCCCTACAGCTTCTGCACGCATCATCCGAGCCATCAAAGCTACATCTGAATCCGTATATTTCACTCTCGCCATTTTACTCACCCCAACATATTGTATGAAAAAAAGCTGGGTTGATGTCATCATTTAGGAAGAGAACCCTTCTGGACAACAGAGTTTTAAAGGATCGATGATAAAAAGGTTCCCCAGCTTGTGTAAGCTGGGGAACCTTTACCTCTTCTCATTTAAGGAGTTGGAATCTCTCCTCCCGCTGCCTCATACCGGGCATAAAATTCTTGTAAAAATTGATTCGTTACTCTTTCATCATGGATAAACAGCATGTTTTCATCGTTGATATCATTTCCGTTTGTGCTCCAATTTGTAGAGCCGACAATGGCGGTCGGATCACTGGACGGATGTGTAGCATCAATCAACATCGTTTTGGCATGCATTTTACGATCTTCCGCATCCTCATAAACAGGGGCGGCATGATTCCATCGGACATTAGGGTTGTTCGTTGAAGATTGGCTTGCGGTACGGCCCGTCATTTCAATCGAAGCAGACCACCATTGGTTCCAGAAGCTTTGATCAAATACACCTCGCACATCAAAGCCTGTCAAACTACCTTCCAGGTCATTGTATGAACCTTCCCACTTGTACTTCAATTCGTCGACAAGGGCCTGATCACTCCAGGCGAAAATAGAAAAGTAACTGCTGTAATCCGCTTCATTTTTCACATAGGAAGTCATTTGTCCTACGGCATCATCACCTGCAGAAAAGTACACATCCACTTCATTTCCACCAACGTCCACGGTATGAAGCGTGTTGTCCACTTTTCGCCCATGATAATTCGAAACAGCTGGATCAGGGTTCAAAGTCGCACTTCCCCACATTTCATCAAATTCGGTTTTGAAAACATCAGCGAGGGCTGTTGAATTCAATTCCACTACGTGTTGGGTGTTACCTCCAAGGACATCATTCTGCATGTTTTCCTCTGATCCATATAAACCGGTTACGGTGAAATTCCAGCTTCCTGTGAATACCCATGTTCCATCGATGACAGCGAATTTATTGTGCATCTGCTGTCCCGGCGAGTAATAGCTGCCTTCTTCTTTTTGTTCGGCATCGGCAAGTTTATATCCCGTTTCTGTGCCACTTCCGACTTGCACGGTCACTTCCTGCATCCCGTTTGTCGAAGTAGGAAGCCCGTACTGTTCCCGAAGCGCCTGGTCTTCCACAGCAAACATGATGGAATCAGAAAACACCGTCGTATCATCGCTTGTTCCGATGACATTGTCCTGTCCACGCACCAATTTTTCCACATACAAACGCATCGTTTGATAACGCTCTGTATAATGAGGATCACTGCCGTCTTTCGCATCTGCGATCACGCGTACATCGACCCCTTCAGCAGCTTTTGCCATTAGAGCATCAATGATGCCAGGTAAGTTGATTTCATAGGTGGCAAGATCGATCGACGTCGTCGCCTGATTGATTCGGTTGATCAGGCGATCTTCCAAGTTCACGTTATAATTCGCTTCGTTTCCAGAGGTCGCATAGTCATCATGTGCACATTTGTTGAAGTATACATTGATGCTTCCAGCAGACTCGCTCACATTGTTCAATTGTTCAGTCTTTGTTGAACATCCTTCTGAAGCGGATGAAGAGTTTGCAGAGGGCGTTCCAAGTCCTTCTGCATATGTATCCGTCGCTGTACGCCAATTCGAAGCATCCGTCCCCACTGATTGTGGGTCGATGCGTTCCATCGTAGCTTTACTGTTGTTATCACCAGCATACCAGGCGTCAACAGAATCAATGACTTGTGTCCCATCACTCAGCTCAAGCACCTCACCGGAGTTACTCATGGAACCTGTGTAAATCAAGTCGGCATCTACAGACGTAACAGTAGAATCGTCCGTACGTTCAAGTAAATAATAGCCTCCAGCAGGAATCGTACCTGTTAATGAAATTACAGGCGATCCGTCCGTTGCGTTCAGCGTCCAGCCTTCCAGTGAAAGATCTCCACCAGTCGGGTTGTACAGTTCAATCCATTCGTCGTTATAACTCACATTCGTTCCCATCCAGGCTACTTCACTTATGACCACATCATTTGCTCCTGCAGCCTCAGTTACATGCCCGACAGGAATGCTCGTCCATCCTAATACAAAAATAAGTACAGCAATAAATCCCGGCTTCCATCTCTTCACGTTTCCATCCCCCATTCATTTTTTCTCACAATTCTCAACGTACCATAAATGGAGGGAGCGAATTCTGAATTTACGCATCATTTACAATAAACGAATCGATGGACCTGTTCGTCTTACATATAGATGAAACCCAAGATTCATAAACTTTCCTCATTTTTACTTTTTAATAGACAAATAAACGGCTGGTTCATCCAGCCGCTTCCTTATGCTTACATCTTAGACAATCCTTCCAAAAAATGTGCAGAAACAAAGCTGATAAAAGTAAAGCCTGTTAAGGGGACAGCAAAAGCGTATTATTCTTAAATTCCAACCCTGTAACGAAATGAAAGGAACGCCCGGCTTACTTCGAGGACAACTTCACAAATATAACTTTCCATTTTCATTACGATTTTGTACATTTGAGATTTTTTCCTCTCCTCCGAGTCCAGCTCTCTCAGGAGAACCTTTCTTTACTCGCTTCAAAGTCGCTACAATAAGAAAACTCACAATTACTAATAACAGCCACGAACTCACTTTTCCTAAATGCACAAGACTCCACGCATCCGCCTGATTCGGGTATTCCCATGCGCTGAAATAAGTCGCGATATTTTCTGCGATCCAGATAAAGAAGCCGATCAGAACGAACGAAAGCGCGAGCGGCATCCGGTAACGTGTACCGTTGACCTCGTAGTGGACCCAGGCGTTCCAAAAAACGAGAATCACGAGCGCTGATAACCACCAGCGGATGTCGATCCAATAATGGTGGGTGAAAAAATTCAAATAAATAGCAGATGCCAGAGGAACGACGAGCCAGGAAGATGGCCAACGCACGAGCTCCACCTCAAGTCTTCTCCAGGCCTGGCAGAGATAACTCGCCACACTCGCATACATGAACCCGCTGTATAATGGGACGCCGAAAACTTTTGAATATCCTTCTCCCGGATAAGACCAGGAACCCATATGAACCTTGAACAGTTCGAGTGCAAGCCCGATGACGTGAAACAATGATATGACTTTTAATTCATCCCGTGTTTCAAGTCCAGACCGCACCATCCACCACTGCATCAGCAGGCAGATGATCAGCAGCCAGTCATACCTCGGCAAAAAAGGCAGTGGCACCCATTTGGTGATTGCCAAAGAAGCGAAAATAACGACAGGAAACAAACAGGACCACGCCTGCTGCCAACCAAAATGTAAGAGTTGTTTCACTGCTCGCATCCGACCCCTCCTACTCTTCGTCTTCCTGATATTCCAAGATGTCCCCAGGCTGACAGTCCAGCGCTTTACAAATCGCTTCCAAGGTTGAAAAGCGGACGGCCTTCGCCTTGCCATTTTTCAAAATAGAGAGATTCGCCATTGTAATTCCGACCTTCTCCGAAAGCTCGGTTACGCTCATTTTCCTTTTCGCAAGCATTACATCAATGTTGATAATAATCGCCATGTTGATCACCTCAGACCGTTAGATCATTTTCAGATTTGATGGTTATCGCTTCTTGTAAAAGCCTCTCCAGGACAGCAGCAAAAACGGCAATGACTGTAGAAGCGAAGATGATGACCATCCCAATCATAATCAGTCCCGGAGCATCATCAATTTCAGCGACCGTATAGATCACCGGCATCAGTACAACGTAAAGGACGCTGATGGTGATGGCACAAAATTTGACCACCCTCAGTGCTTTGACCGACAAGTCTGAGAACGCCTGGTTCCTGTCAATATAGTTCAGAAGCTTAAACGCTTGATAAAGCGCCATGTAAAAAGGGATAGCGGTTACATACATATAAATGAAAACGACCGGTTCAATGATTGGAAAATCAGACAGCAGCACGCCTGTATAGTCAGCAAACTTAGGAACAAAAAATATACACAACGCAAGAACAGGCAGACCAATCAAGATGACCGCCACTTTCAAAAAGAGAGTCGATCCACGTTCCATAAAAGCACCTCATTTCCTAATATCTTTTTCCATCATACCTCCACATTTATCGTTTATCAATAAAAATATATCATTTATAAATACTTAATTATCGATTTAGGTGCGTTTAACCTTTTAGATGATTCATTAAAAAAGCGCAGATCTCCTAGCTATAGGAGATCTGCGCTTTTCATTATAATCTTGTTGGACAGCTCAATCGACTTCTTGGTGCGATTCGCCACCCTCTTTGCCACGAATCATCACCCTTTTGGTCCGATTCGCACCTTAACCTCGTACCGCTAAACTTTTTTCATACTCCTCAACAGCTTCTTCAAAGACGGCCAGCCCCCGATCGATCTCTTCTTGAGATACAACAAGTGGCGGAATCATCCGAATGACTTCATGGTGCTTTCCACAAAGGTAAAACAACACCCCTTTTTCAAGAGACAAATCAAGGACACGCATCATCCCGGCCCCATCTGGTTGTCCGGTCACGGGATCGACAATTTCAATGCCAATCATAAGTCCGACACCGCGAATATCGCCGATGACCCGGTGTTTTTTCCTCAACTCCTCCAAACGATCTACGGCATAAGCACCAAGTGTTCTCGTGTTTTTCAACAGGTTCTCTTCTTCTATGACGTCAAGCGTGGCTAGTGCTGCTGAGCAGGCGAGCGGATTACCGCCGAAAGTCGTTCCATGCGTTCCCATCGGCCACTGGCTCATCAATTCTTTCGAAGCCACCGTAGCACTGAGCGGCATGCCTGATGCAATGCCTTTGGCAATCGCCATGATGTCCGGGGTTACGCCGAACGTTTGAGCAGCAAACCATTCTCCCGTTCGTCCAAACCCGGTCTGCACTTCATCAAAAATCAACAGGATCCCATGCTGATCACAAATGTCGCGTACTTTTTGAAGCCACTCTTTCGGAGGAATGATGTACCCTCCTTCCCCAAGAACCGGCTCCACGATCATACACGCCACCTCTTCCGGGGTCACTTGATGGTCGAACAGCATTTCAACATCCTTTTCCAGTTGATCCACACAATAAACAGCAGGATCTTCCCCCTCCGGACAGCTCTTCGGATCAGCATAAGGAACCTGGTAAGTCAGACCATTGGGCTGTAAAAATCTGCGATACTTACTTTTGGAAGTACTGACACCGAGAGCTCCTAACGAACGACCATGAAAACAACCGGTAAAGGAAACGACATAAGGTCGTTTCGTTACATATTTCGCTAGCTTCAGTGCCCCTTCAATGGCTTCTGTTCCACTGTTAGCAAAAAAGAAACAATCCAGGTTTCCGGGTAGGATTCCCTGCAGCCGATCCGCGACACGCAGGATCGAATCATACATGATGACCCCTGAAGGCCCATGCATGAGCTGGTCCACCCCTTCCTTAATCGCTTCCACGACCTTCGGATGCCGGTGCCCGGTATTGGCTACGGCGATGCCGGAAGTGAAGTCCAAATACTCTTTCCCATCGGCTCCATAGTAATAGCAGCCTTCCTCTTTCACAACCGGTAAATTGGGATGATCTTTCGCCATGCTGGGTGCGAGCAAGTCTGGTAAACGTGTGTACAATTGATCGAATGTCGGTTTCATTTTTCCATCCCCTTCTCTATCTTTGGTTCGTACATGCTATTTAAAATATGAAATGGGCAATCACAACAATAATCGGCAGAGTAATGACAGTCCTTTGCAGGAATATGACGGCCAGTTCTAAAACAGAAATCGGTATTTTTGATTTGACGAGGAGAACACCGATCTCAGACATGTAAATCAACTGCGTCAACGATACAGCGGCGATTACAAAGCGTGTCAATTCACTTTCAATACCCGAACCGATGACAGCCGGCAGGAACATGTCAGCGAACCCGACGAGCATGGCAGGGGCCGCTTGGCCAGCTTCAGGAATTCCCATCCATTGGAGGAGAGGAACGATCGGCATCGACAAATAGGTGAAAAATGGTGTGAATTCCGCAATGATTAAGGCTACGGTTCCAAGTGCCATCACTAGTGGGATCAAGGCGAAATAAATATCAAGAACCGTTTGTGCCCCTTGTTTCCCAACTTCCTTCAAACTCTTCACTTCTGAGGCTTTGTGGAGCGCTTTTTCCACTCCCCATTGGAAATTGGAAACTCCCTCAGGGGTGTCTTCAGAAATTCTCATGCCTGTCCCTTCATAATAGGTATCCGCCTTTCTGGATAAAGGAGGAATGCGGGGACAAATAAACGCGGCTACCAATCCTGCGACAACGACAGTCAGATAGAAAGGAACAAAATATTCTTCCAGTCCGATAAAACTGATCACGACCAAACTGAAAGCAATCGAATTAATGGAAAAGTTTGTGGCAATGATCGAGGCTTCTCGCTTCGTATAGTAACCCTCTTCGTATTGCTGTGTGGTAATGAGGACACCAACTGTCCCCGCTCCCATCCCAGGAAGCGAGCGCATCGATGGAAGAACGTCCAGGCAGCTTGAACACCGGTCTCATCACGCGGCGGAGCATGGTGCCGATAAAATCCATCAGACCGAACTGCATGAGTAACGGCATCAAAACCCCTGCAAATAGGAACCAGGCAGCTAGTACCGGGACAAGGGCATAGAGCATCGTTCCCCCCTGTCACTTCAGACGTGATGACAGCTGGACCGATTGCAAAAAGCGTCATAAGAGCAAATACAGCTCCCAGGATTCTTGTCACCAACCAGAAAGGATGAATATAAAAAAGCTGTTTCATAAATGGACGGTTCATGATCACTGAAGGCTGAAATGCTTTTGCAAAAATCGGGACAATGGCGGATACAACTAAAATACCAGTCATCAACCCTGGTAGAACGGGCTCTAAGTATGCCTGTACCGTTTCTGCGAGAACACCAACACCGATCGTAATTTTCCCTCCATATGGGATTGGGAATAAGAATAAAAATACGCCCAATAACGAAGGAATGATGAACCAAAGGAAGTTCCTTTTGGTTCGATAGCTGTCCGGCCTTGATTCCCTATAGTCCTTCTCAAAGTCGTCCGTCTGTTTCACTTCCATGTATTCCACTCCTTATAAAAGTAATAAAAAAGGCAAAGGAAATTTTTCATCCCTCACCCTTTATATTGCAAGAAACATGCCAACCTTTCATTTTATTCTGTATTTTTTAAGTTTTCTGACTACTGTAGGTTGACTGATCCCTAAAGCCTCCGCCATCTTCGTGGTCGTCCTGAATTTTTCTTTTGCTCGTTCAAGTCTTTCTTTTTCCACTCGATTTAGAGTTTCGGCTAATGTTTCATCAAAATTATTCATTTTTGAATAAGCCTCTCCCCTTTTACGATATCCTTCGGGTAAATCGACCGGGTAGATCACTGGATTAGGAGAAGTCACCACTAAGCGCTCTAATAAATTGATGAGTTCTCTTACATTGCCACGCCACTCGTATGTATTCAAATCGTGCATGACTTCTCTGCTCAACACTCGCTTTCGTTTGTAACGGGCAGCGAAATGATTCAAAAAGGTATGGATGAGTGGTGTGATGTCATCTTTACGTTCTCTCAAAGGAGGAATCGTGATCGGTACGACATTCAACCGAAAATAAAGGTCCTCCCGAAACTCCTTATGATCGACCGCGTGATCCAGTTCCTTGTTCGTTGCACTGATCAATCGGAAGTCGGATTGAACTTCTTCGCGCCCTCCGACGGGATAAAAAGACTTTTTCTGAATCAGTTTCAAAACCTTCACTTGATTCTGTAAGGAAAGTTCACCGATTTCATCCAAAAACATCGTCCCGTTATGGGCTAGTTCCGCGAACCCCTTTTTCCCGCCTTTGGTCGCTCCCGTAAAAGATCCCCCTTCGTAACCGAACAGTTCAGCTTCAAACAAAGCGTCAGGGATGGCCCCGCAATTGACTTCTATAAAAGGTCCGTCCGTTCGACTACTCTTTTCGTGGATCCTTCTTGCTAGCTCCGTTTTCCCAACCCCGGATTCTCCAAGAAGAAGGACATTCGCATCCACTCCTGCCACCTGATTTGCGGTCGCAAGAACTTTGCGCATCTCTTCACTTTTGCCGATAAACGTTTCTTCTTTCTCTTGTTTCAAGCGGTCCAACTCGTCACGGACACGTTCCATCTCGATCGTCATTTCTTCCATACCTGCTTTGATTTCCATGAGTTCTGTCACATCATGAGAATAACTGACCACTCGAACGAGTTCCCCCTCATCGTCAAAGACGGGCAAACCTGTCACGAGCAGCTTTTTTCCGTCGGCAACGGTTTGGACGAACGTCACCCGTTCCAGAGATTCCATCACCATAGGCGTAGCCAGGGGCGTAAATAATCCCTCTTTTTCCAAGTCATAAACCGATCTCCCGAGCAGCTCATCGGCGCGGACGTCATAGACTTTTCCTGTCGCTTCACTCACTTTGACAATCGTCCCATCTGTATTGGTGACAAGGATATCTTCCTGCAGTGAATGCAAAAGTGTTTTATATTCGGACCATTCTTCCATGAAATCCCCCACATTATTCATGATTGAATACTTTCTACAATTCTTGCAAAACCTCTTCATTATCAATGGAATTATTATTCATTTCTGAATATTTATACTTTTATTATACCATAACCTTTGGTCTTACCTGGAGGGGAAGTCACTCAATCTATGATGACGATTAACTTTTTTAAAAAATTTCCAATGTACACGCTGTCATTGGTTTACGGTTCCATAGTCAAGGTAAAAGGGTATATGTTTATGCTTTTATTAAGATGATTAACTGAACGAACTTCTTCCCCCTGCAGAAGAAGAGCCAAAAAAGGAGGGCATGCCTGATGAGTCAATCAATCCCTGAAATTCAACTAAACGATGGTCTTACGATTCCTGCCTTAGGATTTGGAACCTATCGCCTGAACGGAAACCGCGGAGCTTCCGCCATCCAAAGTGCGATAGACGTGGGGTACCGGTTGATCGATACCGCCTATAATTATGAAAATGAAGCGACGGTCGGAGAAGGAATCCGCCGCAGTCACACCCCAAGAAATGATTTAAGAATCACATCCAAACTACCCGGCCGGTACCATGAATACAACAAAGCCGTCACGGCTATCCAGGAATCCCTGTTCCGCGCCCAGCTGGACTATTATGACCTTTACTTAATCCATTGGCCGAATCCAAAGGAAGATCTATATGTGGAAGCATGGCAAGCGTTGATCGATGCGCAAAAATGGGGGCTGATTCGCTCCATAGGGGTATGTAATTTCCTTCCCGAACATTTGGACCGTCTGGAGCAAGAGACAGGCATCAAACCGAGCATGAATCAGGTGGAGCTCCATCCATTTTTCAACCAGGAGGAACAAAGAGCCTATCACCAGGAAAAACAGATTCAAACACAGTCCTGGAGTCCATTGGCCCGCGTTCAAAACATCCTCGACAATGAAGTGATCCAATCCGTTGCTGATCAATATGAAAAGACGATGTCCCAGGTTATTATGCGCTGGCATTACCAGCTTGGTTCAGTCGCTATTCCAAAGTCTTCTTCCCCTCATCGTCAAAAGGAAAATTTATCGATTTTCGACTTTTCTCTGACCGAAGAAGACATGAATCGGATCAATCTATTAACTCAGCCCAATGGCAGAATGAAAGACCAGGATCCTGCCACTTATCAAGAATTTTAATAAATGAACCATAAAACAGGCCCCCGATGGGAGGCCTGTTTTATGGTGAAGCAGGAAGAATGTCCACGATTACATCCCTTCATATAATGGATTCTTTCTTAACCTGTAAATGTTCAACACAGGTACAAGAAAGCCACTTATATGTTTCCCCCTTTGAGAAGCCCTTCCCATTCCATGAATCCATAGGTAATTGAAACGAAAACACCAACTAGCACCGTTAACATGCCTATGATTGTCAAAGAAATAGAAAGACTTTTCCAGGGTGACTTTTTCTGATCCTCATGGTCCACTCCAATGCTCATCGGTATATATTCGGGAACAATCACAGAGATCATGAAGACGTATCACAAGGGATGAGCACCTGTAAAAGTGACCAAGGAGAGAAACAAACAAAAATATAATAGAACAAAAGTTTTGACATTACTATGTAAATCATGAATGATGGACGTTGTACTAGAATCTAATAGTGATTCAATCGTTCAAGTATTATACAAATATATAAAAAGGATTTTTGTCGTAGGAAATAGAACTTAATATATAGTAGAGAGTGCTTCATCAATCAAGTTCTAAGGGGGAGCAATATGACGCCAGTAAACGAAGTTTTCGATCAACTGTCCTTAGGTGTGATGGCGATTGATTTAGACTATCAAATTACTCATATCAACCAACAAGGTGCATGTCTTTTACAAGTAAAAGAAGAGGATGTCCTTGGAAAAAATGTGTATGACCTCTTTCCTAATGCGCCAGAAGAAGTGCGCCATGTGGAAAGAACCGTTCGGACTTCTGAGGAATTCACTTTTGAAGCAATCCCTTATCAATGGGGAAAATACAATTTGTATTTATCGATTCGCACACGTTTATTAAAGGAAAATGGAAAGGTTAATGGAGCGATGGTCGAATATAGTGATGTGACCGACTTTTATGATAAAGAACAGCGGATGATGAAATGGATGGAAGACATGTCGGTAAACGTCATTCCACTATCTAATGGCATCGTTCTCCTCCCGTTACAGCCCATCATGGACCAAATCGAATTCCAATATATTCTTGACAGGGGCATACATAATGTAACTCAAATGGGCGCCCATCAAGTGATCATCGATTGTTCAACCATCACCACGGTAGACCATGTTTTCTTTGAAAAACTATCCAAACTTATCCAATCCCTGTCCTTAATGGGAGTACAGACAACCATTTCTGGAATGAAGCCTATACTTTCAAAAACGTGGGTATCTTCCAACCTCCCGACCATTAAGGTGAAGTTCTATTCGAATTTACAAGTCGCATTAAAAAATTTATATAACTCCGTACGATAGGGTCACTTTCATAATATGAGTGATGACAGGGTGAGTGTGTACTCCTCATAAGTACACTCATCCTGAACTTGTTATCGAAGATGTCACCCCTTTCTTCCTACAGCTTCCCCCCATTTCTTTTCTCCCTTATGAACCTCACTTTCTTTTTTTACTTCGTTCCCCTTTCTTATGAATCTAATTATTTTGAACCCACCAAAATGGTTCACCCTCCCTTATCCTGATTTCTATATTATTTTCAAAAAAATTCTCCCATGCCCAAACCTTGATTTATATAGGTTCTCAGCTGGTTATTCTTATTAAAATTCAGAAAACTTCCTGATAGGTTAGTGAATTTTCATGAATTATTTGTTATAGTACATAAATAACGGAACATTTAAGGACAATGTCCAAAAACTAAATTAAAGGGGTGTCCTTTTTGGGAACTATACAATCCTACATCAACGACATCGAAAAAGACATCTATCAAATACGACGACAGTTGCATAAATATCCAGAGTTAAGCGGTGAAGAAGTGAACACCTCTGCCTTGGTTAAAGAAAAACTTACGGAATATGGCATTACTTATAAGAATGGTTTTGCTAAGACAGGTGTCCTCGGCATCATCCAAGGATCTAAGCCTGGCCGTACTGTGGCATTAAGAGCGGATATGGATGCCCTTCCCATTCAAGAAACGAATGAACACACGTTTGTTTCAGAAGTCGATGGAAAGATGCACGCCTGTGGACACGACGCCCATACAGCGATGCTTCTCGGTGCAGGTTACGCTCTCAAGCAGGTAGAGGAACAATTAGAAGGAACCGTCCTTCTCGTTTTCCAACCAGCCGAAGAAGCTTCTCCGATTGGCGGGTCCGGTCCAATGATGGAAGACGGCGTATTCGATGAATACAAGCCGGATGTCATCTATGGGCAGCACGTATGGCTAGGATTACCGGTTGGTGAAATTGGTGTCCGGGACAAAGAGATGATGGGCGCTTCAGATCGCTTCTCCGTCAAAGTGACGGGCAGAGGCGGACATGCCAGCATGCCCCATGAAGGCAACGACGCGATCATCATTGCCAATCAGATGATTTCCAGTCTCCAAACCATCGTAAGCCGTAACGTCAATCCCCTGGATTCAGCTGTCCTTACGATCGGTAAAATTGAAGGTGGTCACCGCTACAACGTCATTCCTAAAGAAGTGACCTTCGAAGGAACGGTACGGACGTACAAGCCGGAAGTAAAGGAAATGATCAAGCAGCGTTTCCACACGATCCTTCATCAAACAGCAGACGCCTTCGATGCAGAGATTGACATTGACTATTTCGATGGTTATCCAGCTACCATCAACACACCTGCCTATGCCCAGCAAGCTAGGAATACCGCCAAGCGGCTGTTCGGCGAAAAAGCGACACCAGAGGTGGAACCCGCGTTAGCTGGTGAAGATTTCTCACGCTTCCTTCTCGACTACCCTGGTGCCTTCATCTGGTTAGGCACTCAAATCGACGACGCGTCTGAACAAAAGCCGCTTCATGACCCAGGTTTCCAACTGGATGAGAAAGCCTTACCCATGGGTAGCCGCTTTCTAGCAGAAGTTGCTTTAGACACGCTACATTCTCTATCCCATCAGGAGGGATAACCATGATTGAAGAAATCGATGCTTTTATACAACAGGTAGATTCCGATTTGATCTCCTGGCGACGCGAGCTCCATCAGCACCCTGAGCTCGGTTTCCGGGAATATCAAACCACCTACAAAATCGCAACAAAATTAGAAGAACTGGGGTTTGCGATCTATACAGGGAAAGAAGCTTTACAAAGCGATTCACGATCCGGGGTTCCGAAAGACAGGGATCTTCAAAAAGCAGAAGCCCGTGCTTTGAAAGATGGTGTACCAGAAGGTTGGATCGAAACAATGAAAGGTGGTCACACAGGTGTGGTCGCCCAGTGGGATACAGGAATCGAAGGTCCCCACCTCGCTTTCCGGTTCGACATTGATGCTCTCCCTATTCTGGAAGCAGAGGACAGCGAACATTTCCCATACGAATACGACTTCCAATCCAAAGAAAACGGTATCATGCACGCCTGTGGGCATGACGGCCACGCTGCTATCGGCCTTGGTCTGGCCTCCTTCATCTCTCATTTCAAAGATCGCTGGAAAGGATCTTTCACTCTTCTATTTCAGCCGGCAGAAGAAGGTGGTCGTGGTGCGAAGGCGATGGTGGATCAGGGCTGGCTTAAAGGGGTCGATCAGTTTTATTCCGGTCACATCGGCATCAAACCCCTCCCTGTCGGAACGATTGCCGCAAGTACCGAAGGGTTTCTCGCTTCTTCCAAACTGAATGTCACGTTTAGCGGGCAGTCTTCCCATGCAGGAATGAAGCCGGAAGACGGCCGGAATGCTCTCCTTGCAGCGGCAACGGCAGCCACCCAGCTTCATGCCATCCCTCGCCATAGTGAAGGCGTGAGCCGGATCAACGTCGGAAAGCTGATCGCCGGAAATGGGCGGAACATCATTTCGGATGCTGGTTACTTGGAGATTGAAACACGGGGAGAAACGAAGTCCATCAATGAATATATGCAAAAAGAAGCCGAACGCATCATCCAGTCAGCCGCTTCAATGTACAACGTAGAAGTGGCCATCGAATTCGTAGGAAAGACAGAACAAATGCACGGAGACACTGCTCTGATCCCCTTCATCCAGGACACATGTATAAACAGCTCCTGGATTGAGAACATCGATCAAGTGGCGGAAGTCTCAGGGTCAGAGGATGCAAGTTTTATGATGAATGCTGTCCAAGCTGGTGGAGGTCTAGCGACTTATATGTTGTTCGGCACACACTTGCCATCCAACCACCACTCCCCTGCCTTCGATTTCGAAGAGGCCGTTTTACCCGTAGCATTGGCTGCCTATGCACATGTAATTAGAGGAGGAAATTCGCTTTGAAACAATGGTTAGAAGATAAACTATTACAACTCAACGTAACCGACCAGATGGATGAGGTGAACGGCTTCACCAGACTGAGCTATACCGAGGAAGAAAAAAAGGCGCACGAAGCATTTAAAAAAGTGGCCGCTGAATTGAACCTTGACGTGACACAAGACGCTGCCGGCAATCTATGGGCACGATGGAGTGCTGAAAAGGAAGACGCGCCTACCATTGCGGTCGGGTCCCACCTGGATACTGTCAGTTCCGGTGGAGGCTACGATGGTGCTGCCGGAGTTTTGACTGGCTTAGCTGCTGTCAAACGTCTGAAAGACAAAGGGTTCAAGCCCAAGAAGAACATCGATGTGATTTGTTTTGCTTCAGAAGAGTCCGCCCGCTTCGGCGTATCCACGGTAGGAAGCAAAGCTGTCGCCGGAATGATCGAAAAAGACGAACTTGGAAAGGTCGTCGATGCTGACGGAATCTCCATTAAAGAAGCCGTCGAATCTTATGGTCTATCATGGGACTCGATTGATCAGGCAGAAAAAACTACCGACGACATCGAAAGTTTCCTTGAGCTTCATATCGAGCAGGGAACGCAGATTGAAGAGAACGGAGCGGAGATAGGGATCGTGAGAGGAGTCGCCTGCCCCGTACGCTTGCAAGTCACCGTCAAAGGGATGGCCAACCATACCGGGACGACCCCTATGCATAACCGCTCTGATGCTTTTGTCGCAGCTGCACCACTCATTACGTATGTAGAAGAGCAAGCACGGAAACTGAATGAGGATCAAACCACACCGATTGTAGCGACCGTAAGTACTGTCCATCTCTCTCCCAACGTCATGAACGTCATTCATGGAGAAGTTCAGTTGGGTATTGATATTCGAAGTGTTGATGATGAACTGAAACGAGGCCTTGCCGATCAAATTCGCTCCTACTGTGAAACGATGAATTCCTCTGTTCACGTCCACACTCTCGTCGATAATGATTCTGTCCATCTGAATCCTTCGATTGAAAAGAAACTAGTAGAAATAACCGAAAATACAGGCTATCGCGCCCACTCCATGGACAGTGGTGCCGGTCACGATGTCATGAACATGGCGACCCGCTGGCCATCAGGACTCATCTTCATTCCTTGCCGTGAAGGCATCAGTCACCATCCGAGAGAACATGCGTCGATTGAAGATTTAAATAAGGGAACCAACGTATTGGCTGCTTATTTAGAATCAGAAACGAGTGAAGATCGATGAAAACCAAAATCGGAGTCATCGGACCGAAAGATTCCGTCGAACAGATTATGTATGTCGCAGAGGAATTCGAACACATCACCTTCTATCCTCATGCGTATGAAAAATTATCAGACGTAAAAGACATCCTGAAGGAACATCGACATCACGTAGATCAATGGTTTTTCTCAGGCGTCCTTAACCACACCTATGCGATGGAAAACAATTTAATTACAGAAGAAGAAAGTGCTTATCCACCCCTTCATGGATCCAGTTTTTTCGGAATTTTATTGGAAGCTCAACTGACATCGAACCATGTCTACCGAAAAGTCAGTATCGATACAATCGCCAACGAAGAATTTGACAAAATCTTATCTTACTACCAGTTGGATGAACTCGATTACGAAAACTTTCCTTTTGAGAACGTCCGCCACACGGATGAACTGACTGCGTTTCATAGCCAACTATACGAAGAAGGGAAAACAGAAGTCGTGATCACATCGATCAAGGCGGTCTACAAAGAACTGAAAGAGAGAAATGTACCCGTATTCCGGGTGACTCCTTCGTACCTGTCGATCAAAATGATCATTCAGTTTTTAGAGGAACGCGCCCAATCCAAGCATTTCCGAAATTCTCAGGTAGCCATCATCGGCTGCCGTGTGGAGATGAATGCGTCCCACGCTGAAGAAAACTACTACTCTTTCAAAACCAAATACCAGGAACTCGACGTACGCAGACAATTGCTATCCATTGCCGAGAAAACCAATGGTTCTGTCATGCAGCTGGGAGACGGACTCTTCTTCATTTTCACAACTCGTGGGGAGCTGAGCGAAGAGTCGGAAGCAGACCTCTTCACACTCATTGAAGATATTCGTCTGCAAACGAATTTGACCGCCCGCGTATCGATCGGTTTTGGCGAGACCGTATCTCAAGCAGAAAATCATGTCAGAATCGGTTTCCGTCACATCAAGGATGAGCAGGAACCTCTTCTTCTCATCGTCGATGAAGACCAATCCATTTCACTGAAACAACAACAAAAGACGTTCAATTACCACACCACCGAAATTGGTCATACCTTGCAAAACAAAATGAAAGAAGCCAATCTCAGCCCCCTGGCGTGATTTCTAAACTGATCGCTTATTCCAAGCAGTACCATCGGGATCACTTTTCTTCCCCAGGATTTGTCCCGATGGTTGAAAAGCACCGAACGCAATGGAAGACGGATTCTGGCAGAGTTGGAACGGGTACGAATCGTCGAACAAGCTGGAGAACAGCAGTCCGGCGAACGAGGAAGACCGAGAAAAGTTTTCCGTTTTCTCAAGGAGGATTAACCCTTCCTCCCTTCTTCCTTCTTTTTACGGAACAATTAAGGAACTTTTCCTAAAATATAGAAAGGATGATTAACATGAATGATCAAAGCTCTACAAAGAAAGCAAAAGGTTTTTCCAGGCTGTTAAACGGCGTGGAAAAGGTCGGGAATAAACTACCTGACCCGTTTATGCTGTTTGTTTACCTCTCTGTTTTTACCATCATTGGCTCCTGGATCATTTCCCTCTTCGGCGTTACGACAACACAGCCGGGTACCGGGGAAGAAATCGCTATTAAAAGCTTAATTTCAGGAGAAGGACTACAATATATCCTCACCTCCATGCTCGAAAATTTCACTGGATTCAAGCCGCTCGGCCTCGTGTTGGCGATGATGCTTGGTATTGGACTGGCTAACAAGGTCGGCTTATTGGAAACTGCGATTAAGAGCACGATTTTGAAAGCACCGAAATCTTTGATCACTTATGCCGTTATTTTCGTCGGTATTCTAGGTAACCTGGCTTCAGATGCCGCATTTGTTATCGTCCCACCACTAGCTGCCATGGTATTCTATACGCTCGGCCGTCACCCTTTGGCCGGTTTGGCCGCTGGTTTTGCCGGTGTAGGTTCTGGTTTCACCGCCAACATCATCATTGCCGGGACAGACGCTTTGCTTTCTGGAATCTCTACAGAAGTCATGGAAAGCCTGGACTCCAACATTGTCGTCACACCTGTGGATAACTGGTATTTCATGATTGTCTCTGTTGTAGTCCTATCCGTCACTGGAGCGTTAATTACTGAAAAAATCGTCGAACCTCGTCTAGGTAAATATGAAGGGGAAGGCGGTACAGAGTTAGAGGAAAGTACAAAACTGGAAAAACGCGGATTTAGAAATGCTGTCTTTGCCGCTCTCGGATTTATTGCTATCCTAATCGTCGCCATTGCCATCCCTGGATCAGCGTTGAGAAATGAAGAAGGAGGAATCATCCCCTCTCCATTCTTGAGTGGAATCGTCCCTATCATTCTATTATTCTTCATCACTATTGGCGTTGCTTACGGGGTTACGGTTAAGAAAATCACTTCCACACGCGATATCTCAGGCTATATGGGAGAAGCCATGAAAGAAATGTCCGGTTTCATCGTCCTGATTTTCGCAGCTGCCCAATTCATCGCTTACTTCGACTGGACGAACATCGGCACATGGATTGCCGTCAGCGGAGCGAACTTCTTAGGATCGATTAACATGACAGGACTTCCAGTTGTGATCGGATTCGTCTTCTTGACCGCATTGATGAATATGTTCATTTTCAGTGGATCTGCCCAGTGGGCACTCGAAGCACCGATTTTCCTGAAGATGTTCTACCTGCTGGACTATCATCCGGCATTCATTCAGGCCGCATACCGTATCGCCGATTCATCTACAAACATCATTACGCCGATGAACCCATATATCATTATCGTTCTAGCCTTTATGAAAGAATACGATAAGAAAGCCGGGCTCGGTACCTTGATTGCACTAATGCTGCCTTATGCTGTTATTTTCTTAAGTGTCTGGATTGTTTTATTGCTTGCTTTTGCTTTGCTGGGCATTCCATTCGGTCCTGGCGTCGGCATGTATATCAACTAAATTTTTCAATCATTAAAAAGGCTCCAAGTTTACTTGGAGCCTTTTTATTATACCTTCCTATCATTGAACTTTGTACATAACTCCCCCACTCGAATCCTTCATTTGTAAATAGGGTTAGGTGTTGATGGTTGAAGAAGCCTGCCCCCGTTTAAATATAACAAGGGGCAGGCTTTCGAGTGACTTTCAATAGGCAAGCGGAAATTTATGATGATTCACACCAACAAAGGCGTCATACACCCGTCGAGCCATATCTGTTCCATGTTCTTCAGGGACCGAAACACTCCATACGGCGGTATGACTGTCGATTGGGTGAATCTCTTTTAAAGGCATCCACTCTTTTTCATTCAACGAAGCGGTCTGCTTCCTTTTTCCTTCCTCCTGACCGAAAACCAAATGAATGGCCGCTTTTTGAACCTCCGTTTGAATGGTTTGTATTCCCAGCTGAACTTTGGATTGATCAAGGCAGGTGATTACCTGGTCAAGGTCGTCTTCCTTGATCACGACGAGAAATTCCTCCGTTTGTAAATGAACAGACGTGGTTCCGATTATGTCCATATCCTTCAACCATTCCAACAGTTTTTCCTTTTTCAACCGACTTCCCGAAAGACGGAGGTGACAGAGGTTGTTTTGATACGTGACCCCGGCGACAGAAGTGGGAGACGGATCATTGGATATCCAAGTCCCTGGCTCTTCACAGAAGCTGGAACGAATAACAAGAGGAACTTGATATTCTTTCGCATGTGCGACCGCTCGCGGATGAATCACCCCTGCTCCCATTTCAGCCATGGTTAGAAGGCTGTCGTAATCCATGTAGGAATACTTGCCTGCATGCGGGATCATGCGAGGGTCTGCCGCATACACCCCATCGACATCCGTGCAGATGTCACAACGCCCCGCTTTCAAGTCAGCAGCCAAAGCAGCAGCTGTCGTATCGGAGCCGCCTCGGCCAAGTGTGCAGATTTCACCGCTCGCCGCTGCACCTTGAAATCCGGCTACGATGACTACCTTTCCCTGTTGCAGCTCTTTCTTAATGGCACGAGAATCAATGGACGTGATCCTGGCATTCCCGTGGAGGTGTTCCACTTCAATCCCGGCCTGCTCGCCTGTCATCGCGATGGCTGCCTGTCCTTTCTCCTGTAGGGCAAGGGCCATCAGGGCACATGACACTTGTTCTCCTGTAGCTAAAAGCAAATCCTTCTCTCTCCCGCTTGTACAAGAAGAGACTTCACGAGAGAGTTGCACCAGTCGATTGGTCGAATTCCCCATGGCTGAGACAACGACGACCAATTGGTTTCCTTTCTTCTGTTCGCCAATAATGAGACCGGCTGCCTGTTTGATTCGTTCGGTTGTTTGTAGTGAAGTTCCTCCATATTTTTGGACAATGATTGCCACGATCCATCCCTCTTTTCGTCAGGTATCACACCGTCTGTTCTTTAAAAGCAACCAGTGCGTTGGTTACGTTGCCAAATTCGGATGCATGCGGGCGATCATCTCCATCCGCATATCCATAATCGACCATACGGTTGCGGTTCAGGCAAAGCTTCGTCATTTCCGGTTTGAAGAAATCAAACAGCTCAAACCGATCCTTCAGTTCAGGGAACCTGCGCTGGTAGTCGTGGATGGAGCCTGCAAGCAGCTGCCAAAAGGTTTCTTCCGACAACAGCTGATGTTTTTCTAAGATATGGCTTAAGTAACGAAGATGGCAGATGAAAAGTCCAGTAAAGATAAACTGCGTCAAACCTTCCGGTGGTTCTGTTCGCAGCACGGCTTTCATTTCTTCCGTTACATGCGCAAGCTCAGGAAATGGCTGATCGGTCACGTTCACGTCATCGACAAAGTCCTTGACGGCAAGACGATGCGGCTCATGATCTTTCAGCACGAGAATCGTATTCTGCCCGTGCGGAGAAAAGACCGTCCCATATTTGTATAAGTAGTGAAGCAAAGGATCCATGACCACTTTATAAAACTTCTTCATCCAACTTTCCGCATCCAGTCCAGAAGACTCGATCAACGATTGTATGAAAGGTTTCCCGTGAGGATCTTCGTGAACCAGTGCCGCAAGTGTGATGGCTTGCTCGCCGTCTTCCAGATACGTATAGATGCTTTCACGCCAAATCGTCCCCAGCATTTCAAGGTATTGATACGGAGCATCCTTAACCGAAGCGTAATGTTTATGATCCACATTGATGCTTGCGTTTTCCCCTGGCAGAATCACCCGGCACTCGTTCTTTAGGAAGTCGTCTTGTTCATAAAGCCCTTTGATCCATTCGGTGACTTTCGGGGCAATCACTGTCCGTTCGGCAGGCAGCCCTCGGTACACAAGAGTATTCAGAATGCTGATTGGAAGCTTGACATGATGTTTCTCTTTGGTACTTCTATTAACAAACGTACGGATCGACTGTTGGGGAAGATACGCATCGTCACCATCTCCAACAGCAATGATCTCCTTTTTCGCGATTTCTTCCGGGAAGTTTTGGATCAGCTGATTTTTCCACTGCCATTCATGTACTGGGAAAAAGTAATAATCCTCCGGATCACGGTTCTGTCTCCTCACCTCGGCAAAGAATCGTTCCCTCTCTTGTTCACTTAATTCCTCATTCAGAAGTTTTTCATAGCTCAGGTCCTGAATAGACCGGAAGGTTGCTCGTTCCTTATGAGCAGCAATCCAGGAGAGCTTCACTTCCTGTTGATGCTCGGGAGCGAAGCGAAGGTAGTCATCATAACCGAAGCCAATTCTTCCTTTGTTGTAAGTGATCCATGGATGCCCCTTCATATACCCTTCCAGATCAGCGTAGTCAAGAGAAATCAACTCATCAGACGACACATCTGTCTTTTCCATCAGATGAACATCCGCGATCAAAGTGGCGTGCATTTCTTTGATTAAATGGCCGGTGGTTTCTGGTGACATGCCGATGATTTCCTTTAAGTCAATCAGCAATTCGATGGCGTTGTCCGCTTCTTCTTCCTCGCCATGCTCCACTTTTTTCAAATCCTTAGCAGAGACATCAAAACTGTCGAATAAACGTTTTTCAGCAACGAAACGGTACGATTTTTCCTTGAAAACGGAAAGTTCATAAGCTCCCGTTTTCCCATCTACATGTAAAACTTCCGGCTGAATCATATCCTCATACATATATTCCGCGAACATTTTCGCCATCAACTGCTGATTCGCCTTTTTCCAATTCTCTCTGTTCAATTGTTCATGAATGTCCTTTTGAAATAACAAATCGATCCCCTCTTTCTTATGATTGATGGTGTGCAGCCAAGGCCTTTTTCGTTCCGAAGGTTTGGAAGACGTTATTTTGTTGTATGGAATAGACCTCTCTCCCTGCGATACGGTTGATGATCACAGCATTTCGATGCGCCCCAAGTCCAAGGTCAGGTGCGCCGACGCCGTGGGTGTGAAGTTCGCCATTTTGGATGAAAATGTGCCCATCCGCCTTGAGGTCTGTAGCCAGGTCATAGCCTTTGTTCACAGTAAACCTGCCCTGATCATCCCAGGTGATGCTGTCCTTTAACTTTGAGAAAAAGGCGGGCACACGAGGCTGATATCCCGTCCCTAAAATGACCAGGTCCGCCTCCATCTCCAGAGGATCTTCGGTTACTTTCTGATAACCTCTTAATTTCAAATGGTCCCCTTCTGGTTGAATGGCAGTCACTTCTGTCATTGCTTGAAGCTGGATCGATGGATCGGTGTTGCCGACCGTCCGCTCATAAAGATGGTCATAAATGGCAGCGATCGTTTCTGCACTGATTCCTTTGTAGAGAAGGTCCTGCTTATGTAACAGCTGGTCTTTCTTCCATTGAGGCAGCTCATAGAAGAAATCGATATAATCTGGAGAGAAATACTCAAGCCCAAGCTTTGAGTACTCCATCGGAAAGAACCCTTGCGACCTTGTGTACCACTGAAGCGAACCGCCTGTTTCCTCCTGGTGTTTTGCCACATCAAGGAAAACTTCCGCCGCGCTCTGTCCCGATCCAATGACAGCTACAGACCTGGATAAATCACACGATGGTTTTCTCTTCAAATATTCGGACGTATGAAAAACGGATGCTCCCAGTGCATCATGTAGCGCCTCTGGTACCCGTGGCTCCGTACCGATGCCCATCACGATGTTTTTAGCGATGTACGTAGATTCCTCACCTGATTTGGAATCCAGAGATTTCACTTGATAGCGCGTTTTTTCACCGATTTCTACAGTGGTCACCCGGGTGACTTCCTTGCCAAACCGAAGACTGTCCAGCCGGTCGCTGACCCAGCGGCAGTAGTGGTTGTACTCCTTCCTCGGGATATGGAACTTCTCCAGAAAATAAAAATTGTACAAACGGTTATGTTCCTGCAGGTAATTTAGAAAGCTGTTCTTATTCGTGACATCCGCCATGCTGACCAGGTCTGCGAAAAAAGGCACCTGCAGTGTCGTCCCTTCCATCAACAGATGAGGGTGCCACTGGAACTCTTCTTCCCTTTCCAGAAAGAGTGCCCCCACATCATCGACCGTATCCAAGAGGGCGGCCATCCCTAAATTGAACGGCCCAAGCCCGATGCCGATCACATCAAAGATCTGCTTTTCTGTATTCATCGTTCCACCTCGATTCAAATGTTTCTCGTTCACAAAACATGAGCTGCGCCTTTTTATCCGGCAACTGTATGGGAGTAATTGGTGTAAACCCGCACTTTTCGAAAATATGGATCATCTTTTCATTCCTAATGTCCGGTTCTGCCACGACTTTCGTTGTTGCATCCTGTTCCAATTGAAAACGCACCATCGCTCTTAAAAGGGGCAGGGCAAAGCCTGAACCGAGGTAATCCTTTTCCCCGATCAACAGATGAATTCCCTGATCGTAAGCTTTTGGCGAGTATGAGTTTTCTAAGACATCCCCTTTGACCCAATATGCTTCCCAATAGCTCATCACTTCCCCGTCGATCATGCCGAGATAAAGCGTCTGATGAGTGTCGCGCAGTGCTTTCCGGTAATGTTTTTCAAAACGCTCAAACGGAAGATTCAACTGCCAGAAGGGATGCACCTGGTCTTCATTCATCCACTTGTGAACCAAAGCGACATCTTCCATTAGAGCTTTCCGAAACGCAATCGTGCGCTGGATCGTTTCATCATAGACCTCAAATTCAATGCTCATGGATGACTCCCACCTTTGCAGCAAGCGGATTATCAACCGCAGTATAGACCGACTGCGCTTCCATCGGCCCGACCAGTTCGTCCATATCGTACAAACGTGTCAGCAGATTGGCCTTACAAGGGAGCTTGCTCTCTTCCAAGAGACTTTGGACAAAAGAGGATGGATGATGGTTCATCAAACGGGTACGAAGAAGATCCATCAATTTCTCTTCATCGATCAATTGACCGACACCGAATCCGTTGATCAGCCCGTATAAATGGTTGAAAACGAAATAATAGCGAAGCCGTTCATCTGCGACATCATCCTCACAGATGGTATCGCTTTTACTGTTCAATGAAGGAAGCCGTTCCACCAGTTGATCCGCTTTGGACCGGCTGAAATAATAGCCCTGGTTATCCCTGTAATAAAACTGGGAAGGGTAACCTTTTTCCAAACGAACAACGGAATTCTGCTGGTGGGCTTCAAGGGCGATGCCGTGCGTGTGGTGCAGCCAAAGGATAGGATCCAGGCTGATTGACAAATACTTGTCAAACCAATCGAGACTCACGTCTTCCACTGCACGCCCTTCCCGTTCGGCTAGACCTTGAATGATCGCAGAAAGTCTGGACTGCCCTCCGAAGGCATGATCCTGGACAAGCCCTGCAATTAGACTTACCTGATCGCTATCTTGGTAAAAAGGATTTTCCCTCAAGGAAACTTCAAATCCTGACGTTTCTTTGGATAAAAGAATATTGATCGCCGCAGGATCTTTCATCATATGGAAATTCGGATGGTGATGCTTCAGTTGCTCACCCAGCTCCGTGTCGAGCAAACGGGAAACTTCCACCCCTCTGGCTAGTTCCTTCGGCTGGTTCGCCCTCAAGGAGTTCGTGATTTTCACTGGCACAGAGAATTTGTACATAAACCGGGAAGATTCATTGTACAGCGTCCGGAACGATGAGGTAGCTGTAAACCGGACACCCGCTGGTCCAAGATAGCTGAGCTCCCCGGAAGACAGCAAACGTTGAACTTCTGAATCTTCCAATACGACAGATACTTGAAGGGGGTGGACAGGGATTAAACAGCGCCCCTTGTTCCACTCCTTCACAAGCCGTTCCGAACCTTCTGTATCTTTTACATCTTCATAGATGCAGGCAGATGCGGAACGATCCAAACTGGACTCTTCTTCAATAAGATCAGGATTCACACTGAAATAGTGGAGCTGGAACCTGCCTTTATATTCAGGCGAATACTTCCGGTCCTCAGCATCAGTCAGACCTTGCTTGCTTTTCGGAGTTGGATGCAGCAAATGCCCGAACAGCAGCGACTGCTCCGCTTCGATAAATGTAAAATCTTCAGCCATCAGCTGGTGACGATCCTCGAAACGTGCGGCTACATAATCCTTCATTTTCTTGCAGCTGAGTATCACACGCAGGATGAGTTCATCTTCTGACCATTCCTGTCCATTCCCAATGAGCCATTCCTTCACAAGGAGGGTCGAGAGCGTAACATAGTCCAGAGTATGCGATTCTTCGTTTCCTTCTGATTGATAGGTGAACGGATAATCAAACAGATGCCTCCCTGTTAATGACCAATACTTCACGGGTACATGGATGACCAAATCCTGTCTGAGCAAAGGGATGCGCACCATTTTTCCATCGCCTTCGCCAGCATTCATCCACTCATAGTTGCCCGTTTCTCTTAAGTAGCAATTAAGAAAACTTTGCATCGTAGCCTTTTCGGCAATTTCTTTTGCTTTATTCAATGAGGTGTCCCTCCTACTATCTGTTTCGCTGTATTCTCAATTTCATTGATCACGGCCCACACATCTTCTTCCGTCGTTCGTGGATTCAAGATTGTAAATTTCAAGTATGTTTCTCCTCTGACCGATGTTTTCGCAATGACCGCTTCTCCTTTGTGAAAAAGCCTTTGCTGAATTTTCCGGTTCAAATCATTCACATCCCCGCTTCCATCCGGCTGGTATTGAAAGACGACTGCGGAAAGTTCAGGAGAAGGATTTTCAACATAGAAAGCTTCGCGAGCCCCCAATTCCTCTGCAGCAAAACGCGCCACTTCCATTGTCCTGTCCACCATCCTCCCTAATAAGCGCGTGCCGAGAACTTTCAAGGTCATAAGAACCTTCAGCGCATCAAACCTCCGTGTCGTCTGAATGCTCTTATTCACAAGGTTCACTATGCCTTCTTCTTCATCTTCTAAAGGATTCAAGTAATCCGCGTGATGAGATAACAGCCTCAGGTGCTTCCGGTCTTTAACGACAAACATCCCACAGCTGATCGGCTGATACAGCCATTTATGGAAATCGAGCGTTACCGAATCCGCCCGGTTTATGCCAGCAAGCTTATCTCCGTGTTCCTCACTAAGCAGAAGTCCTGCCCCGTAGGCCGCATCCACATGAAGCCAGAGTCCTTTTTCTTCACAAAAATCCGCAAGACTCTCGAGAGGATCGATGCTCCCAAAGTCGGTCGTGCCGCATGTACTGACAACCGCATAAGGAAGAAGCCCCTCCTGTTCCAGTTGTTCAACCGTACGTTTGACCTCCTCCGCATCCATCTGATGGTTCTCGTTAACGGGAACCGGAACGACTGCCTGTTCACCAAGACCCAGCTGCGACACGGATTTTTTCACAGAAAAATGAGCTTCCTCAGAACAGAGCACCCTCATCTTTTTGAACGACTCCGGCAGTCCGTCTCTTTGGACGACGTGGTTCCATTCCGACAGGCAGAAAGCATCGCGTGCAAGTAACATTCCCATATAGTTGGACTGTGTCCCTCCACTTGTGAAGACCCCTTCTCCTCTTTCCGAAAAACCGATAAGCGCTGAAAAGTAACGAGTCAACCCTTCTTCGACGTAAGTCGCTGCCGGGCTCTGATCCCATGAATCCATCGATTGGTTCAGCGATCCGATAATCAGTTCCGCCAGTATGCCTGGCAAAACGGGAGGGCAGTGTAGATGAGCCATGCTCTTTTCGTGCGAAACGTGGAGACTATTCTTTATGACAGGGCCTTTGATTTCCTGTAGGACTTCATGTAGCGACTGCGGTTCTTCTGAAAAATCCATGACCGTTTGAAGCTCCTGCTGGATGTCGTGTATGTCTTTTCCTTCCAATGGTCGATCAATGTCTTGAAAAACTTCCGCTAGGGCATCGATGACGAGTTCGACATGGTTCCGAAAATGCTCTCCGCTTTCTTCGCCATGCTGAAGGAAAAAGGAATCAAATGCGGCAGCTGCTGATTTATTTGTTGTCGTTATCATATCTTTCACTCCGTAACGGCAGCAGCTACGGCTTCGTTGAAGATGGATACGATTGTATCGACCTGCTCTTCTGTAATGATGAGTGGTGGCAGGAAGCGGAGCACAGATCCATGGCGGCCACCACTTTCAAGAATCAACCCACGATCAAAACAGCCTTTTTGAATCCGGTTCGTCAAATCGGGATCCGCTGGATGACTGCCTCCCAGCCCAGGTTTTCCTGAAGGATCAACGATTTCCACTCCAAGCATCAAGCCGCGTCCGCGCACATCCCCAAGCTGCGGGTAATGCTTCTGCAGTTCTGTTAACGACCTGAAAATCTTTTCGCCCATTGCTTTTGCATGAGTTAAAAGCTGGTGTTCCTTAATATATTTAAGGGTAGCTGTTCCTGCAGCCATCGCCATTTGGTTGCCCCGGAAGGTACCGATATGAGCCCCGGGCTCCCATGCATCCAGATCACGATCATAAACGACAACCGAGAGCGGAAGACTGCCGCCAATCGCTTTTGACAGCACAAAAGCATCCGGTACAATGCCTGCATGTTCAAAGGAGAAGAGTTCTCCTGTGCGGCCGATTCCTGTTTGGACTTCATCAATGATCAGCGGAATCCCACGTTCTTTCGTAATCCGGCGCATTTCCTGCAGCCACTCAATCGGTGCTGGAATGGAACCACCTTCTCCTTGTACGGTTTCAAAAATCATGGCTGCCGGAGGAAGAATCCCACTCTCCGGATCATCGAGCAATTGTTCAATGTAAGCGACGCTCAGCTCAGCCCCTTCTTTTCCTCCTTTTCCGAATGGACAACGGTAATCATAAGGGTATGGAAGGAAGTGTGTATCCGGCATCAATCCCTGTACACGCTTCTTCGGTCCAAGGTTTCCACTGATCGCCATCGTTCCATGAGTCGCACCATGATATCCGCCCTGGAAGGTGAGTATGCTTTGTCTACCTGTCGCGGTTTTGGCAAGTTTCAATGCTGCTTCAATCGCATCACCGCCTGTCGGCCCACAAAACTGAACCTTCGCGCGGTCACGGAAGCCTTCCGGAAGACTTGAGAACAGCTCATCGACAAATTGTTCTTTCACTTCTGTCGTAAGATCGAGCGTATGTAATGGCAATTTATCGTGAAGCACTTTTTCCATCGCTTCAATGACGACTGGGTGATTATGTCCTAAAGCCAATGTTCCAGCGCCGGCCAGACAATCGATGTAACGGTTGCCCTCCACGTCTGTGATGTAGACCCCTTCTGCTTCCTGGATCGCTAACGGAAAACGTCGCGGATACGACCTCGCATTCGACTCTCGTTGATTTTGTTGATTCAATAATTCCTGATTGGATTTCTTTATATTCACACTCATGTGATTCCACTCCTTTTCGTTTTACTCAATGGCCTACAGCTATACTATTTGATAATGATTATCAATGTCAACACTAATTGAAAACTATTATCATTCTCAGTTATGCACTCACCTTTTGATATAGAGCGGTTTTTATCAGGGATACGAGTCGATAATTTTTCTGATAATTAAGGAAAACGTGAATGAAAACAGGCGTTTTTAACTATTCCCTCCTCCATTACTAGTATTTTCTTCACCTGTTTTAAATTAGGCAAAAAAAAGTCCACCTCCGCGAACGAAGGTGGAACATGTTATGGATGCAGCATTTCTTTTAGTGCACTCGTTATATCCTCAAGGGCTTCTGCAGAACGATCCACGACACCAGCCATATTGATAAAACTGTGGACGAGATCTTCAAAATGGAGATGATTTACGGACACTCCTGAGGTTTCGAGCCGCTCAGCATAAGTAAACGCCTCTACCCTCAGAGGGTCATACTCTGCGGTCACCATCAAAGTTTGAGGTAACTTGGCCATGCTTCGAGTCCGTAACGGCGATACAAACACATCCCGCCCATCTTCCTCCTTTTTCAAATAATGCTGGAAGAACCATTTCATTTTTTCGTTCGTCAGGTTGTATGTATAATTCGCCTTATACGATGCCGTATCGAAGTTATGATCCAACACAGGGGTAATGAGAAATTGATGAGAAATCTCAATTTCCTCATCATCCATAAAATAAATCGCCGAAGCAGCAGCCAGGTTACCGCCAGAGCTTTCTCCTCCAACAGCCAGCCGTGTGAAGTCTATGTTCCACCGATGAGCCTCAATGGAGACCCATGTGACGGTATCCAAAGCATCGTGAAAAGCTGCCGGGTATTTATGTTCAGGCGCTAAGCGGTAATCCACAGAGATCACAACGGTTTGCGCATGAGACGAAAAATAACGACAGATATTATCTGAACTGTCGATATTCCCGAATACCCAGCCACCCCCGTGAAAATAAACGAGCACAGGAAATGGTCCTTCTCCTTCAGGCGTATAGATTCTAACCGGAACTTCATTCCCTGATCTGCCCTGAAAAGAAGAATCAAACACGGTCACACCGTCTACTGGCAGCTCTTTAAAATATTCTCTAGCCACTTCGTAGTAATCTCTCGACTGTGCGGGCGTTAATTGATCGAGCGCGGGATGTTCAAGCTCTACCATCCGATTTCCAATGGTTTTAAGTAAACGGAGTACTTGTGGATCTACTTTCATACCACCAGCTCACTTTTGGACGTACGCATCCTGGTCAACATCTCAGTTTCGACGTCATTGTCCCGAAGTGATTTTTCAAATGCTTCTTTCGCTCCCACAATTAAGGCTGCTTGCTTCCCATGAAGATCAATCGGACCGAGATTTTCTCCACCCACCTGCTTCAAAATCGGAATTACAATACGGTTCCGGCGGTCGGGTTCTCCAATGATTCTTTTTGCCTGATAACGATCAAACAGGAAATAGATCATCGCACGAACAAGCGACAAACCATCCTCCTTATTCAACAAATGACGAGGCCCAATCAACAGATGCATACCTAAATCGCCGTGTTGATCGTCGTAATAGTCTTGGATCGGATCCTTATCAATCGCATACGCAATTAAATAGCAGACAGGCTTTCCATTGTATGTACCTATGTAACCGTCCTTATGTTCTGCTTCTACGGACTTTCGAACCCAGGAACGAAGCTCTCCCATTGAAAGATCCAGCTTCCAAAATGGAGCAATGTGCTTCTGATGCATCCAGTCATAAAGCAGTTCCACGTCTTTTTCTTCATCCAGGGGCCGAAAAGAAAAAGACGATTCCTTCGCCCCCTCCTTCATCGTTAATTGCGCGATAGGATTACTATCATTCATTCTATCTCCTCCTCATAAACAAATGATAACGATTTTCATTATCATTTGTTTATGATTATAGAAAAGATAACAGCCAATGGTCAACGGATCTTTTGACCTATACCCATCGCTGGCAAGGAAAAGAACGGCCCCCCCCTTTCCAATAAATAGAAAAATATTGCTTGCAGAAGTAAAAAGATTGTAAAAGATACACCATTCACTTAACGAACGAACGTAAGCAGAGTAGAATGTGAGATAGACCGAGCTACACGGAGACTGATCTGGTGGGAGGCAAATGATGAAAATACAAACGGTTTACGACCGTCTTAACAATGAAAAGATTGTTGGAATGTATTACAAATTATTAACCGAAATATTCGATGGTACGCTTTCGGATGTCATGTTTAACGAGGTAGACTTATTAGAAACCATTGCCGCAGATAGAGGGTTCTCCCTTTCCTATTATAGATTCAGAGAACATTTAAATAGACCTTCCCAGTTGATCATACTCATAAGATTCAACTGATTCTCAAACGATGCATTATACCAACACAACTCCTTTCCATACATGCTTACCTGTTCATTTTCAAGCCATTTTGAGGGATTCCCAAGTCCATTCATTTCGCCCCCTCTTAGCAGCCATCACGCCCCCTGTATATCCCAAACACGAATTCAGAATATTATGTTACATTGAATTTGTGTTAAAAATACAGGAGGGATTCGATGAACTGGAAACACACAGTAGCTACATTTGTATTAGGTACGAGCCTGGTGACTGGCGGAACCATGGCTCACGCAGAGGTTGGAAATAATGGAAACGGGAAAGCAGAAAATCCTGTTTTCATGAAAGAAAACCTGAAGGATAAGAAAGTCAAGTCTGAAAAGGGAATGAAAGAGTTCTTCAAGCATAATGAAAAACTCTCCCAGCTGAACCCAGGCAGTGACTTGAAATTGTTGAAATCTGAAACGGATGATCTTGGAATGACGCACTATACATACCAACGATTAGTCGGTCAGGTTCCCGTGGCAAATGCCAAGGTTGTCGTTCACACAGATCAAGATGGACATGTAACGGCAGTGAATGGGGAACTTCACGAAGATGCTCCAAAGAAAATAAAACAAACGAAAGACATTAAAAAGAAGGAAGCGCTGGATTTGGCTTGGGATGAAATTGATGTCTCCCGTGAAGAAGCGGACCATGTCCAGAAGAGTTTAAAAGGAGAAGACTTCCAAACATTGACAGAGAACTCCGATCTCGTTGTTCATTATGAAGATGGTACGTACACACTTGCCTATCATGTTGAACTGCAATTCTCCCAACCATACCCTGCCAACTGGCAGATCTATATCAACGCTGAAAATGGAGAGGTCCTTAAATCTATGAACCTTGTTCATGAAGCAACTGGGACAGGCACGGGGGTTTTAGGAGATACGAAATCTTTGAATACTTATTTCTATAACAATACGTATTATCTTTTTGATACGACAAAACCGATGAATGGCGTCATTGAAACCTTTGATAACTATGGTGGCGAGTATTACAGCCTGCCTGGATCTTATGTTACAGACTCCGGGAACACCTTTTACAGCGAACGTCAAAAGGCCGCAGTAGATGCTCACTATTATGCAGGAGAAGTCTTTGATTATTACTATGATCAATTCGGTCGTGTAAGTTATGACGACCAGGGAGCCGACATCCGTTCGACCGTCCACTACGGCAGCAATTACAACAATGCAGCTTGGACTGGGAATCAAATGATTTATGGAGATGGTGATGGTTCCACATTCACCTACCTATCTGGTGCCGATGATGTGGTCGCTCACGAATTGACACACGCCGTAACCGATACGACAGCCGAATTGGTTTATGAAAATCAATCAGGTGCACTGAACGAGTCCTTCTCTGACGTGTTTGGATATTTCGTAGATTCAGAGGATTGGTTGATGGGTGAAGATGTTTACACACCAGGGCAGCCAGGAGATGCTTTGCGCTCCATGTCCAACCCGAACGCTTACAATCAGCCTGATCATATGAATGAATACCAGAACCTGCCGAACACAGAAGCCGGCGACTGGGGCGGCGTCCACATCAACAGTGGAATCCCGAACAAAGCTGCTTACTATACGATCAACAGTTTAGGCATTGCACAATCTGAGCAGATCTATTACCGCGCGTTGACTGTTTACTTGACTCCGAACAGCAATTTCACAAATGCTAGAGAAGCATTGGAACAGTCTGCTTTGGACCTTTACGGTACTTCGGCAGCGAATGCAGTATCTCAAGCATGGGATAATGTAGGGGTTTATTAAAAAGTTCGTGTAGGAATACAATTGAACAAGAATACTCACAGCCAAGCGCGTCTAAGGAATTCCTTAGACGCGCTTTCTTTTACTAGTAATCATAAATAAACGGTACAAACACTTCATACTAAACTCTCAACGGTTGGCAATCATCTTCCTAATCACTCTCATCTGCCCTCTATGATTGATCTCATCTTCCAAGACATGAAACCAGATGAAGTAGTTGTTCGAAGAATGATGATCCCATATCCTCTCTTCATATAACCAATCATCCGCCCGTTGTGAAAGTTCTTCAAGCGTTCGTTCCCTCACTTTTTCAAGTTTTGAAAGGTAGTATTCCAACGGATGTCCTTTGATGTCCTCTCTTCCTTTTTCTCCAAGGCTGTAAGCAGCCCCCCATTCCAGCATTTCCTGCTCGCTCGGAGTCCGTCCGTCAAAAATTTCGATTTGAAACCCTTTCTCCACTGCTGCGATATGTAACAATAACGCGCCTATACTGTTGCCGTTCTGACTAGGTAAAAAATCCAGTTCAGCAGTGGTAAGTCCTTCTACAGCTTGTCGGGTTGTTTTTCTAGCATAGTTCATTTGGGACACCAACAGGACTATTTGTGGGGTGAACCCCTTCAGCGGCTCTACTTTCACTTCCACATCAAACACCTCTAATTCTTAAAAACTAAAATGAATCGACTCCATGTTTTTCATCTTTATTAGCCGAAATAAGTAGCAACGATCGGTTCATTACTAGCCGTCAGTGGTGGCAGGGAATCAGAAGCGAAAAACTTCAGCTCCCTACTTTCATGATCGTTCACTTTCATGGTTCCTTCAAAATTCCGGCATTCGAAAATAAGATTCACAAAATAAACTTCATCCCCGTTCGGATAAGTGACATGCTGACGAATCAGGCAGCCGGCGACGCTGACGACCAGGGGCATGTTTCCTACTTTCTCACGTACCTCTCTGATGTAATCACTCATTTTCCAAGCAGCACCTCCACTTGTCGTTGAAGGCGGTCAAAGGGAGAGTTTTGATTCATTTGGATATACAGGCTTTTCAAAAAAGCTTTGGCGTTGTTTCGGAATACTAAATACTGCTCCATAGTGGCGCGGTTTTTATGCTCGTTCCATTCTAAGGGGAGCTCTTTCATGTGATCCTCCACGAGTGTAATATCCAATCCACGGTTCAACATTTCCATGACCGGCGTCAAGATTCGCTCCTCTTCCCCATGGATATAGGCATGATCATAGATAAAGGCCTTCGACCATAAAGCACGGAAAAGCTCAGGATAAGCGTCACTGTCCGTTTTTTCGTTCCTGACAAGTTCATCAACAGCGTCAGCCGCATGGGCCATGCTGTGAGCCCAGCCCTTCTCTTTGACATACCCTCTGTAGTCTTCCTCTAACGAGAGGTAACGCAAAAAAGCTTCTTTCACCTCGACCACTTTTGTTCCGCTCAAAAAGTCATCTTCCTTATCCCGATACAAAAGCAGAGCCATCAGTAATGAAGTAAAAGCTCTGGTGAACACGGTGTCTGTCCCTTTTTCTCCAATCCCTTTGAAAAGCAGATCCTGCAGACACAGATCCATCATTTCTTCCATCAGCTCCGCTTCCAGCTGATTCTTTTCTACAATCAACTGAGCGAAGATAGAGAAAATCAAATCATCCCGAAGCTCAGCATCGAGTGAGCCGATATGAGCCATCATCGAGGAAATGACCTCCTGTTCATTAACCTCAGTCCATGGAATTTCTCCCTCTGTCACTCCCAATAAAACCCTCTTCAATTGCTCTTCATTCATAGGTGCAGCTTTTACATCGATCATCAAACGTCCCCTTTTCTGATTATGTACTCTCATGAATCATAAAAAGTCATATGAGGTTTAGCCTCTTTGTAATAGTCGATCCGATCTTTCCTAGTTCCTGTATGAAATTCGAACTTATGACCATCCGGATCCGTAAAATAGATGGATCGATTATCCCTCTCGTCACGCTCCCGCCCCGGAAGAATTTTCACCCCGAGTCTGATCAATTCGTCATAGGCGTCATCGTAGTCACTTTCTTTTATCGTGAAGGCGGTGTGCGTATAGGAAGCGGCCCTGTCCTGTCTGGGTATATCCTTCTCTTCATTTAATGCGAGCCACATCCCCTTCAGATCAAAGTAGGCGGTCGTCTTTCCTCTAACTAATAACTCGGCGCCAAAAACTTTTTCATAGAAAGCAATAGATGTATCTAAGTCAGATACTGAGAACAGAAAGTGATTGAGGCCTTGAATTTCCATTGCAACACCTCCTACAAAAGTTATTGGGGTCTGTTACCATAGATAACAAAAAAGGAAAATCTTCGTCCTCATACTTTCGAAAGGATAACCTTTCTGTTTCCACCCACTCACATGATGGATTCATAGATTTCCAGAAGGTTACCGTCGGGGTCCCTGAAGTGCGCGACCTTGAGGCCCCAATCCTTCTGCTCCACAGGTTCTGTAATAAACGTCACTTTATCCTTCCACTTCTTATACGTCTCCTTTACGTCATCCACTCTTAAAATGAGCGCCGCTCTGTCGTCTCTCGTGCCACTCTCTGTATAAACATCTCCAAGTGCTTCCACCATCTGCTTCCGTTCAAAGACGCCAAGCGTCACCCCTTGGAATGCAAAATCGGCATAGTTGGAGTTCTCATCTCCCCACGTCACTTCAAAACCGAGCGTGTCCCGGTAAAAGTAAAAACACTTTTTGTAGTCATCGACGAGTAATCGTACATGAGTCAATTCCATATCCATCATCCTTTCTTCATGTTTTCGGTTTGATAAAAAAGGTAATAACAGGAAGTAAACCTTTATGGGAGCTGATTCAATGACCCGAACTCAACAAATCTTTCTTGGACTTACCCTCGGATTCGCCCTTGTCTTAGGATTCCAACTGGGATTTACAGTTTCCGATCAATGGATCGTCATCATTCTCATTGCTCTGGGATGTGGGTTCATTACCCGGTTCGTGCTGCAGTGGTTCTTCAAAAGGAGAAATCACGGATAAGGAGGGATTCTTATGTGGCGGAGACTGCTATGGGGATTCACCACAGCTTTAGGATACTTGATCATTTCATTGATTTTCGGCTATTTAATTGTTGGAGAACCCAACCTAAGCCTTATCTTAGGACTGACTTCATGGGGTTTCATTTCCGGGGTTGCTTACCTGAATCCTCCGCCAAAGAAATGGCGGGAAAGTTAATTTCCCCTCTCCTTGGCCATTCTTCCTCATTATAGTTTAATAGTATATGATTTCCAATTGAACGTCCAAGGCACTCCTATGGCCTGAATCACCCATGCTTCAGAGAGCCCCACACCCTTATCAAGTCTTCCATCCGAAGGAAATTTCTATTGATAAGATGCATCCCTCTCTTTATGATGGTACATAACCCGTAAGATTCGTATGTAAAGGAGTACATAACCATGGACATCCGCCATTTGCAATACTTCATTGAGGTCGCGCGTTTTCAAAGTTTTACGAAAGCAGCTGAACATTTATTCATCTCACAACCAACCATCAGCAAAATGATCAAGAACCTGGAAGAGGATCTTGGTGTGGAATTATTCGAACGCACACGAAAAAAAGTCATCCTTACCGATGCCGGGCGGCTGATCCTTATGCAGGCGAAAACCATTGATAAAGCATTCGAAAACCTCAATACTCAGCTCAACGATTTACTGGGGTTGAAAAAAGGCCATATTCGAGTAGGACTGCCCCCGATTATGGACGCCGAGCAGATCATCAACATTATCGGAGGCTTTCATGCGAAGCACCCACACATTACTTATCAACTCGTAGAGGATGGCGCGAAAAGAATCGAAGACAATATCCTTCAGGAGGAACTGGATGTCGGCATTACCGTGCTGCCGACGCAGGAGGACAAATTTGACCACTTCTTCCTTTTAAGTGAAGAGCTTGAGGTCATCCTCCCTCATGCCCACCCGTTGGCTGAACGAAAGCAGATCCGACTGGAGGAGCTCAAAGACGATTCATTCATCCTCTTCAGTAAAGACTTTGTGTTAAACGACCGGATTACCTCCTCCTGTAAGGAAGCCGGGTTTATACCAAAGGTCATTTCCGAAAGCTCGCAGTGGGATTTTATCGGCAAGATGATCGCTTCCAATCTCGGCATTTCTATCCTGCCTAAAAGCGTCGCCCGTCTGCTTACTCAAGATGTAAAGCGACTCAAGGTCATCCAGCCAACCATTGCGTGGGAACTCGCTATTATTTGGCCGAAAACCCAGTACATATCGTATGCCACGGAAGAATGGCTCGCTTATACCCAGGATCGATTGAGTAGAGAATAAAGACGGACCAGCTTCCTAATGAAGCTGGTCTTTTTCATGCATGAAATCAATCTATGAAAACACTTCCATTGATAAAAGCTATCCAACTCATGACGATTTGCTATTTCACTTATAGAGACATCGCTCGTACACTGAAATTATCAACGAACACAAAGACATGTCTTGATGTTGAAAAAAAACAAAACAGGAGGCAGACTCATGGAAGCGAAACGCACCAAAGAAAGTTTAGTCATTAATACGGATCAAGTGATGATCAACGATTTGAACAATTACAACACCTTGTTCGGCGGGGTCCTCATGAAAAAGTTGGACAATAATGCCACCATATCCGCGAGGCGCCATGCACGTGTGAAAGAATGCGTCACCGCATCGACCGATTCCATCGACTTCCTCCATCCGATCCATCAAACCGATTCGGTTTGTGTAGAATCATTTGTCTCCTATACCGGGAACAAATCGATGGAGATCTTCTGCAAAGTCATTGCCGAAGACATGATTACCGGCCACCGTCGGATGGCCGCGACGGCATTCTTGACATTCGTAGCTCTCGATGAAAATAAGAAAGCGATCAAAGTTCCACGAGTGATTCCAGAGACGGAGGAAGAGAAGTTTCTCTATCAATCTGGTGAAGATCGTGCCAAAACAAGGCGTATACGCCGGGAGCACAGCGCCCAACTTACGAAGATTATCAGTCTTGAAAAACCATGGGAAGAAGGAGCGGATCAACATGTTGAAGTTAGCCAGCTTGGATGAATTGTACGAAGCTAAAAATGGGTTGGAAGAAGTGAGCCGTCGCTATCCTGATGTCTATGAAACGTTAACTCATGTGGTCAGCTTCACACGGCAGCTTCAAATTAAATATGGCTACATGGGGGCCATGTTGATGGAAGAAGAATTGACCACCACGTATCCATCCTTCATCAAAGGATCGATCCTCTCTGTTTATAAGAAAGAAGTGGACAAGCTGAAAAAACATGAAGATTTCCCTGTCGTCAAAAACGTGTTACATCAACACAGAGAAGTGGGAGATGCGAAACTCTTCCTATTGATACTGGGAGCTAAGCCGGAGCTGTTAAAAGGGTCCACGTTCATTAAATAAGCGACGTGGATATCTTTTGCCCCTTAGCCCCGTTCAGCTTAAACAGCAACTGGACGGGGCTGAGGCCCTTTCATGGTTATCCCAAATCATGACTGCCAAACCTTTGGAACCCCTATCCCATATACTCCTGTTACTTACGAATAGGATGCACTCGTTGCATTCACTTCCCCTATTTCAATGCGGTTTCCATCCGGATCAAGAAAAACCGCGATTGTCCCCCAGTCAAATACACGCCGCTCTTCTAGAAAGTGGATGCCGCGTTCCTTCAGGTGATGGACTTGTTTACTGAGATCTTTCACATCGAAACGAAGGACGGTCGGATTATGGACCCTCGTTTTCTCCCCCGGTTGAGCCACCCCGCCCTTTTCGACCATAAGATAACCGGTCTGCAGTTCGAAACAGACGAGCGTGTCCTGACTCCTTCTTACAGGTAATTGTAAAAGTTTCTGATAGAATCTTACACACTGTTCAAAACGCTCTACAAACAAAATCAAACCGAATTCATCAACATTCATACTAGTAAACTCCCTTTCGTCTCAAACCATTGAAACCTGCCGAACACTTTTTACGTCGTAAATAATGTGCCTTGAATGGCACGAATATAGCGTTCAGCTGAAGCTCGGACCACTTTATCCGCACTTGTTGTTACGATGTTGTGAAAAGCATTATAAATACGGTTGAAAGCAAGACCATCAACTTTCTCTGCTATTTCTGCGACTTTTGCTACCGGGAGGGGAATCAGGTTCGGATAGCTGTACATGAAGCTCACCCACTGGTTATCTGCAACGACCTGGATGATATCTCCAGTCATCAGCAACCCTTCCGTACCATTTTCGATGTGCAGGACCGCTCCCCCTTTAAAGTGTCCACCTAAACGATGAAGAGAAAGATTTTCTGAGAGTTTCATAGATTCCCCTTTCCACAAATGAAGGTACTGGCTTTCTTCCATGACCCATTCATGGTCATCCTCGTGAAGGTACACGGGAGCATCAAACGTTTCTGCCCAATCGTTCATTCGTGAATAGTAGTGCGGATGAGAAATGGCAATCGCATCAATGCCGCCAAGATCGCAAATGCCATCCACCGTCTCTTGATCAAGGTAAGTGATGCAGTCCCAAAGCACATTCAGTCCATCTTTTTGGATGAGGTAGGCCGTTTGACCAATCCCTACTTTTGGAGTGGTGGTGATGCTGTACAATCCTTTTTCCTCTTTTCTGATCATGTTTTGATAACGTTCTGTCTGAACCAGCTCTTCATGTGTGGTCCATGTCTGTCCCTCCGGGTTTACATACTGTCTTTCTTCGCTGCATATCTCACAACGATCTGGTACTTCTTCACTTTCTGAATACTGAACGCCGCAAGTCTCGCAAATATACTTCTCCATGAATCTTCCTCCTTGGATTATTCCGCTTTTGTTCTATCTTCAGCTTAGCTGGAAAATGAAAAAGAGAGCACCTGCAATGGATGGAAGCATTCCTACAACTTTCGAAGTATAAAAAAAGAGACTCATACACGAGTCTCTCTTCTCATCTTTATTCTTCTGTTTCCAAATCCGACTCCTGCGTGACGAGCTTCAAAGGTACCGGAATCGTATCTTCAACTTCCTCGCCTTGCAGCACATCGGCACCGGCCTGCACCGCAAGCTTGCCAATTTCCTCTGGCTGTTGAGCAACGGTAGCCGAAAGGTTTCCATTTTGAATACTAGATATCGCATCATCGTTCCCGTCAAATCCGACGACCAGAACATCCCGACCTGAGCTTTGGATCGCCTGGTAGGCTCCGAGCGCCATTTCATCATTGTGAGCGAAAACAGCTTCAATGTCCGGATTTCCCTGGATGATGTTTTCCATCGTAGTCAATCCTTCCGTCCGGTCAAAGTTCGCCGTTTGTTTAGCTACAACATTCAGTTTTTCATCGGCAATGTTGTGGAAACCAGCGCCGCGTTCACGTGTCGCGGACGCGCCGGGGACACCTTCAAGTTCAGCGACTTTGGCACCTTCACCAAGCTGCTCAACCAAATACTCCCCGGCCATTTCGCCACCTTTTTCGTTATCTGAGCTTACCAATGTCGCGACTTCCCCTTTTTCTGCAGAACGATCAAGCGTCACGACCGGTATGCCTAAGCTATTGGCTGACTGAACGGCCGTCGAAATGGCCGAAGAATCGGTAGGGTTGATCAGCAATACATCGACGCCTTGCTGAATCAGATCCTCCACGTCATTGATTTGTTTAGCTGCATCATTTTGCGCATCGACGACTACGACTTCCATCCCTTGAGCCGCTGCCTCATTTTCTACCCCTTCTTTCATAGAAACGAAGAATGGGTTATTCAACGTAGATACAGACAGACCGACTTTAATGTCATCTGGATTTTTATCCCCTTTAGGTTTCGCCCATTCCGGTGGCTGCAGCGAGCAGGCACCGAGGAAGATCAGGGATAAACTCATCAGTAATACGACTAGCTTTTTCATGTTACCCCTCCTATGCTGCTTTCTTTCGATCGATGAGTACGGCGATGATGATGACGACACCTTTGACCACCATTTGGAAAAAGGACGACACGCCAAGAAGGTTCAAACCGTTGTTCAACGTCCCGATAATCAGAGCACCAATCAATGTGCCGATAATCAAACCACGTCCCCCGGAAAGGCTTGTCCCGCCAAGAACAACAGCAGCGATCGCATCAAGTTCGTACGATGTACCCGCTGTCGGCTGAGCCGAGTTCAAACGCGATGTAAGGATAGCCCCGGCAAGCGCTGAAAGCAGACCAGCAAGAGAATAGACCAGCACTTTGATCCGAGAAACTTTGATACCTGAGATGAGTGCTGCCTTCTCGTTGCCTCCGATCGCATACGTTTTACGGCCGAATGGAGTTTTATGCAAAATCACCCACAGGACAGCAAAGGCAAGCAGCATCGTGATTGCTGGGACCGGAATCCCAAGGAAATAACCTCTTCCGAACAATTGGAAAGCATAGCTGTCGCCAAGCCCTGTAATCGGGTTTCCATCCGTATAAACAAGCGTCAGTCCACGGAACATCGTCATCGTTGCAAGGGTCGCGATGAACGGAGCCATTTTCCCTTTAGTAATAAGAAGACCGTTAACCGCTCCCATGAGTGCTCCAAGCAAACATCCAATCAATATCGCTAAAATCGGATCCACACCTGAGACCATCATTCCGGCCATCAAAGCACTGGATAAGGCGAGAATCGATCCGACGGATAAATCGATGCCCCCGGTTAAGATGACGAATGTCATTCCATAAGCAATCAGAGCATTGATCGCGACTTGTCTTAATAGATTCAATAAGTTCAAGGGTTCAAGAAAACTAGGGTTAATAATGGAAACTGTCGCCATCAATACAAGTAAACCAACGAATGGTCCTAACTTTTGCATCAAGTTTCCTACATGATTCGTTTTTTTGATTGCATTAATCATTGACTTTACCTCCTGTTGCCAGTGTCATAATTTTTTCCTGATCGGCTTCGTCCTTGGAAAGTTCTCCAGCAATCGTTCCTTCATGGACGACGAGCACACGATCACTCATTCCCAATACTTCCGGCAGCTCAGAAGAAACCATGATGATGGCTACTCCTCTGTCTGTCAGTTCATTCATCAATTGGTAAATCTCCCGTTTCGCACCAACATCGACACCCCGGGTCGGCTCATCCAAGATGAGAACTTTTGGACCGATCCCGATCCATTTGGCAATGACGACCTTTTGCTGGTTACCCCCGGACAAGTTCTTTGCTTCTGTTTTGGCAGATTCAGTTTTGATCGTCAGCCTTTTGATCAGCATATCGACAAATTCGCGTTCGCGTTTTTCTCCGATGAGGCCTTTGTCTGTGAAACTGTACAAACTCGGAAGCGCGATGTTGTCCTGGATCGGGAAATCAAGAACGAGTCCCTCTTCTTTACGGTCTTCCGTAATGAAACCGAGGCCGAGCTTGACCGCCTGACTCGGGCTTTTCACCGTCACTTTTTCTCCATTGATGAAAATGTCGCCCTGATACTTGCCATCCAAACCGAAAATGGTGCGCATGATTTCTGTACGCCCTGCACCCATTAATCCCGCCACACCGACGATTTCACCTGAACGGGCACGAAAGCTTACATTCTCGAAGAGGCCCTTCCTCGTAAGATTTTTCACTTCCAACACAGCTTCTCCAGGCTTCGCTTCTCTCGCAGGAAAACGATCGGTCAGTTCACGGCCAACCATCTTCCGGACGACATCATCAAAATTCGTTTCAGGGATCGGTGTGGTATCCACCGTCTGCCCATCACGCATGACTGTGATCGTATCGCAGATCGTGAAGATCTCCTCCATCCGGTGAGAAATGTAAACGATGGATACGCCGGATTTTTTCAAGGAGCGAATGACTTCAAAAAGTTTCTCTATTTCCCTGTCTGTCAAAGCGGCTGTCGGCTCGTCCATGATGATCACTTTGGCATCTGTCATGAGAGCTTTAGCGATCTCGATCATCTGCTGTTCACCGACCGAACACTGTCCCGCTTCTTTTTGGAGTGGGATCGAAATAGACAGCTTATCAAACTGTTCGTTCGCAATCGCTTTCATTTTATTCGTTTGAATGAGACCAAAATGTGTAACCGGTTCCTTATTGATGAATAAATTCTCCAGCACCGTCATATCCGGCCATACATTCAACTCCTGATGGATGAAAGCAATTCCGAATTCTTCTGCTTCCTTTGGGTTGGCAAATGTTTTTTCCTTCCCATCAATTTCGATTGTACCTTTATCCTTCTTATGAAGACCTGTCAGGATATTCATGAGCGTAGATTTACCAGCGCCGTTTTCGCCCATCAATGCATGAACTTCTCCGTCTTTAATGTGTATATCAACGCCTTCAAGGACTTTGTTCTTTCCGAAAGCTTTATGAATCTCGTTCATACGGATTTCCATGATTGCTCACCTCTTTAAAAAGTTACTCCAGCGTGAAGGATACAGTTTGCATATGGAGTGATCTCCCCTGTCCGCACCACTGCTTTGGCATGTTTCAACTGATCTTTAAGTGCTTCATGAGTGAGAGAATCCATTTCGTCAAACCATTCTTTCATCCCTTCATGAACAGAGGGGTTCTGCTCCATTTCCTCGGCAACGGTGACACGTTCGACAACCATTTCTTCTTTCAATACCTCCACGACTTCAAGGAAAGAAGGGACCCCTTGCTTTAAAGAGAGGTCGATCTTTTTCACTCCGTCCGGCACGGGAAGCCCCGCATCAGCAACAACGATGGTATCGGTGTGCCCGAGATCAGCAAAAACTTTGGATAGATGACTGTTCAAAATGCCATGTCTTTTCATTCCATGAGTCCCCTTTCTACTTCTTCCCGCCCAGGCATGCCGCCTTGGGCTCCGAACCCTGTAACGGACAGGGAAGCCGCTCGATTCGCGAAACGCAGACTTTCTTTCAAGTCCATTCCTTCGGCTATGGCTGTTCCGAAAGCCGCATTGAATGTATCACCCGCGCCTGTGGTGTCTATTGGTTTCACAAGAAAAGACGGAACGAGTACCTCTTCTTTTCCATCAAAATAGCGGACGCCTGCTGCTCCTTCTGTAATGAACAGTTTATTTGGATGTTTCTTTAATGCTTTGACTGGTTCTTCTCCATGAAAAAGGAGGGCAGCTTCATGTTCATTCGGCGTAAGGTAACTCACTTGTTCCACCACCGTATCAGGGATTTCCCTCGCTGGTGCCGGGTTCAATAGCAAGGGCACGCCCAGCTCTTGGCACAGTTCGGCTGTTTCAATCACGGTTTCTTCAGGGACTTCCTGCTGAATCATCACAAGGTCACACGTTTCAATGAAGTCCCTCTTGTCCTTCACATACGCAGGAGTGACGTGATCGTTGGCTCCTTTGACGACAACGATGCTGTTGTCTCCTTCCGCTAAAATAATGTGAGCTGTTCCACTTCTTTCATGTGTAACCGGTTCCACATAATCCGTCTGAACGCCATTCGATTTAAAATTATTTAAGATCGCCTCCCCGTAGGCGTCCTCCCCCACTCGTCCGATCATATACACATCTGCTCCGAGACGGGCGGCGGCAACAGCCTGGTTCGCTCCTTTGCCTCCAGGTACGGTTTCAAAAGATTCACCAAGAACCGTTTCGCCCGCGCCCGGCCGCCGTTGGGATGTCACAACTAAATCCATGGAAGAGCTGCCGATCACAGCTATTTTAGGTTTTCTCATACGTTTCATTCCTTTCGTGTCGTCTTTCGTTCTACTAATTCCACAGGCATTTGAATGGTTTGTTCAACGCCTGGTTCTTTCTTTATCGTCCGTATCAATAGCTTTGCCGCTTCCCTTCCCATTTCATAGGCGGGCTGGCGGATCGTGGAAAGCGTCGGGTAGGACAAACGGCTTTGTGGAATATCGTCATAGCCGATGATTTGTACATCCTCAGGAATACGCTTTCCGCGTTCCATAGCCTCATGAACGATCGCAATCCCGACAATGTCGTTACTCGCAATGATTCCATCTGTATCTGTGAACTTATCAAACAGTTCTTCTGCCCAACCCTGTGCCTCTTCAAAAGAATAGGAGGTCGTGGACAGTACAGAAAAATCAACATCCGCCTGACTCAGCTCTTCGATCGCTCCTTGGAAGCGGTCTTGGGCGGGCTTGATGTTGGCCGGTCCTTTCACGAGCGTAATTCTCTCTGCCCCTTTTTCAATAAGGGTCTTCGCTGCCAGGCGCCCGCCCTCTCTTCCATCCGCGTAAACCGCTGGATAGTTTTCTGACGCCCGGTCCAAGAGTACGAGTGGCAGATCCAGAGCTTCATATATTTTATAATCGACATGATTGGTTGCCGTAATGATTCCGACCACATTATTCTGGACGAACGTTTGTATATATTCCAATTCCTTTTGAATATTTTCATCACTATTCCCAAGCAGAAGCCGATATCCTGCCTGGCTCAGTTCATCTTCCACACCTCTCGCAAGCTGTGGAAAGAACGGGTTTGTAATATCAGGTAAAAGCAGACCGATCAGACGGGACTCCCTTTTGTAAAGAGAACGTGCCACTTCGTTCGGACTGTAGTTCAATTCAGCAATGGCTTCCATCACTTTCTTTCTCGTATCTGCTCCAACATAACCATTATCGTTTAACACACGTGAAACGGTAGCCACTGAAACGCCTGCTTCACGTGCAACATCTTTGATTGTTACCATATGTTCACCTCTGTGTGTAACCGGTTACAGATAAAGTACCACATCCTTGTAATCGTTTGCAAGAAATTTTTTATGGAGATGGGACATGTTTTCTCATAAAACTGATATGATGAAACTCATAAACGATGAAAAGGAGCTCTTACCTATGCCACATGCGATCATTTTTGATATGGATGGAACCTTGTTCCAGACCGAAAAGATCCTTGAAGTTTCACTGGAAGAAACGTTTGTTCACTTGAAAGATTCTGGTGAATGGAGCGGAGAAACACCACTTCAGAAGTATAAAAAAATCATGGGTGTTCCTCTCCCTACTGTGTGGAAAACCCTGCTCCCCCATCACTCTGAGGAGATAAGGCAACAGGCAAACGTGTACTTTCTAGAAAAACTCATCCTCAACATTCAAAAAGGGAAAGGGGCGCTCTACCCACAGATCGAAGGAACCCTGGAAGCGTTGCATAAAGAAGGATACTCCCTTTACATAGCAAGTAATGGGCTGACTGATTATTTGCAGGCCATCGTCAAATACTATCGTCTGGATCGCTGGGTGACAGAAACGTTCAGTATCGAGCAGATCGACTCGTTGGACAAAGCAGATTTGGTGGCCGCCATCCAGAAAAAATACGTCTTCACAGAAGGAGTGGTTGTCGGAGACCGCCTCTCAGATATACAAGCCGCTAAGAAAAATGGGTTAACTTCCGTAGGATGTCGCTTTGATTTTGCTCAAGAAGATGAACTTGCCGAAGCCGATCATGTCATAAACGACTTTTCTTCACTAAGCGAAGTGATACGAACGATCGAGAAGATACACGCTTGACGAATACATCATAAAAGCAGCTACCCTTATCACAGGTAGCTGCTTTTTATTGGATATCTGTAAATAGACCGCTCAAGTAATCAAGATTCTCCTCTGTTCGTGCGTAAAGATACATGTCTCTTTTAAAAGGATTATCTTGAATCGGTAAAAACACGACGCCCCGATATTCCACTTGCTGAACCATCATCTCCGGAAGGTAAGCCATGCCCATTCCAAGTGCCACCAACCCCGCCATGGCGTGATACTGGGATTCTATAACTTCACCTGTGAATTCATACTCACGCATGATCGTCTGCACCTTTTCAGCTAAAGGGCCCTTTGTCGGGATGATTTGAGTTTCCTCTAAACATTCCTCAAGTGTGACTGCCTGTTTTTCTGATAATGGAGAGGATATGGGGATGGCAGCTATAAAGTGATCCGTGAACAAAAAGGAGGACCGCAGCGTCTTATACGTAGGTGTGTCCTGGATAATAGCCGCATCGATCTCCCCTTCCTCAAGTAATGGAAGAAGCTCTTCACTATCATCTTTGATGACTGTCACATGAAGGTTCCCCCTTACCAGCTTATCGTAATATTGGGGCAGGTAATAGGAAGTAAGCATAGGTGTGGAGCCCATACGGATTTTTTCTTCATGGGATTGGTATTGTTTCACGGTTTGATGGATGCGCCCGAATAACGGCGTCAGCTCTTCCACCATTCCTTTTCCTTTCTCCGTCAGCTCTACACCATAGGAAGCTCTGTTGAAAAGTGAAAACCCTAGCTCTTCTTCCAATTTTCTCATCTGTTTGCTTAATGCCGGTTGAGAAATATACAAAGCTTCTGCTGCTTTCGTAAAACTCTGTTGTTTGGCGACTTCGATAAAGGCGTTTAATTTCTGCAGCATTCTCTTTCCCCCTTTCGATATTAGTCGGATACCCCCATTATAACCTCAGGTTATGATGGTATGACAATTCGATTGTTCCTACTTCCTTCGCTTTCTTTTATCCTGAGAATAGACGAAAGAAAAAAGGAGGATCGAACCATGAAAACCTATCTTTTATTAGGAATCTCCATTTTGTTCGAAGTTGCCGGGGCGACGGCGATGAAATATTCAGAAGGCTTTACGAATGTCATGGCCAGCCTGGTCGTCATTTTCTGCTATACTCTTGCCGTTTCCTTCTATATATTTATTACTAAAAATAACGAAATCGGGATGATCAACGCCTTATGGTCGGGCGGTGGAACGCTCCTTGTCACATTATTAGGTGTTGGTTTGTTTGGGGAATCGGTGACGATGTCCAAACTACTCGGACTGACGTTGATCCTTGTAGGCATGGTGGGCTTAACGGTGCCAGTAAAAGAAAGGAGTGTATAACCATGGGTTATTTGATACTTTCTCTAGTTTTTGCGACAATCGGCAACATTTCCGTCAAATTATCATACGGTTTCCAGAGGGTCTTCCCCAGCATTACAGCATTCGTTTTCATCGGAGCATGCCTGTATTTTCTTACGCTGAGTGTCCAGACGATCGAAGTCGGCATCGCTTATGCCATTTGGAGTGGTGTCTCCATTATGGCCACCACGATATTTGGAATTCTACTTTTCAATGAAAAAGCAAGCCGAAGAAAGTTCCTCTTTATCAGTTTCATTATCCTTGGCGTGATGATTATTAAATAAAAGGAGAGAAGGGTTCTTACGAAGGCCCTCTCTCCCCAGTGATGGAAGTCACTCTTTTTTCGTTCAAGCATGCGATCCACTTTTTCTTCCACCCTGTCCAGCTGACTCTTCCTTCTTTTTATCGAAAGAAAGATTGCAAGGACCCCTATGATCAAGCCGATAGAAAAAGCAAAAAACAGAAGTTGTGCAATCATATCCCTTATAACGAAACTTTCTCCATTCTCCACTTCCAAACTCTTCCTTTTATTTCTATCATTATTCTATGTACTCCAAATCCAGTGTCTCTTCCTTTTCTCCCCATTCAATCGTAACCTGGATCTCGTGATCTTTTCTTGTTACCGCACATCCAGAGCAGAAGTTCCCCATTTGCTGAACCATCCCATCGGTCAACAAAACGTAATCTCCTCCTCCACCGCCTGTAGGACTATCCAAAGTGTAATCGATATGTTCAGGAGCTTCACCTTCTCCTATATACGTGATGTGTACACCCGTCGATTCACTATCTTCCGATTGTATATCCGCTATGTATTCGACCTCCCAATTTTCGGTTTCTTCTTGAAAGTGCAGGGTTTTCTTACCTAGACAGCCTGTTAAGAGGAAAGCAAAGCTCAGAAACAGGATAACCCCCGTCTTCTTCATAGTACATCTCCCCTTCATTTATTCGATCGTTTTCTATCTACACATCTCCTCCACACTTAGAAGATACGATCAGCCGATGAAGGTAATCTTCTCACCTGTTTTAAATAACGTGTCATGTTTTCGTCTTCTTCTCGTCGATACGTGTAAGAGAACTCGTCCGCTACACGATGCGCCAGCGTGCGGAATAAATCACCGGCGGCAAACAGTGCATCCCAAATATGTTCCGCGTCTTCATCCGCATAAGTCGCTTCATACATCGTCCAATATTCTTCAGACAGGAGCTTCTTAAAATAATTCCCGACCTTCCCTGTCGACACTTGAAAACCGTTCTGAGTACCGATCCACCAGGAAACCATCTGATCCAAGTCCCTGCGGATGATACACTCCAGCATGAACTGCGCATAAGGAACCTCATCTCGCCACAAGCTTTTCGCTATGTTCTGCTGACACCACCAGAAATTATTGCAGCGCGCGAGATACTCCTGTTCCGTCGGCTTCTGCACATGATAATCTTCATCTGTCGCATCAGGAATCTCAGGCAGACAATCATCCTTATCCAACAAAGGAACCGTAAGCTTGTCCTCCCCGTAGTGTTCCTGCATATGCGGAAGCGTTTCGATATGTAAATCGATCCGGTTGCCATCCGTAAAGAGCATCAAATAACCATAAAAGTCAGCAATGTCCCCACCTGCCCCCTGATCATTTTTATCCGGTTCCTGCATCATCAGCCGATCACCGAATACATCCACCCAATGCTCATCCTCCAAGAAAGAAGTCGTTTCCGTCACAACGTAGACGATGTCATAATCCTGAAAAAGATCTTCTACTAGAGTGGGATTTGTTCTTGAACCGTTCATGTAAACCGCACGAATTCGTTCATCTCTCTCTGCGACATTCAAAATCAAATCCATCATTTTCTTTTCTGATCTCATGCTTGCTCCATCCCCTTTACAGTCCATCGGTCACCTTGAATTCCATGGTCAATAGCATTCTCATAAAAGGGGATGGCTGCCCGCTCCATCCCCTGTGCATCATGGGAGACCGCACACAGAAAATTCACCTCTGTATTTTTCTCTTCCCGTTTCAGACGGTCCAATGCTTCCACCCTTGCTTTCTCAAACTCTCCTTCATCCAACAATAATTGGATTTGATTCATGTCATCCCTCCATCATAAACGAATGGATATATCCTGAAGTCCGCATATAAACCTCTATTTTAGCCGATATCCCAACGATAGACTCACAGCTTCTGTAAGTGATCGATCCATGCATCCAACCGCCTGCGATCTCCTGGACCTTCCAGCAGCTTATCGTAAATCCGGTAGCCTTCCTCATCGTGTTCCCTTAACCAGTTCAATGACTTTTTCGGACCGAGGTACCAGCGTCCGATCATCTCAAAATAAATTTCAAGACTTTCCTTCACGAGCCAGTGGAATCGGTAGCGTCCTTCCAGATCACCTTTTCTCGAGCGTATCTTCATTTTGGTCAGCCAATCTTTCAAAAACTGCTTCTCCTTTGGCTCTAAAGATGCCGGTCCCCTCTGGAAGATCGAATCAATTTCAGACATCCAGGGTTTCGCTCGTTCGTAATCATCAACAAGCACATCTGCACGATGGACTTTCAAAAAGTTGGCTGGCTCTTCCATATCCTCGGTCTTATGGACCCATACATCCAGGAGCTTCCCACTGAAGGTTTCCACTTTGTTCTGTGTTTCCAGTTCATCGGAAAAACCGATCAGATCGACATCACTTTCTTCCGTGTAATCATCCGTCTGGTAGGAACCGTACAAAAATACAGTATGGCACTTGTAATTCTCTCTCATATGCATGGTTGCTTTTTCTAAAAACCGTTCACGATCCATCGTTTCATTTCCCCTTTTTCCTCTATTCAGGAAGACCTTCTTAATCGTACGAACTTTCTTTTTCCAACTTGAACGACAGTTCCATCCTGTCCTTGAACCATCTGGCTTGTGTCCATCACTTTTTCCTGATTGATCCGTACGCCGCCATTCTTAATCATCCTTCGCACTTCGCTCTTTGATGGTAAAAGTCCAAGCTCCTTGACGAGGTCGACAACGTTTACCTCCTCATCTTTTTCCCACATCACTTCAGGGATCACGTCAGGCATCGCTTTCTTTTGAAAAACATTTGTGAAGTGTTCACGGCTTAGACGGGCCGCTTCTTTACCATGAAGCATTTCAACAAATGAAGCGGCAAGCTTCATCTTGGCATCCCTCGGGTGAAGCGTCCCTTCATCAAGGTCCCGTTTCACTTTCTCCACTTCTTGAATGGATAACGGAGACACGAGCTCAAAATATTTCATGATCAACGCATCAGGAATCGACATCGTTTTTCCGAAAATATCCTGCGGCCGTTCATCCACTCCAATGTAATTGCCTTTTGACTTCGACATTTTCTCTACACCATCAAGCCCCTCAATTAACGGCATCAGCAGAACGACTTGTTTTTCCTTCCCGAAGTGCTCCTGCACCTGTCGGCCGAACAACACATTGAATTCCTGATCCGTTCCGCCTAGTTCGATGTCAGATTCCAACGCATATGAATCGTACCCCTGCATGACAGGGTAGAAAAACTCGTGAAGATGGATCGGTTTATTCGCTTTGTACCGGTTATGAAAGTCATTGCGCTCGAGCATTCTCGCAACCGTCACCGTGCTCGCCAATTTCAAGACTTCTGAGAATCCTACTGTCGACAGCCACTTCGAATTGTAATGGAGCTCTACTTTTTCCATATCGATCACTTTGCCGAATTGCTCGAAGTAGGTCTTGGCATTGTGCTCCACTTCCTCATCCGTCAAAGCGGTCCGAGCGGTCGCCTTCCCCGTCGGATCCCCGATTTTCCCTGTGAAATCCCCGATGATCAGCTGGATCGTATGCCCGAATTCCTGAAACTGTTTCAGCTTATTCAACACAACGGTATGACCAAGGTGGACATCAGGTGCCGTCGGGTCGAGTCCAAGCTTCACTTTCAGAGGCTGCTCATTTTTGATCGACTTTGCGATCTTTCCTTTGAATTCTTCTTCTGGAATGATGGAGGATACACCATAAGATAGAACCTCCCATTGCTTTTCAAATTCTTCTCTTTGTAAATCATTCAATTGTTCATTCATCTTACAGCCCCCCATTTTTAGAATACAAAAAAGACACGCCCCATCATGGGACGTGTCTTCATCACGCGTTACCACCCAAGTTGAAGATGAATCTCTTCATCCTCCCCTCAAAAAGATAACGGATTTACCGTCTTCCACTACTCACCTAAGTTTTCGTAAAAGAAGCTCCAGAAGGTAATTCATGATGAGATGTGTATCGACTCGCAGCAACCGTCGACTCTCTGACGACAGGGATCTCTTCACTACTGGGTTTCTGTCATTGCCGTAGGTATTAAAGTTAGGATTATGTTACGCGGAAAGGCAGAAGATGTCAACGATTTTTTTGAATATTTTTTCATAAACGACCTGCCCAGTGGCTTCTCCTTCTTAGGAAAAACACACCACCGATATTGAAGACACCAACGAGGAAAAGGACGCTGGTAAATGATGCAGACTCTTCCGACTTAGGAGATTGTTTGGTTTGGGGTGGGTTTTCTTTAAGTAATTCAGTATAGAAATCTTTATCCTTGCCGTCTTCTTTCACCACTTCCCCTTGTAATTGAACCATCCCATTTGCAGCCACCACAGGTGTCAGAAAGTCGGCTTCCGGGATATTTTCCAACAGCAGCATGAACCTGCCGCCTTCGTCCTGAAAATCTTTCGCCCAGCTGACATCAAACCGGTCGATTCCGGCTGTGATTTCCTCTCCTACATCTCCTCTGAGTACGGCATCCACCTTAAAAGGATGACCGTCAAAGACAAATTCACTCACTTCACTCCGACGATTGAAATCGTAAGAACCAATGACGATGACTTCTGCACGGTCGACAACCTCTTCAGGATCAATTTTTTCATAACTTGTAGCATTTACCTGCAAAGGAAGACTATACAGAAGGATAACGATGAGTGATCCTATAAAATACCGCATCTCCACTACACCTCTCTTCATTGTTGACCCTCCTTACTCCATCTAATTGACTGAAAAGGAGTTGTACACAGATGACCGACAAAAGAAAAAGGACTCCAGGATCTCTCGCCCCCCAAATAGATGTAACAAAAAAGAACAACAATGATGAAGCGAAAGCTATGAAAACTATGTAAAAAAACAAGCGAATAAAATAACTCATACTAGACCCTTTCCAAAACATTCACCCATAGTATTCGAACAATAATCAAAGGAAAAAGAACGGTTTCCTTTTTCCACCTTTAACCAATCGTTTCTATGTTCAGCCTAACACATTTCATGAAGAATAGGATAAGTACCCACAAAAAAACACTCCTTAAAGAAGCGTTTTTTGTAAGTCGACCGATTGAATGGATGAAATCATTAAAATGTCTTGGCTGCGTCTTTTGCTCTAGCTATCGCATGTTCTCTAATCTCATCCGCCTGATCCGGATTCGCCGCATGCCCTTCGACAAAAAGTCCATCAAAGGACGGGACACCGAAAAACTGCATGACGATATTCAAATACCGATTCCCCATCTCCATACCCGCTGCCGGTCCTTCCGAATAAATTCCTCCGCACGACTGGATATGGAAGGCTTTTTTATCCGTGAGCAAGCCGATCGGGCCTTGCTCTGTATATTTAAATGCTTTGCCCGCTACGGCTACCGAGTCGATATAAGCCTTCATCACAGGAGGAAAAGAGAAGTTCCACATTGGGGTGACGAAGACGTACTTGTCTGCGGAGATAAATTGATCACTCAGCTCTCCCAATCGCTCGACTTTCCTTTTTTCTTCTTCAGAGAGTTCATCGCCGGACTGCAGTTTCCCCCACCCGCTGAAAATATCAGCATCAATTTGAGGGATGTCTTCTCTGTACAAGTCGATGTGAATGATCTCATCCCCGGCATTCATTTCTTTGTATGTGTCGATGAATGCCTTCCCTACCCTCATGCTGTAAGAGGCCGTTTCATCATGTGGATGGGCCGTAATATATAAAACCTTTGCCATAGAATCCTACCTTTCCATTCTAGATAGTATAGTTTGTATAGAAACGACCATTCTTACTAATAAAAGCCGAAAAAAAGAATCCACCTTGGTTGAGATGGATTCTAAACATCTTCCTTATTCCTGCTCGGAAGTCACATCATGGAGATAAGGATTTGCTGCTATGCTCATTCTTGCTTCATCTGTCATGACAAACCCTTCATCCGGCGTGCCTTCTTGGTTCATAGGGGACCGTCCATCGTAGTGGAATGGGGTGTCTTTCATTCTGCCGCCTCCTTCACATCTTTTTCATTAGCATCCGCTTACAAAAAGCCATTATTCTACTCATTTAAAAAAGAACTTCTGTGTATCAAAGTTGGATGATCCGAATATTCAAAAGTGCCCCGATCCGGCAAACTGCCACGTACCATCGAACTCCCCTTATAAGATAACTTCGCTCTCGTAGGAAGAACCCCTTCTTATCACACCAATCAAAAATAGGGATGACACAGTTACGCCCCATCCCTTTCATCGTCTTTCTCATTCATTTATAAAGTTCCACTTTTATCCTTTTTACCTTCGCATCATGGAATGGAAAATGGAATCAAACATGCGATCGGGCAGCACTTTTCTTAAAAACATATAAGGTTTGGCATACTTGCCGGCCGCATACCTTGTTTTCGGCTTTTTCGCTTCGATCGCTTTTTTCACTGTTTCTGCAATCACTCTTGGTGAAGAAGATGCTCCCGTCATATTCTCAGTCATGTTAACGAAAGATCGTGTCATGTCTTTGTAGGCAGATGTTCCAGACGTTTTCTGTAAATTCTCAAGCATGATACCGGTCCATTCACTTTCAATACTCCCCGGCTGTATGACGACCACATCAATTCCAAACGGTGCTACCTCAAGCCGCAGACAGTCCGAATATCCTTCGAGTGCATGCTTGGATGCATGATACCAGGCTCCCATCGGTGTAAAAATTCTTCCACCCATGGATGAATTGTTTATGATTTTGCCTGACTTCTGTTTTCTCATATGCGGCAGAACAAGTTGAGTCAATCGGCTCAACCCAAACAGATTCACGTTGAATTGTCGCTTCGCTTCTTCCAACGGTACGTCTTCCACAGCACCGTAAGAGCCATACCCCGCATTATTGAACAGTACATCAATTCTCCCCTGCTCTTGAATGATCCTGGTCACCCCATCCACCATGGACGGTTCGTCAGTTACATCCATGGAAAGAATGTGAGCGCCTTTAGACTCGATCTCTTTCATCTTTTCCAAGCGCCTTGCCGCTCCATAGACGATGTAGCCTTCTTCCAACAACAGTTTTGCCGTTTCCATCCCCATCCCGGAAGAAGCCCCTGTAATCAGCACAACACCTTTTTTATCGTTCTTCATTTCACATTCCTCCCCATTCTAACCCGAAGTTACACTTGTATATAGATACACACTTGTGTCACTTATGTAAGCAAATTATAATGAGAATATCATCTTATGGTCAATGGTTTCTGATCAAGTGATACAGATGAAGGAAAGTGTGACACTTGATACAGCAACCTGATTGGAGAGGAGAACTAGCAGGATGAATGATAAAAGCATGAATCCGATATCCATGAGGTCGAGAAAATGGATCATCGACGCTTTACTCAGACTTATGGAAGAAAAGCCTTATCACAAAATCTCAGTCAAGGAAATTACCGAGACCGCAGAACTCGTAAGGAAGACTTTTTACCGCAACTTCCAGACAAAGGAGGAAGTCCTCCAGGAATACATCACAGGCTTGATGATAGAAGTTGAAAAGGAATTTGAAACACTTGATGCTATAACCCCATTCGCCATGGCTAAGCTGTATTTTGAATTTTGGCAGGAGCATATTGAATTCCTGAAGCTGATTCAGAAAAACGACTTGTTTGTCATCCTGCTCAAACAGTTGGACGACTATCTGCCTTCCTTGAATGAGAGATACAAAGCAGATATGATGGAAGGCTTTGATGAAACATTCCTGCAGTATTATACGGCATTCAATTCCGCAGGCATTTGGCATATGCTCGAAAAATGGATTCGTCATGGAGCCGTAGAACCCCCTGAGGAAATGGCACAGATCTATTCAGATATTACATTGAACAACCCTCATTTGAAGAAGTGAGGACAATGATGCGTGTTTGTAAAGGAAAGGAATGATGGTCGAATATGAAAAAGTGGCTCAAGTATATCGTGCTTGGTCTCCTGGACCTGATCAGTGTTGGAGTTCTCTTCTTTTTCATCTGGACTCAACAAACTTACGAACCTTCGGAAGAGATGACACGCCTGGTGGAAGAATCCCACAAAACAGACGGATGGGTCGTACATGAACCCGGCGGTAAAGCTAAAGCAGGGATCATCTTATATCCTGGAGCAAAGGTTGAACCAGAAGCCTACAGCTATCTCGCTCAGCAACTGGCGAACAGCGGATACGTTACAGGTGTTCCTGATGTAACGTTGAACCTACCCATTATAAGCACGAACAAAGCAAATGAATTGATGGACCGCTATCCTGATGTTGAAGCTTGGTATGTGGGAGGTCATTCTCTCGGCGGGGTCGCCGCTGCTTCTTTTGTAAAAGAGCATACGGAGGAGACAGAGGGATTGATTCTTCTTGCTTCCTATCCTACGGAAGGAAGCAGCTTCGCAGATACCGAAACCCCGATCCTATCGATATATGCAGAGAATGATGGGTTAACGACAGAAGCGAAAATAAAGGAAACGGAGCCACTGCTTTCAACGGACACCACTCTTCATAAAATTGAAAAAGGAAACCATGCCCAATTTGGTATGTATGGTCCTCAAAAAGGAGATCAGCCTGCTCAAATCCCAGCGAAAACCCAGCAGGAAATCATCGCTAATACCATCTATAAGTGGTTGGAAGATCAAATCTAATCCGTGAAAATGCCCGGGTACCAGCAGATGGCCCGGGCTTTCTTCTATATTTCACACGGATGGACGTACCAATTTGGAGATTTCTTGCATCAATTCCAGGATTCAATTCATAAAGGTCGTGCACGGTCACTCCTTGATGAATACCAGCTATTCCATAAAGCGTATCGTAAGGAGCAATCGTATGATCGTGGGCATTCACATCTTCAGCCGGTGAAACCCGTAGGACCTGATAGGCAGCAAATTCCATGGATCGATGCCGGGATTTAATTCGAACAGCTCGGAAAGCGTAAGCCCTTCATGGAGGTTTGCAAAGCTGTACAACGTACTTCCCGGTGTAACGGTATGAAATTCTTCATTCGGATAATCATCACTAACCATTTCGTCTGTTTTCACTGTAATTCGAGACCCAGGTTGAATGAAATCTGCGTCAATCCCTGGATTCCATCGGAACAAATCATCAACGGTCACATCATCATATTGTTCGGCAAGGCTCCAAAGCGTATCCCCTTTTTCGAAGGTCACTTGATAAGTTTAAACGTAATATTTTGAAAAAATCCAGAAATCTCCTAATTCGTGCAGGACAAAACAAATACCTGTAGAAAAAAAGTGTAGAGACTATAGGAAAGGCACGTCATATTGTTGAAGGAGGAAATTTATGCTGTGGTTGATTTTTGCTGTTCCAGGTCTGTTCATCCTTGTCACGCTTTTTTTCGACCGACGCAGAAATAAAGGAAGCAACCGCCTTGCGAATAAAGGGACTTTCGAGGATATGTATCGCCACTTTTCTGCCAGAGACAGAGCAGGAGACCCTAAACATTCCAAGCCCTTTTAAATTGTAGATGTTCAAAAGAGATATCATTTCATTTAAAAAGCGGGAAACCTAATCACATGGTTTCCAGTCTTCTGATTTTCAAACATTGGAATATTTAATAATTCCAACTCCCATATAAAAAGCCAGCACTCCTGCTGACTTTTTATAACCTACACCTTCTTTAGAAGGATGTATTTTTATCAATGAAAGCCTCCGAATCCTCCGTGATTACCATGATTTCTAGAGTGCTGATGAACTTCTTCCTTCTGGATTTCAGCTTTATCATAACGTTTTTCAACAGAATTACGTTTTTGCTTATTCATTTCATCTCCGTAAAATTTGTTCCTATTCCACCCGAAAGCATCGCGCAAAAACCCATACAACAGCGGCACAACCAACAAACCGATGAGGCCGAGAAAAGCCCACATGTGCGAAACCCTCCTTTTCTTCTTAATACAAGTACGGAAACCGATCAAGAAAAGTTTCATATCTTTTCCTTTTTTACGTAATAGTCGGTAAATGAATCTGTTCACTTACACCATTCTGGCTCACACTATCTACAAATCATCCGGATTAATGATCGCAAGGACTTGATGATCTTCCCATTTCCCATTGATCTTCACATTCTTCTTCGCTAGCCCTTCTTTGTGAAAACCAGCTTTCTCTAGCACACGAATGGATGCTTTGTTGTGGGGCATGACCCCTGCTTCTATCCTATGTAATTGAAGATGATCAAAAGCATACGCAACAAGAAATCTCACAGCCTCTGTCGTATAGCCTTTCCCATTGTAATCCTGATCGAGAAAATAACCGATGAACGCACTTTGTAATGACCCCCGAATGACCTGAAAAAGATTCACCGTTCCGATCAGGTGGTCTGTATTCTTTTGGAATATACCGAAAAAGTAACCCTTGTCCCCCTCTTCTTCTTTATGAAGAGTTTCCAATCGGTTATTTTGACCCTCCAGCGTATAAAAATCATCCGTTCTCACCATCGAGAACTGCTCAAAAAACGACCGATTCTTCTTTTCATACTGCAGCAATTGTTCGGCATCATGACTTTTAAGTTCTCGAGCATAGATCGATACTCCGTTGATCACATTCCGTCACCTCCCCCTGGTCCACCACGAAAACCTTTTTCTCGTGCCACCGCACGTTCCACTTCTTTTTCCTGCTCTGTCTTCCGAATTGGAGGCTGTCCCTTGCGCTTTTTAGACTTTCTCCTGTCCATGAAAATCATAAAGACAATGAACAAGACAAGAAACAATCCCCATAAAATGTTCTCAAGCATAACATCTCTCCTTCCATACTGATTTCAGGAAAATCATACCTTTTTCTATTATTTCAAAACATATCCATCCCATCAATGATACAGACGTCACTTCCCGGTGACGTCTGTATCATTGGATATTCTTTATGTCTTTACTGAGAACATAAACCTCCTATTCATCTTTTCTAATCAGAGCTGTTCTCTCTCCGGTTTGAATGAAAAGATCCATCTCTTCTCTAATTTCTTCAGCGATTTCCTTGGAGTGTAAAGAATTTTTATTTTTGATTGATAGCGGATATGGATGGAAAGAAAAAGCAAAACCATTGACTGATTTTGTTCCGATGCCATCATTACCTGGGTAATATCGTTTATTTGAGCTTCCATATAATTCTTATGTGCTCTTCTGAAGGCTATTCTTTTTACATCCATACGGAAATTTCTTACTATGAAAATCATAAGGAGTGATAAGGATGAAAGAACAAGCGTGGACAAAAGAAGATATTCCTTCTTTGAAAGGCCAAACAGTAATTGTAACTGGAGGGAACAGCGGTTTAGGGTATGAATCTGTGAAAGTTCTTTCCAAGCGGGGAGCGACCGTCATTCTTGGTACAAGGTCGATGGAGCGAGGTCAGGAAGCGTATTTATCCATTCAAAAGGAAAATCCTAACGCCGATATTGACGTCATGGCCCTCGACTTAAGCGATTTGGAATCAGTCAAGTCTTTCTCAGATTCCTTCAGGGAAAAATATGATCGGTTGGATCTATTGCTTAACAATGCCGGTGTCATGACCACCCCATACGGAAAGACCAAGGATGGTTTTGAACAGCAGATAGGCATCAATCACCTCGGTCACTTCGCTCTCACAGGACAATTGTTCGAAACGTTGAAGAAAACGCCCAACGCTAGAATCGTCAATATTTCAAGCAACGCCCATAAATCTGGAAAAATGAATTTTGATAACCTCATGTTTGAAGGTGGAAAAGGATACACACCTATGAAAGCTTATGCCCAGTCTAAGCTTGCCAATCTATTATTCACTCAAGAACTGCAAAGAAAAATCACAGAGAATGGTTTAGATATTACTGTAACGGCTGCCCATCCCGGGATCGCAAGCACGAATCTTATGAGACACATTGAAGATAAATTCCTCTTCAAGATTCTGGGACGTTTGCTTGCACCAATGACCCAGGAAGCTTCAGAAGGAGCGCTACCTGGCTTAAGGGCAGCGACAGACCCTGACGTACAAGGAGGGGAATACTTTGGGCCTGGAGGCAGATGGGAAATGAAAGGTGCCCCTGTCGCCGTTTCTCCGATCACGAAATCTTACGATGTTATGGACGCCGATCAATTGTGGAAAGTATCCGAAGAGCTTACCGGCGTCACCTATCCTTTCACTGAATAATCATAGATAATCAAAGCTGAAGGGGATATCCTCTTCAGCTTTTTTTAGAAATACAGACTTCCAGTTGAATAATCTTCCTTTATTTGGAATAATAAAAGCTATAAAACCACGGAGAGGAGCATGACAATGTCCAAGAAAAAGATGTGGGGTCTAGCTTTTACGATCAGTCTCCTATCCATACTTACCGTCTATGGACTGGCGATGGACTTCGAATTTTTGAAATATGAAGTTAATGAGCAGAATCAATTAGTTATGTATGAAGGTTTGAGCGGACCAAATCCAATCATCAACTCTGATGTAAACAAAGAACAGGAAAGCCTGACTGTTTTAGGCTCCTATATGAGTCAATTCAACCGGTGGTTCCTTGCAGGAATACTGATCGCTCCATTCTTCATCGCGTCTTATTTTCTCCTTTTCAGTGAAAAATGGATGGGGGACCATCCAAAGAAGAAGAAATACCTTTCTTGGACACTATGCACGAATGGAGTGGTCATAGTCGTTGCGGTCTTTATTTGGGTTCACTATATCGAGGTCGTGAACAATGCTTTTCATAACGTGTTATTTTAAATACCAGGCGGGCGTCTTTAATTAATTGATTCATTCGCCCCTATGCCCGGACAGGAGAAATCACATGAACCTGTTCTTCGTTTCTCAGACTTCGAATAATCAACGGACTCATCATCCCGTTGTAAAAAAGCTTTACGTCTTCCCCTTTTGTCACTTTCAACGCTTCCAACAAAAAAATACCGTCGATGTGAACATCCATCTTTCCTTCACCTGTTACTTCTTTCAGAGGAATGTTTTCTTCGATTGTTCCTACTTGGGGCAAAAAGGAAGAGATGTTCAGTTGCTTCCCTTCCATCAAGCATAATTTCACCTGATGGTTTCTACAATTTTCAGCAAACAAACCAGCTCTGTCTACGCTTTCCAGCATCCGATCTTTATCTAAGGTCAAAACCGTCTTCGCAGATTCTGTCACTAAGTCCCCAACATTGGGATAGGCTCCATCAAGCAGCTTGGAGGTGATCATCGTTTCGTTTGATTCTACCTTGAACAATTGGTCGGTTATGGATAGCCTCAATGACCCTTTCGTATTCTTAAAGACTTTTATCACTTCTTTTAACGTTCTCACGGGAACTGTACACGAATAACTCTTCTCACTGCTCAATTTTTTCTTAACAAAAGCTAACCGATGAGAGTCTGTGGCTGAAGCTTGGACATGATGATGTGAAAAGTCGAGATGCACCCCTGTAAGCACGGGACGACTTCCCTCTTTTGCTGCTGCGAAAAGTGTTTGGCGAACTAGCTCTACCAAGTCCTCCCCGTTCATAGAAATGTCTTCTGTCGATTCGACTTCCGCCATGTCCGGGTATTCTTCGGTTGAGAGAGTGCTTAAAGAAGTCTTGACCTCACCGGATTCGAGCAGCATACGACCGGCATCTTTTTTCATATGAACAGGTCCGGGCAATTTCTTTACTAAATCCTGAAGAAAAGCCGCCGGTAGTACACAAGAACCTTTATTAATCGATTCGCACCCTACTTCTTGAACAGGGATGACTTTTTTTATCATGAGTTCTCCATCACTTCCGACCAGAACGAATTCTTTTTCTCTGACCTCCAATTTTATACCATTCAAGACCGGAAGCACCGTCTTTTTACTAAGGACAGAGGCTGCTTCAGACACAGCATCCTTCAGTCTTCCTTTATGTATTCGTAATTCCATATCATGAACCTCCCATCTTTCTACACTCTACATTCTACACGAACGTACGTTTGTCCTTCTATTCTAAAAAAGAACTTTCTATTTTTGAATAGAAAGCTCTTCTCAATTTCATATCCTGTTTAGATCATTACCCTACAACCGGTGTCTTACGTTTATTCTTTACATCGTCGATCACTTGCTGATGATCATGAAATATGTATTCTGGAAGATCACCAAGATCAAAAAAATGATTGCTCAGTGATTCATCGTTCTCTTTTACCAATTCCCCTTCAAAGGACCGGCAACTAAAACAAATTTCTACGATAGCCGCCTGATCTCCGTTCGGAAAAACTTTATGCTTATGAGGCCCTGAATAGATACCGAAAAGGTCCATTTCTTTTAACTCCAAGCCCGTTTCCTCATAGACTTCCCTTCTCGCAGTATCTTGAACTGACTCATCCAGTTCCATAAAACCACCAGGGAGGCCCCAGCTTTTGGAATCTGCTCGCAATTGCAATAATAATTCGTTCTTTTCATTAAAAACGAGCGCTCCCGCAACGACCATCAAAACTTTCTCATGGCCGACCATGGAGCGTAAATGACGAATATAATCCATAGCTTTCTCCCTTTTTATGAAGATTCTCTTAACCCGCTTTTTCGCACGTCGACTTTCTGCATCCGTCCAGCTACACGATACTCATTCGTATTTAAGCGGAAGTAATGACGAGCACCTGTATAAGTGGTGTACCAAAGGTTGTTAATGATCACCATTTCTTTTGTTTTTTTTATCCTTTTGAATCGGATGGAAAGAAGACCCGAACCGTTCATCTTTCCGTTCAATGACTCCAAGCCTGCCTTCTTCATCTAACCACACCGCTAAAATACTATGCATCTTTTCCGCCCCCTTATTTAAATTTGATCGACTGTTCACCGACCAAGTTCATCAACTGTGATGATTCCTATGTTTCTTTAACAACCACTTCAAGGGGATGAACCTCAGAAACCTGATCAGAAAAAATCCACCGTCTGCCTGGTTCAACGAGAAGGAGATAACTATAGCTTCCATCATCTCCCATAAAATTAAGATATGCCCTGTTTATCGGATCGTTGTCTCTGGATGTTAAGCTCTTGCACTGCAATTCTTCACCGGCTTTTTCAACAATACTTGTAAAAAGGCTTGCGCTCTTCTTGTTCTATACATTAAGGATAGCGTTCATTCGCAAAAACCGCCTCAGGTAGTGGAATGATTTTGTCTACGACTTCAGATGGATAAAAATCTCAACTACCGAATTATCCAGAAGTTATAAACCCCTGAAAATCACCATTACCCGTCCTAAAACGTTGACTTTCTGTGGAGCGAAAGCTTTTTCGTGATAAACCAATGAAGGAAAGAGCGCTACCTTTGCCATGGACCGACCGCTTCCGGGAATAGCAATAGACGTTTAGTATTGCTGGACGATCGATCTGTTCATGACTGCATATGTGGAATGCTTCCCAACAATAGGTCTTCCAGCTTCGTATATGTATTTGAACTACATTCTTCAAAAACTCTAACCCGGTCCACTTCAAACACAGGAAAAGGGCGAAACTCCTTATCCGCAGCCTCAGCCATATCGACCAGGTTTTGTTTTGACAAACCATAAGTCGTCTTGGCCAGCGTCAAATGAGGGACGAAATGTTCCAGCTCAAAATAATCATCCACCTGCTTCGAAGTAGGTTTTGTGATCTGAACCATTTGTTTATGCAAGTCAAAGATTTTTTCCGAACACACACTCAAATAAAGCACGTCTTCTCCAAAAAAAGCGGGTACACCTAATTGGACACGAAAGGGATTGGTTCCCCGGCACATTTCTCTCACTTGGTCCAACCATTTCCGGTCAGTGGTGAGACCCCCTTGAGCCTTTAACGTAATATGAGGCTCGACAACTTCAGTGATCGTATTTCCGCTCCACTTTTTCTGAAAGTGGATGACCTTCTCTTTGAAATCTTCCGGTGGTACCCATCCAATGAAATGCTGCATGTTTCTCTCTCCCTACTCAGGTACGTATTTATATCTAGTCACAAACGATGATCCCATCAAGCCTGTGATAAACAGACTTAAACCTCCCAGGAGATTTAATGAATGATTTTCAAATGGAGAGATAAATGAACAAAAAACCACTAAAGGAACAACGGCGAGCATGGCAACCCAAAAACGGTCGATGAAATAAACCTTATGTCTGCAGCTACAATTTTCACAAGAAGCAATAGAAAAGAAAAGATTCGCTGACAAAATCTGTGCCAAGCGAAAAGACTGCCCACAACATTCGCATTGCGTCACCACTCCCACCTCCCTTTCTTCATTACGATGAAGTTACCCCAGAAGTTTCACAGATTGGAAAACATTATGAGGAAATCCGTGACTTCACTCACTCGCATTCAACATCCAAACCCGCTTCCTTCAACCGTTATTCCTATCCTACTCTCAAATCACCTGAGCTCGTCTCAGCCGTTAGATGGTACTCCCCATCCGCTTTTGTACCCCGCACTTCATTGTCTTTTTTCACTTCATAGTCAAGACCCGTCCAGTTGATCGCTGCTTCTCCAGAATTCGACATGTAAACGAGTTGACAAGAGGCCGGTTCTTCTTCATAGAAAAAGCGGATATCCCCGCTTGAAGTAGAAGCTCTCACATCTCCAAGCATCTTTGCTGCCTGGATGCGGATTTCCCCCGACGAGGAACCGAACACGCCTGTCCCATAATCAAACTTCTCCCCAAACAATTCCCCGCTGCTTGTATGAATGTCTGAGTTCCTACTTTCCACCCTTTTCAGTAAAACATCACCGCTGGATGTTTGGATTTGTAAATTCTCTTGAATCACATCTGCCATCGTCACATCACCCGAGCTTGCGGTAAGGGTGGAATGATTGACTGCCAAGCCTTCGACATCGATGTCAGCCGAGGATGTTTCTATCATTAAAGACCCTAAGGTTTCCGCTGGAATTTCTATTAAAAGTTTCATATCTTTCCGCATTTGAATGCCGAACGTCTTTTCCTCATTCACTCTCAATGTCAAGTTCTCCCCCTGTCGATGATGGGAAAGAGTAAAGTGCTCCTTATCTTTCTCATAGACGGTTCCGGATAAAGTAACACTCCACTCCTCACGGTCCACCCTCACCACTTCCACGTCCACAAAAGTCGATTCCACCTGTAGATTCTTAATTGCACCCGCAAATCCTTCCTGCTTATGTAGGTGATAGGTCTTTCCTCCATTCGATCGTTGATAGAGAAGTGCTATACCGACAATCGCTATAATTAAGATTAGTATAAATTCCATAATCAATAACTCCTTTATATTTCTTATGACTCCATCCCCCCTCTAAAAATTCGACAAAACTTTCCAATTACCTCCTAACATTAGTGAAAATCCCTGGTCTATAATGACCAGGGATTCGTTTCATATCTTTCTACTTATATGTGTAGTTTTAATATCCTTTAACTCGAGTTCAATGTCCTCTATCGCTTCAAAACACGACCTTTCATCCTCATCAATCGAACGCGGTTATACCTTTGCACGATAATAAAAGGAAGGTTGAACAAGAGGGCATATGCGACCATAATCCAGCCGGCCCACGGTGGGTTGAACAAGAAGAAAAAAGGAGCCGCCAGCATTTGCATCCAGTGGGAGAGCTCCGAGCGATTCGTCTGCTTTTCAAAACGCTCCCATTGGGACGAACGTCGCAAATGAGCCGCTGACTTTTCCCTCCGAAACCACTTTCGCGCTTCAGGGAGCCGGTCTTTCCACTTTTTCACACCTAGACGCTCATAAACCTTATCCTGTGACTCCCACCTTTTCACACGATATATTCCAGCGAAGGCATTCACAAAAGCATCCGGCACCACAGAGACGAGACTGCTCACGCCAAGATGGATGCACAGCCATGCGACTACATTGACGACCATTAAGAGGAACTCCTTTTCTTATCAACGATCGAGCGGCCTTTCCATGTCGTTTCCTTCATGAAAAAGGTCTTCCACAAAGAGTAAGCAAAAACGAACACGAAAAAGAAAAAGTACAGCGGAAACAAGAGCACATCAAACCACCTGAAGTTACCGATTTCCTTCCAAGTCCTGAACAACACAAACACTAAAGTCACATACCCAATAAAGCCCCACCACCCAAGGGCAGTAAGGTTTACCAAAAAAAGATATAACGGCGGTGAGCCACAAGACATTCGCAAGCGTCATGATGGGGGAAGCTGTTTTTGCCCCTGTTGAAAAGCTTTTGGCCCACCCTTGAATCACTTGTCTCAAATCAGCGTCATACATCCGCATATTCAAAACGCCGTACCCGCTATAGGCTTTTGTTTTTAACCCTCGGGAAGATGCCAATCTTGTAAACGCCAGGTGTTCGACGATTTCTCCCCGTATGGCCTCATGACCTCCAAGCTTCCAATAAGTATCCGTGCCGATCACTAGACACGGGCCGAAACCGCCCTTGGTTCCAAGTTTCTCCTTACATACAGTAGTTAAACCGGAAGAGGCCATAACGACAAGGTGAAATACTCCGGAGAACTTTTCCCAAAAAGAACGCATCTCATGATAAGGATGAACGGTCATGACCGTTTCTTCACCGTCAAAAGCTTTCACCAAACGCTCTGCTCCTCCATCTGAAAACCATGTATCCGCATCAAGGAAAATGAGCGTTTTTCCTTTGGCTGCTTTCGCCCCGTTATAGCAAGCCCATGACTTGCCCATCCAACCGGGAGGTAAAGGAGGATTGTCCACCACTTTCACGCCAAAACTCTCCACGACTTTTCTCGTCTCGTCCTCTGAATCGTCGTCCACGACAATGACCTCACGTTGGGGCCGCTTGGAAAGTAAAGTCGGAAGCAGGCGTTTTAAGTTTTCCTCTTCGTTCCTCGCAGGGATAATCAATGTGTACATCTCTGTATTCTTACGTTTTTCTATAGGAAACGATAATTTATGCCAAAACAGGAGAAGGGTTGATAAAACAGCCAGGATCATCATCCACATTCCGGTCACCTCCCTATGTACTTCCATTGTCACCTCAGAAACACTTGATTATACAAGGACAAGACCGGGTACAATGGTTATTAAAAAAAGAGGGTTCAATGATGCTTAAGTTATGGATGGCACGATTACTGCGACTTTTCCCCAATCAGGCAGAAAGAAACCTGATGGTCCCGTTTCGATATGTACATAAGAAAGTAGACATGGTCGTTGATACCAAGGTGAAACCGACGCCCATCAGCTTATACTATCCGGCTGCAGCTGATGGGAAAAGGTTCCCCGTATATATGAACATGCACGGAGGCGCGTTCATCATGAATGAAAAGAGAATGGACGATCCGTACTGCCGTTTCCTTGCGAATGAAACAGGATGCGTCATCGTCAATGTCGACTATGCAAAGGCGCCTGAATATCCTTTTCCAAAACCTGTGGAGCAGTGCTACGAGATTTACCAATGGCTCAAGTACCATGCAAAAGAACTTCAACTTGATGCCGATCAAATGATGGTCGGCGGGCAAAGTTCAGGTGGGAATATGGCCGCTGCCCTTTGCCTTCTCTTAAAAGAGCGTTCCGAAAGACAGCCGCTCCTGCAAGTGCTGTCCTATCCGATGCTCGACTTCGTCACTCCACACAGTGATAAGCCGGAACCGGATAAATGGCGGGCAAAATATCCTGAGGCTGCTCATTTCCTCAACTATTGTTACGTCCCGGAAAAAAATCAAGCGGAGCACCCGCTCGCTTCCCCAGTAAAAGCAGAAAAAGTGGAGGGCCTGGCTCAAGCGCTATTCATCATACCCGAATACGATGCTTTTACTATGGAAGGGAAAGCCTACGCGGAAAAATTGAAACAAGCGGAGGTTGATGTAGACGTCAACGTTTTTGAAGGGTGCTCCCACGCTTTCACCCATCAGGGACCGCGGGATCAAGCCGAAGAAGCCTGGCGTATCATTTCAAAAACAATGCGCCAGGTCACAGAATCGTAACAAAACGTTACCGATTATCCTTTGCTCCCCCCTGCTTTTTGACTTATAATGACGGTTAGTGTCGTATTGAGTTTTATTAAAGCAGGTGATCCATTGTTAGAATATAAAGTGTTAGGCTCCGACCCTTCCAAGGAGTATGTCATCTTCCTCCATGGAATCGGTGGAAGCGTCAACATCTTTTTTCCACAAATGAAAGCTTTTCGAAAATCTTTCAATATCATAGTCGTCAATCTGCCCGGTCACAAAAATTCACCAAACGTGTCCAGTTACAAAGAGGAATTTTCCTTCGAAACCGTGACCGATGAAGTACTCGGAGTCCTTGATGATGTGGGTGTGGAAAAGGCCCATTTTGTAGGAATTTCTTTAGGTTCCGTCGTCATTCAACATGTCCTATCCACCGCCCCACACCGTGTCCAAACAGCTGTCTTAGGAGGAGCCATCACACGGATCAATCTTTTGGCAAAGTTTCTTCTTATGCTGGGTACGATGCTTAAAAATGTTACCCCGCACTTGTATCTGTATTCATTGTGCGCACGCATTTTAATGCCGAGGAAGAATCATAAAGAGTCCAGAGATGCCTTTATCCATGAGGCCTCCCAAATGAAGAGGGAAGATTTTTTAGGCTGGTATAACATCGTCTATTCCGTTCCGGATACGTTTACACACGTTCATGCGAACGCTGCTTCCGTACCCAAGTTATATATCACAGGCGAAGGCGACCACATGTTCAGAGATGATGTGATGAAAGATACACGGCACATGCCGAACACCTCTTTCCTCCTTTTATCTGAAAGCGGGCATGTCGTGAACTTGGATAAAACCGAGTCGTTCAACAAACTGGCCATATCCTTTATACAGTCCGAAGGTCAGATGGATTTGACGAACGTCACAGAAGAAGTCATCAACTCCAACCATTAAAAAAGCGCCGGCAGCATGCCAAGCGCTTTCTTTTTTTATTTAGACTCCCAACTCTTAATCAACCGGATTGCCCAATACAAAACAATCCAGGGTAGGATGAATTTGGTCACCCATTCCACAATCGTCATCAAGGTAAGCATAATAAAATTAGGGTTCACTCCAAAATGCGGGAGCGTAAAATATAGAACCACGATAAATGCCAAACCAATGATTATATCTTTCCACTCCATTCTCCTGCCCCCTATTTGCATCCACTCACACCTCTTTACTAGTTCAATATTCTTCCAATATCTTTGCGGCGTGTACTTTTCTGCTTCTTCACTTCCATAGCCTTTTTGTTTGTGAGAAATAATAAGCCCAGATTACTCCATATGTATTGAGTAATTGGGCTTTTGTTATTGATTTATATAGAACCTAATCCATACATAAAAAAAGAGGAGACTGTTCTTCCACGCCCCTCTTTCTACTTTCATTATACTACCAATAAAAGACAATTTACAGACTACTTTTTCTGTCGTTCCTCTCCTATACTTATATATACAAATCTGAATCATAAGAGGTGTAGCCGTATGAATGGTAAAAAAGATGTCATCGATCCTGGTCCTTTCTTCCATGGCACAAAAGCGGAACTAAAAATCGGAGACCTTTTACAGCCCCAGCACTTGTCCAATTATCAGGACAAAAAGTCCAACTACATCTATTTCACCGCGACCTTAAATGCTGCTAAATGGGGAGCTGAACTAGCAAAATCGAATTCTAAAGAAAGGATTTATATTGTAGAACCTTTAGGGGAGTTTGAAAATGACCCGAACGTTACCGATAAAAAATTCCCCGGTAACCCTACACGTTCTTATCGATCCAAATCTCCTTTGCAAATAGTAGCTGAATTAAAAGCATGGGAAAGACATTCCGAAGAAGAAATAAAACAAATGCTTGCCTCATTAAGAAAGTTACGTGAACAAGGAAAATTTGTAATTTACGATTAAACCTCATCTATAATTTTGAAAAAGAATAGGACTGGCCAAGGCCACCTCTATTCCTTTTTAACGAACATTGTCACCCGATCCCTAAGAGGTGCTTTTAAGTTCCTGCTCTTCTTTGAAGTACCCTGATCGGCTCGGCATAAGAACCAGCTTGATCTGCCAAAAGCTCACCAGCAGCATCAGAATCGAGGCACCTATGATACAGTATCGAACTGGAATGATATCCCCTGTAAAGCCAATCAGGAATATAAAAATAATCTGAAGTACACTCTGAAAAATTCCATAGATACTCGAAATCCTCCCCATCATTTTTACCGGCACGTTATTTTGATAAAAAGTCATAAACCCAGTACCTGAAAAGGAGTTAAAAACCCCCAATACCATGAACCCCATGGCCACGGTCCAGAATGAAGCGGAAAAAGCATAAATTAAATAGCCCACCGATACCATTAAGTACCCACTGACCATCAGAGCTTTTATCGATAACTTTTTAGAAAGGAGAGAAACAGTGACTGCTCCTAAAATAGAACCAACTCCAGTCAGGCTGATGAGTAAGCCGTACTCTGTTTCCGATAAGTTCAGTACCTCTTGAGTAAAGACAACCTCTTGAGCATCCATTCCAAGGGCAAGTATCATAAAAAATTGAGCTATGAAGTACACCTTTACAATATACAGGTGGCGCTGACTGTATCGAAACACCTCTTTCCAATCGCTTTTCATCATGTTCAAACTAAATTTATTTACGGTTTGGTCGGCATCCGTATTCACGTTTGGTAATAAATACACCAGGACCGCTGATACCACAAAAGAAATAGCATTCATCCATATCAATATATGAACGGAAGTAATCAACAGCAGTACTCCAGAAATCGCAGGTCCAATTAAAAACGCACTGGAAGTGATCAAACTTCTAAAAGAGTTAAATTGTTTTCGATTTTTTTCGGGAACCACATGGGTGATGTAGGTAATCGCTGCTGGTTCAAAAAACGCTTTAGAAATGGATAGGAAGAATAGACATGTATAGATCGGCCAAATAGAGTCGAAAAAAGGGATGATCGCTACTAAAGCTGCACGAATAATATCTGTTCCAATCATGATTCTCCGTATGTTCAAACGGTCGATCATACTCCCGGACCAAAGTTTTGTCACTAACGAAGCGATCGGTCCTATCATCCATAAGCCAGCTACTGCAGCAGCCGAACCGGTTAAATTTAATACTAAAATATTGATGGCAACGAGATAAATAAAGTCACCCAGCGTAGATATGCCGAGTCCAAATAACAATAAGAAAGATGTTTTCTTTTGGGAAAAGCTATGTTTAATAGGAACACCCCGCTCAGAATCTCTAATAAACACACCTTCTGTAAAAAAACGGCAACCACCTGTACTTTTTCTAATCTGTCACAAAACATTCATAACCAAATAAAAGGCTGAGAGTTCACTCGACTCTCAGCCTTTTAAACAGCTTATTCTGCTGTATATTCAAAGGTTGGTTTATAAACGCCACCCTGAACAGTTAGTGATACCCTCCCTTCAGTATGGAAAGTGATGGTTTAAACCGTATTGTTCTCATAGAAAGACTCATTGATAATTTCAGTGTTTCTCTTAAGGACAATAACTTAAAACCAAAATTATATGTAAGTTCTCTTATGGAAGTAAGGTTTAATTAAAGACTGCCTTATTTTCTTGGAAACTACTCTACTTCTCCCTTTAAAACAACTCCAGATACCTACGATCGTAACGCCAAAGTGGCCCCCTACACAAAGCACATTACAAAAAGTAAAATATAATTGACATTTTGTAATGTATTGCATATTATAAATGTAGAAGGAGGAGATGAATCCTTTTGAAAAACAAAAAAATGAAGATCGCCCGTGCGGAAGCCGATGTTTCACAAGAAAAACTAGCAGAAATCGTCGGAGTCACCAGGCAGACCATTAATCTAATTGAAGCTGGAAACTACAATCCGAGTCTGAAATTGTGTACGGCCATATGTAAAGCTTTAAATAAAACATTAGATGATTTATTCTGGGAGGAATGATCAATGAGTGCTGAAAAGTTAGTTAAGGAAACTAAATGGACCATTGGTGTATCATTATTTGTCAGCTTGGCCCTTTTCGTCACTTGGGTTATCCTGCAAACAACGGCAGCTTCTTTTACTGACAACAAAGCCTTCCTAGCCTTGTCCCTTATTCCTTTCAGTGCTGCACTCGCTTCCTTCCTTAAACTTACGAAAATCAAAAAGAATCCTAAAATGATTGTATCTGAGACCGATGAGAGACTTGTAGCCGAGAAGAATGAAGCCGATGCGAAAACCTTGAAAGTACTTCAAGGTATTTTGTTCTTATCCTATTTGGGATACACGTTTATAATCCCAGAGGACACATTTTCATCAATCGGTTGGTGGATAACGCTGGGTGTCCTTCTCTTCTCTTTATTCGCTCCATTCATTTTCCGTCATATGATGAAAGAAGCCTGACAAAGCCCTTTGCAGTAAAAAAGATTCGTCTACCCTGTAAATCACCACACATTCTCTTGGACCTGAAAAAGGGAACCTCATGGAAAGAAGAGGTTCCCTTTTTTATTTTTACAGAGTTCTACGAAACAGACTTTCAAATCCATCCCTCTTTCGCTCAATACACCCCTTCTCTTATTTGGTGAGGGGGAGTCACTAGTCGTTCAGATCACCCCACCCCTTTTATAATGCCACCCTATCATTACTGTAAATATAGGATGTTATTTATTTACAATGACATACATAAAATAGCTTATCTGTATTTATAGGAGGGCTTCTATGCATAATGTTTTACTGTTCTGCGACCCAGGGATTGATGACTCACTAGCCATCATGTATGCACTCCTAAATCCAAAAATCAATGTGGTCGGAATTGTTTCAGGCTATGGGAACGTGCCTCAACAACAGGCAACTCAGAATGTATCCTACCTCTTAAAACTAGCAGGAAGAGAAGACATTCCTATTATCGGGGGAGCCAGAAGTCCGCTCAGTGGTGAAGTAGCTGTCTATTATCCCGAAATCCATGGGGAAGAAGGTTTAGGACCCATACGTCCTCCAGAAACCCTTCAAAGTGAGGTAGTAAATTTCGATGAAATCTTTAAAATCATCGACTCCTACGCAGACAATCTAGTCATCCTGGATGTAGGAAGGTCCACATCTCTTGCGATTGCATTCTTATTAGGGGGAAGAGAGAATTTACGCAAAGTAAAAGCCATTTATTCAATGGGAGGGGCCTTTTTAGTTCCAGGAAACGTAACCCCTGTGGCAGAAGCTAACTTTCATGGCGACGGGATCGCTGCCAACCTTGTTTTAAACAAATTAAATAATATTTATATCACTCCATTGAACGTTACGAACCACGCGATCATCACACCCGAAACCATTCAAAGAATCACCTCTCAATCTTTCAATGCGTTCACACACCTGATCAAGCCGATTTTTGACTACTACACCGCAGCCTATAAAAAATTAGACCCAAGCCTTTCCGGGAGTCCTCTGCATGATGTATTTACTGTATTTGCCTTAGCGAACCCAGAACAAGTCCGGTATATCGAACGCCAGGCTTCTGTATCCATTAACTTTGATAATACTAAAGGTGAAAGTATAGCTGACTTCAGGCCGAATTCCAGCGAAGAGCCGACAGAAAATACGGATCATATTGCCATATCATTTAACTACGAAGCATTTGTAAAGGATTTTGTTACTGTGATGACTACACGATATATATAAAACCGGTTCCATTTGAGAATTATTCAACGCTCAAAAGTTCTTACACACTTACGATCTAACTATGACTGCTTATACATAGGGACGAGACCCCCAAGCATATCTTCATAAAAAGTGCAAAAAAGGAGCGGCGAGATGATCATTCATGTTGTTGAAGTTGGCGACTCTCTATGGAAAATCGCCCAGCGGTACGGGGCCGAGATCAATCAAATCATCCTTCTGAACCAGTTGAACAATCCCGACGTGGTCGTAATCGGGCAGGCCCTTGTCATACCTGAGCCTAATAAAGAGTACGTCATCCAACCTGGAGACAGTCTTTGGAACATTGCCAACCGCTACGGTGTCCGTGTTCAAGACCGGCCGAGAAGAATAATATTGTGAACCCAGCGCTCATTTTTGTTGGTCAAATGCTCCTTCTTCCTTTTACGAACTATACGGTCCAGGCAGGCGACAGCCTTTGGAAAATCGCCAACCAATTCGGCGTATCGGTGTCTGAGATTGCAGAAGCAAACGGAATTCAAGACCCCTCCGTCATTTCTGTCGGTATGCCACTCGCCATCCCTTCGCCTTTACGACCTGTAAAGGAAATCAACGCTTACATTACGAGAACGAATGCAGAAGGAGCAAGGGAAGTGAATACTCTCGGCAGTCATTTCACCTACCTCTCCCCTTTCACACGCACAATCCAATCTGATGGGAACCTGACAGATCTGGATGACACAGCGATTTTACAGGCGGCGGCAGCTCAAAACATTTCTCCATTGCTGGTGGTCACCAATTTCGTCGGTGGCAGCTTCGATTCGGATCTTGCGGCTACCTTTTTACGAAACCCAAGCATTCAAGATACCTTCCTTGATCATCTATTGGAGCAGATGCGTTCCAAAGGATATTCTGGGGTAAACTTCGACTTCGAATATGTGTACCCTGAAGATAAAGAAAACTACAACGCGTTTCTAAGAAAAGTCGTCAGCCGCTTGCGTCCCGAAGGTTTCAGTGTCTCCACCGCCCTTGCACCTAAAGTACGCGCAGATCAGCAAGGTCTTCTTTATGAAGCCCATGATTATGAAGCCCATGGTGAGATTGTTGATTTCATTGTGCTCATGACGTACGAATGGGGATGGTCAGGAGGAAGTCCATGGGCCATCGCACCAATTAACAAGGTACGTGAAGTGCTTGATTATGCCGTCACCGTCATCCCTCGTGACAAGATTCTGATGGGAATGCCTCTGTATGGACGGGAATGGGAAATTCCATGGGTGCAGGGCACTTATGCTCAAACGGTCAACCCTCAGGAAGCGATTCAACTCGCTGCAAGATACGGGGTTCCCATCCAATACAATGAAGAATATCAATCGCCCTTTTTCCGATATACCGATGCAAATGGTCAGCAGCATGAAGTTTGGTTCGAAGACGCAAGAAGTGTGCAGGCAAAGTATGATACGGTTGAAGAGTACGGCCTAAGAGGCGCGAGCTATTGGGTTCTAGGGAGCCCTTTTCCACAAAACTGGCCGATCCTTCAGCGCCATTTCAAAGTGAAAAAAATGTGAGGCCTCCGCTCCTTGGGAGGCTTTCTTTTATTCTAATATTTTTAATTCGAATCCACCCGCTTCGACTTTTCTCTTTCTTCCCTCTACTTCTACAATATAGATGAACGGCACATCCGTGGGATGGATCTCTCCCACTTTTTGATTTCTTTCTTTGAAAAAGGAGCGGATTTCCCGTTCATCCTCCGGGTCTATTGTTGAGTCTTTTCTAACTTCCTTTTCATATGTAATGTCTTTCTCTAAATCTTCATGCTTCGTGTTGTGGTCATAAATTCCCTGCAGTAAATGGATGACTTCTGCAAAACCTAAGAACAGCACCCCGGTAATGAGGCTGCTGATCAAAACAGTCATCCCATGGACTCCTGCCCCGAACCTTTGGTTGAGAATAATAGCAAAGAATAAAATCACACCCAGGCCCATGATTCCAAACGCACAATAAGTCAAAAGCTTGGCGATACTATTGGATCTCTTCAATGGTCTTTCCCTCCTTTGCCCTTTCATCTACTCCGCCCACTATTTCCTTCCCTGTTCCTCGACTATGGTTTTATAGCTTATGTATGAGTCTTTCACACTCATGGACTAATTCAATATATTGAGTACCTATCCGGAACGCTGCAAAAGCATACAAAGATATGATGACACCAATCATCACCGCTTTCCATTTTTCAGGTATTTTTGTCACACCTTCCAAGGACACCTTCCATAACCTAGATAAGTACTCCAACACGACCGAGTACACGAGCACTAAAAAAAGCAGAACAACTGCAGCAAACGTCTGCTTAAATTTACTTTCTAAAATAAAAAGATCCACCTCTTCTTTTGTAGTGAGACCGTGTTTGGGAAACTCAGCGACGATATTCCCTTTCCAATTGTACCTCTCTACGATGTGCTCATTCTCACTAAGTGCAACCCCAAGAGGGACCGCATAATCTTCAATTGAAAGGAACATATGGAGCCCTAAGATCACAGGCATCACAAAAAAAGGAGAGAATCGTAACCAGTGTTTTTTCACACGGACACCCCTTTCCCCTTACTCTTTCTTCTCTAAAAGCAGTTTTTTGATCTCTTGTAAATGTTCGATTTCTTCGTCTTGTCTACCTGTAATACGCTTCGTCATTTTTTCCAATGTCTTCGTAATCGACCATAAGGAAAGAATGATGATGATACTTATGAAAACAGCCACTTGTTCACCCTCCTTTTCACTTTTTATATGGTCCGGGATTTTATAGGTTTCATAGAAAAGGAAACCATTTTCCTTTCTAGCGATTATAGAAAAATGTTAGCCCTATTAAAATCAGGAGGATCTCATGAATAAAAAAGAAGTAATCTTCTCATCCTTGATTCTACTGACCTGTGCCTGCTTATTCCTATGGTACAGCTCAGGAGCGAAATCACTGACAGGAGAGTCCAAAAGTTGGTCAGGGCAATATGTTGGTTAGAAAAAGAACGAAACCATGATCTGAGAACTTTTCCTTACATACGAAGGAGATTTGGATCATGACAAACTCCTAGTTACCTACTCAGTAAACACAGCATCCACTTGGAATGGGAAAGGAGGTGCTTTGAGTGGTACGAAGCAGCTCTCTGGCAGACAATTATATCTGGAACCGAAATGTAGTGACTGGCGCTTCGCACTCCATAGTGAAATGATCGTTACCCTGAATTGGGAAGGTGAACAGGAAAAACGACTGTTCACCAAATAAAACGTCTAGAGTCTATTCCCTAGACGTTTCTTAGGTTTCTACAAATTGAGAACCTCAACATCCCTTTATTGCCTGGTCCTTATCTTTTCCTGCTGTTTCCTAACATTCTCTTTATGATAAGGGGAGTTCAAATCCTCATCTACCACACTGAACGCATTTTGATCCGGGTCAAAGAAATCAAAATACTGCATACCACCGAACTTGTGAATTTCCGTGGTCTCGACACCAGAGTCATTCAATTTTTTGTGGGCGGCATCTATATCGGCTACGACAAAATTGAAATAGACATTCTTTTGGTTCTTTTCTATAATGAATTCCGTAGGCTGTGGATTAGAGACTTCAATGAGCCCAAGCTGAGCGGAACCATGCGGAAAGAAAAAACCAGCGCCTCCTTCCCAACCATCGATTTGCTGCACATCCAGGTGTTCTTCATACCATTTTTTCGATTTCTCAAGATTCGTCACAGGGACGAATACACTTCCAACTTGAAACATCCAAACCCCTCCTATTTTTCATTCAACCCTGTAACGTTTTTGAAAGACAAAAAGTTACAAAAGGGAGAAACTTTTTATGAAGATACATAAAGATCTAGTTACCAAGTTATATCGATATTGCCTTACGCTTACAAGTGACCCTCATCAGGCGGAAGACCTCGTTCAAGAAACCATTTTAAGACTCTATCAAAAACAAAAGGACGACGATTGTGCGGATCATTCTTTTTCTTATGTAAAAACAACCGCCAAGCATTTATGGATCGATGAGAAAAGAAAGGAAAAGCCCTCCTTCCCTTTTGATGAACTTATTCACCATCCACAGGAGGATTTTATGGAGTATGACAGCCTTATCGAACTCCTAGTAGCGGTTTTACCTCTCAAACAAGCCATGCTTTTAACTTTAAAAGATGTCTTCCACTATTCATCAAAAGAAATCTCCACCATGCTCCGAATGAGTGATGCTGCAGTGAAGACAACCCTCCACCGTACAAGGAAACAATTGACTATTATAGATCCATTAAAAACCGAAACCCATGCGACTGGGTCAGCAGTCCAAAAGTTCGCAAATGCATTGAAGAAACAGCACCCCGAGAAAATTTTTTATTACTACCGTTTATTGGAGTCAGCCAATTATCAGATGAAGAGCGATCAAAAAAACTTTTATGTAGTAGATCCATCGGGAAACCTTTTAGAGATTACCAGATCCTGAATTCCGCTGACAGAAACAGGTGGGAATCAATTTTCTCTTTCTACGTGTTCTTTAGATGCTACCCCATATATATATATAGTAAATGAACCATCTTATCTTTCTTTAGGGAGAACCTAGCGGCGTGTCAGGACTAAAAAGACAAGCAGGGAAATCACCAATCCGCTCATGACCAACACCCCTATGTTTTCATTGAACGTCTCTTTGACTTTATGCGCCTTAGGTTCTGGGATGTGCTCTTTTCGACCTTCTACATAACTCAAGTGCTCGACCGTATTTCCTCCTGCTGCAGACTCCCATCCGTATTCCCCTTTTCGCAACCAAATTTCAATTTGGTCTCCCTCATAAATATCCATTTTACTTCCACCTGCCATAGCCACCCATGAGGGAACGTAAGTGTAATAAATTTCTAGAGTATGCTCCTGATTTTGAGAATCAGGTGTCTTCCTATACTCTTGAACACTCAGCTGCATTTTTCTTAACTGCTTGGGGTAGTCCTCTGTAGATAAGTCTTTTACAAGTACATCGCTTTCTACATTTCCGATAACATGTATAGGCGCATTCCTCTTTATCTCTTCGACTTCTTCGGGATCCATAGCACCATAAGCTGTACCAGGCAAAACTAAAAGAATCATGATGCAAAGGAATAGGAGGGAATAAAAGGACCGGATTTTCAAAAGTCTCTCCCCCCTCCCATCAAAGATTTCTGAATCCATTATCCCATTTTCTTTATTTTATGTAAATTTAACCCACACCCTTTGATGATGAGGGGAGTTGTAAAAATAATAGAGAACATATAAAATCCATATATAACTTGATATCCTCACCTGAAGGAGCATCTTTATGTTCAATAACCTAAAAACCAAATTCAACAAATACTTTGACCGTTTAACTCCTTTTCAGGTGATTGTATTGTTCTACGCTACGGCAGTCATCGTTTCAACCATTCTCGTAAGTCTGCCATTTCTACATAAGGAGGGCGTCGGTTTAAGCTTTATTGACGCTCTCTTTACTGCCGTAAGCGCCGTGAGTGTAACCGGGTTGACTGTCGTATCGACACTGGATACGTTTAATACCGCCGGATATTTTGTTCTCATGTTTATCCTCCAATTCGGCGGGATCGGCGTCATGACGCTGGGAACGTTCATCTGGCTGATGCTCGGAAAAAAGATCGGCTTGAAAAGGAGACAACTCATTAAAACCGACCAAAACCGCTCTACGTTTGCGGGAATGGTCAATCTGATCAAGCAGATCCTATTGATTATTCTTTTGATCGAACTGGTTGGTGCCATCATTTTAAGTGTCTACTTTACTCAATACTTCCCGACAGTAGGGGAAGCCATTGTCCAAGGGATGTTTGCATCCGTCAGTGCCACGACCAATGCAGGGTTTGATATTACCGGCGCATCCCTCGTCCTATTCGAAAATGATTATTTTGTGCAGTTTATCAACATGCTCTTATTAACACTCGGAGCCATCGGCTTTCCGGTGCTCATTGAGATCAAAGATTATCTGACACATAAACAAAAGAATGTCATCCACTTTTCCCTTTTTGCAAAATTGACGTCTGTTACGTTCGGAGTCCTCGTGGTCGTTGGGACAGTGCTGATCTATCTTTTGGACAGAAACCACTTTTTCGCAGATAAGTCCTGGCACGAAGCTTTCTTTTTCTCCCTCTTCCAATCCGTCACCACACGGAATGGAGGGCTTGCGACCATGGATGTAGCTGAATTCAGTGTACCGACCTTACTCGTGATCTGCATTCTCATGTTCATCGGTGCGTCACCGAGTAGTGTCGGAGGAGGAATTCGCACAACGACTTTCGCAATCAGTGTGTTAACCGTGATCGCCTATGCCCGGGGGAAAAGTCATGTGCGTGTATTTAGGCGTGAAATCGATCCGGATGACATCTTCCGTTCGTTCATCGTCATCAATACAGCCATTGCGATTACAGGCATAGCGGTTATTTTATTGAACTATTTCGAGCCGCAGTTTTCTTTGATGCAGATCTTATTTGAAGCATGTTCCGCATTTGGTACAACCGGACTGTCGATGGGAATCACGCCTGATTTGCATACAGCTGGGAAAATCATCATCATCACTCTCATGTTCATCGGAAGGATCGGCATTTTCTCCTTCTTGTTCATCATTCGAGGGAATGGCATCAAAGACAAATACCATTATCCGAAAGAACCGATGATTATCGGCTAATAGGAGGAAATCACCCATGAAGAAAACATTTGCTGTTGTAGGACTCGGCCGTTTCGGCGGGAGCATATGCAGGGAACTGAGCCGGGAAGGCATGGAAGTCCTTGCTCTGGACCTTGATGAAAACAAAGTCAATGAATATCGAGAGATCGTTTCTCATGCCGTCATGGCGGATTCCACCGATGAACTCGTTCTCAAAGAGTTGGGGTTCAGGAATATCGATCACGTTATCGTAGCGATCGGAGATAACATCCAGGCAAGCATGCTGACGACGTTAATTTTAAAAGAGATGGGCATACGGATGATCACCGTCAAAGCCCAGAACGATTATCACGAGAAAATACTGAACAAAATCGGGGCCGACCAAGTCGTCCACCCGGAAAGAGATATGGGAAAACGTATCGCTCACCACATCATCTCAGATAATATCCTCGATTATATCGAACTATCCGATGACCACAGCGTTGTCGAGGTGAAAGCAGGAAGGAAGATGAGCGGCAAGAACTTGATCGATTTAGATATCCGTGCTCAGTACGGGTGTAACATCGTAGCGATCAAACGTGGAAAAGATGTCATCGTCTCCCCGATGGCCACCGAGCAAGTGAATGCCAGCGACATTCTCATTGTTATTGGAGCGGATAAGGACGTCAATCGCTTCGAAAAAAACCTTGTCGTTGAGGATTAAATAAAAGCAGCAGCTGTCAGACAGCTGCTGCTTTTTTTCAGGATTTGAATATCGCTTGATTGACACGTGTGACCATTCCGTAAACCAACCGGAACACCAACGGAAACATAACGAAACCCATGATGGAACTGAACCAAAATTCTCCGTCACCGGTTAGTATGGCAGCAGTGAACAAAAAGATTGAAGCAATTATGTACAGACTAACGGCTATCCAATAGTACACAGTCATAACCTTTGATTCCTTGTAAGGGGTGCCAAACAAAAACTGGACGATGCTTTTCATTAAACATTACCTCCGTGATTACAAACCAAGCGTTTCTCGAATCCTTTCTGCAACAACATAAGGTTCAAGTTCTGAATTATTGATCTTGATGTAGTTCTTCTCTTTAATCTCACCATCTTTTGTATTCATCCGCAAATGGTCCATGGAAGCAATCATCCTCTCTTCCGATGCTTCCACATCTCTTTTGGAAGGTTTATGCTCGAGTCTGTTCGGCGTACGGTTTCTCTTGACCCGTTCTTCCATATCCGCCTGCAGTTCCACGAAATATACGACTCCTCCGTCACCTTCGAAGATATCGATGATCGTTTCAACAAAATCCCAATCTTCCTGCTTATTGAACGCCCAGATGAATGTAAATATCATGCCGTACTGATCACTTTTCGCATAAGTACGGAACATTTCCTCCCTGAATAATTGAGACAACCGCCACATATCTTCACCGAAACCAAAAAACGGCTGCAGCAGTTCAATGGTCATGTGATTGTGAAAGAGTTTGAGCCCCGTTAATTTCTCTAACTCCTGCCCAACTGTCATTTTTCCGACAGCTTGAGGTCCAAATAATAAAACAAGTTTAATTGCGCTCACCTCTTTTCTTTTAAACCGTCACCATTAATGTCCTTCTTTCGTTAGACCGCTATTTATCACTCCACTTGAAATAACGGGAAGCTAGCACAATGGATATGACCGCAATTCCTAGTAATATCCCGACTTCGAGACCGAATTCAGAGATTGGAGCCTCATTCCAAGTTCCACGCAGCAATTGAATGACATAATACAACGGCAAAACCTTCGCTACATATTGAAGAATGGTTGGCATCATCTCCAGCGGAAACGTAGCTCCAGAGAGAAAAAGCATCAGGTTTAGAAAAAGCGAACTGATGGCCGCTGCCGACTGAGTGTTTTTAGCCAAAGATGTAACGAAAAGCGCAAACGGGAAAAAGGCGAGAATGCTGATGAATAGAGCCAAAAGCGTACTTCCTATATACACAGGAGGCTGAAGGTCGTACATAACCATCCCGAAAATCATAAGCAATAGGGCAGAAATGATGAAAATCACTGTTCCCTGGATCGTATGGGCGGCGAGAATCTTCCACGGTTGAAGCGGGGTTGATTGATACCTGCGGAGAACCCCTGTTTCTCTATAGCCGGCAAGTACGGTACCTAAAGTAAAGAACGAAGTGGTCACAATATTGACACCGATCCACGACGGGATGAAGACTTCAGCAAAGGTAAAAGGACCAGCCATATCGCCACTGAACATCGAGCCGAACAACCAGATCATCACAACAGGAAAAAGAAACGTCCAAAAAACACTGAGACGATCGCGGAAGAACATTTTCGTTTCCAAGTTTGCGAGCTTTACTACAGTATTCATCCTATTTTCTCCTTTTCTAAATATTGAACGAACAAGTCATCAAGGGAACCTCGGTCAAATTTAAAGTTCTTCAGTTTGATATTTTCGTCATGGCAGTAGGAGAAAATTTGATAGGAGGTATGTTGGAGATCTTCACTGAACACTTTAAAGTTCCCCTCTTCTTTTTCTACACGCACCACATCACCTAGCGTCAACAGGTACTCATAAGACATCTGTTCACTTTCAAAAGCAAGGTAATGGGTCGCGACGTCATCCAGAAGAGCATCAGGGTTATTCAATGCTTTTAGCTCCCCGCTATAGATCATCGCGACACGATCACAAAGCTTTTCCGCTTCCTCCATATAATGCGTGGTCACAACAATTGTGCTTCCATTCTCCCTTAAGGTGCGAATCATCCCCCACATTTCACGCCGTGCATGAGGATCAAGGCCCATGCTCGGTTCATCCAAAAACAACAGTTCAGGCTGGTGCAACGTCGCAAGAGCAAGGGTGACCCGCTGTTTCCAACCACCAGAAAGGTCTTCAAAGTGGACGTTGAGTTTCTCACCGAGGCCGAGCATATCAATCAGGTGATCCTTTTGGGTATTCCCTTTGTAAAAGCTTGAGAACAAATCCAGCGCTTCTTTCACCTTCATCTTCTTCTGGATGGAGGTCGCCTGGAACTGCACACCAATCCTGCGATTCAGTTCACGCAGCTGTTTCTCAGGATTCAGCCCGAGCACCTCCACTTCTCCTGATGTTGGTTTCTGAATCCCTTCCAATATCTCAAGTGTCGTCGTCTTACCAGCTCCATTAGGCCCGATGATCCCGAAGATTTCCCCTTTACTTACCGTAAACGAAAGGTTTTTAACCGCTTCTGTTGCTCCAAACGACTTGGACAAGTTTTCGACCTGGATGACGTGTTCGATAATGACCGCTCCCATCTATTAAGTTTATATATGTATCTACGCGGCGATGGCACTAAAGTTTCACAAAAAATCCCTCGAACAGCATAGATGTATGCAAGGATGATGCCCGCATATAGGAAACATTCCATCATCACTGCCCTCTCCTTTTACTTCCTTACCTGTCGATCCGTCGGCATAACTATTGCAGCTACCAAATAAATGAGCCAAGTTAATCCTCCTGTAAAAAATCCAGATACGACCACGATGATCCTCAGGATACTCACATCCATGTTATACGTTTCACTGAGACCGCCGAGAACCCCTGACAGCTGACTTTCATTCGTGGAGCGATATAATTTCTTCATAACTTTCCTCTCCTTCATCATTTATTCGAACAACCACTCAAAGAATTCCATAACATAATTGAGGCTGTAAAAAAGCAACACTTGCATCCCTCAAGATATAAGCAATACAGCCACCGCACGCTTTATCGTAGGCTGTTTCAATTGAAGAAGGTAGCCGATCCCCCAGATTACATAGACCAGTAGAATACTAAGGGTTTCACCTATATAGGGATCTTCCTGTTCTACGAAGGGAGTAACGAAATAAAGAAAAAACCCCCACCCTAATAAAAGTACGAATAAAATCAGATTAGTCATATGAATCTTTGGACGAATGGTCACCTCTCCTTTCTTTAAGGTTCGCTTATTCCCATTGCAAGAAGAAGAAAGAACATAACAACGAGCACGCCCCCGTTCAATACGAACCCTGCGGTCCCGGCGATGATTTTCTTAGATAACACCGCACAGACGATACCTATGATGGAAAGGGAACTTTCAATGGTCACCACCAAAGGCAGATGGACGTTCGGTCCACGAAACATAAAAAATAAAAAGACATTCATAAGTACCATCCCCAATGAAATCCAAGCCCATTTGTTCATCCATCGTCTCTCCTTTACAAATTGTTATTACTTGAACCTTAAGAAAATAATCAAGACACACAATGTAAGAAAAATACATTTCCATTTTCATACGGTTCATCCTGCACATAGGTTTCATCATTCATCTATAAAAAAAGCACCTCCCGCAAATCGGGAGATACTTTTAACCTTCAACATCAGAACGGTCGGCAAAGAGATCCTCTTTCATCGCATAAATCGCCGCCTGAGTACGATCATGGACCTGCAGTTTGCTTAATAGATTACTCACATGCGTCTTAACCGTTTTTTCTGTTATGTACAAGTCGCTGGCAATTTCCTTGTTGCTTTTCCCCAGGGTGATTTGATACAGCACATCTTTCTCCCTGTTCGTCAGCTTGAAATGGACGCCAGGTTCTTTCTTTTCCGCTCCACTGCTCATTTGCTCCAAAAGTAGATTCGTCGCTTTTGGGTGGAGCAGTTTCTCGCCTTTGGACGCGGCTACAATTGTTTTTACAAGTTCATCGGGGTCGACATCTTTCAACTGGTAGCCCACAGCTCCGGCTTGTAAGGCAGGAATAACATGATCTTGATCAGAGTAACTTGTCAGGACGACCACCTTTGCTTCCGGATGGGCTTGGCGTAATTTTTTCGTCGCTTCTACTCCATCCATGACCGGCATCATCAAGTCCATCAGCACAACATCCGGCTTCCATTCTTCATATGCCCTTAGCGCCTTCTCCCCATTCTCTACTTCACCGATGACCTCTATATCTTCTTGCGTATTCAGAAAAAATTTCAACCCTCTTAACACCACAAGATGATCATCTACGAGCATCACTCTAATTTTCATACTCACTCCCCCCTCTCCTTTCGATGAGGTAAAAAGACCTCAATGGTTGTTCCTGCTCCCGGTTCGCTTCTCACAAAAAGTTTCCCACCTAACAGTTCTGCCCGTTCCTTCATGCTGATCAGTCCAAGTGTCCGCCGATCGTCATCCGCTTCTACCTGAAATCCACTCCCATGATCCGTCACAGTCATCCCCGCTCCTTCTTCTGTATCAAAAAGGCGGACTGTAACCTCATTCACATTCGCGTGTTTCGCGACATTGTTCATCGCTTCCTGACTGATCCGCCAGAGCGTTTCCTCTGCCTGTCGCGACCAGTCAGGGAGACGCTCCATATCAAACTGAATACAGATTCCAAGATGCTCGCCATATTTCTTCATTGCAGAAATCAATCCTTCTTCGAGTCCAACGGGACGCAGCTGCCAAATCAATGAACGCATCTCTCTCAAAGACTGCTGGGACATGGACAGCATGTCATCCATCAATTCTCCAAGCGATGAGTCATACTTGGACACGATCTCCTTCGCTCCCTTAGCCGTCAACGATAAGGAAAATAGCTTCTGATTCACAGAATCATGCAAGTCGCGGGCCAGGCGTTTCCTTTCCTCATGTAGGAGCAATTCCTGCCTTTTTTCTTTTAGCGCGATGCTTTCATAAACCAGTGACAAATGTCGCCCCAGTGCATGGAGGAATTCCCGGTCCCCAGGCTGAAACGAGGTGCCTTCTTGTGATTCAATCCATATGTATCCCAATACATCCTTTTGTCTCATCAAGGGTAGCACAGCAAGGGATTCTTCCACCTTGACTTCATCTGTCAACATATGAAAAGGCTTTTTGCCCTCTTCATTTTTTATATAACACCCAGTGGATGACCACCCGAAAATCTGGCAGCCTTCTTTTTCCAAAATCTCTTGTAACTCATAAAAGTCATCCGCAGACCATAAAAACCCGGCGAGCTGGTTCAATTTCTCAAAGCTTTCCGCACGCCTCCGCTCATCTTGATACAAACGTGTTCGGCGGATGGCTGTCCCGATTTGGAAGCCGAGTGATTGAAGCAACGTCAATTCTTCCTGTGAAAATTTTTCTTTCCCAGGAGAAGCGACGTTCAACAAACCGAAAGATTCTTCTCCGTCCCCAAGCGGAATGGTGGCATGGTGGGTAATCCCATTCGTCTCCCCCCAGGCGTGCTGAACCGCTTCATTCAGCCGTTTACATTCTATGATGTTCACCGGCTGGTTCAGCTTCCCATTGCGATAACGGCTCAAGCAGTGACAATCCCCACTGCACATCGGCATGTATTCCCCCCACGATAAAGCTGGTGGAAGTCCATGATGAGCAGCAAGCACATAATTTTCTGGAGTGTCGATGAGAAAAACCCATCCCGCATCAAGCTTAGTCAGCTCCAGCAATTTTTCCAACACCGTCTGAAGCATCGTGGTCATATCATTACACCGGTTAAGCGTTTCAGCAATCACTTTCATAATGTTCAATTCTTCCACCCGTTCATATCCACTCATTTTGCCCCCCCTTTTTGGTTTTGTCGAATTCTCAAGTGAGTTTGTCGAATCCCTAATTATCCCATCTGGATTCTTAAATAACGATGTCGGATACTTAAATAACTTTGTCGAATTCTCAAATAACTCCCATTCAACTGCTCTTCATGTCCACGAAACGATCCGCCATGGATTCCGCCAACAACAGATCAAGCTTCTCTTCCATTTCCGGTCTCAAACGATCCCCTTCAAAGTGTTCCGGATCAAAAACCAGCTGACTAGGAGCCACCGCTGCGTAGAGTCCACGTCCCACTGTGCGCATTTGATTCAGCGCATTGATTCCGCCTTTCCCACCTCCGGCAACAGCAAGGAGCAAGGTCGGTTTCCCTTTAAAATGGAATCCACTTAAAAATTCGAGCGCATTTTTCAACGCGCCACTCATACCATTATGGTATTCCGGCGACACCCAAATAAAACCGTCCGCTTCGGCAACTACCCTCTGCAGCCACTGGACAGAAGGATGATTCCTCTGCGACTCTTCTCCATTGAATAATGGAAGATCCAGTTTGCTCAAGTCGACCAACGTGCCATTCAATTTATGTTGTAATGTCTGAGCGACAATCTTTGTCCGTCCATTCGTTCTCGGTGTTCCACTAAAAATCACGATACTCATTGTTCATAACCTCCTTACTCCTTAGGTTATGGGAAAAGTCATCGACTTGAATCCGAGAATGGAAGGAATATCATCTACACCATTGGTCTGAAAACATACGTTCGTTTATAAAGGAAGAAGATCATCTGGTTGAACGTCTCGCCCCGGCGGAAGCGGTTGGGCATCCCCGTTTGCTCCTGGAGGAAGTTGACGGCTGTGGATGGAAGGATAAAAAAGTTCGAAGAAAGCTGTTCTGGACATGGACCAGGTTTCTTCATCTGCCTGCACGTAGACGGTTTTCCGCTCCATCCCATAATAGATGTGGTACAGTTCTTCATCTCCAAAGTCCAGGGTTCCAAGTTTCTCCCCTTTCGTCCATAAACCGTCTACACGGGCCGCACCATATATACCCTCAGTAATCGTCATAATCTCCGTAATGGATCCGACCTCTACCTTTCTTTTCATCTCAGAATCATGAAGAATGATGATTGATGGAAGTTGGGCGAATTCTACGTCCCTCGACCGCTCTACAACTTCCTCTTTAAGGACATAAGCATCTACAGGCATGGCACCAAGCAGTACAAGCATAAAGACAAAGGTCAAACGCTTCATCCACTCACCCTCCCTGTAATTTTATACAAAAAACACTTGAACCTTCATGGATTCAAGCGTCTCTCGCTGCTATTTTTTGAATAAGGACATGATTTTACCGAGCGTTCCGCGGGAATGTTTGACCGAATGTTCCAACCGTTCATTGAACTCGCTCTGAGAGCGCCACTCTTTCTTCTGTTCCTCGCGCATCTCCCGAATTTCTTTTTGGAGATACTCCGACTTTTCCTGCTCTTCACGAAGCAGCTCTTCATACTGCTCTTTCTGCTGCTGCATCATCTTATCCATTTTCGTATGCGTCTTTTGTGAAAAATTCCCGACTCCGGAGCTGATCACATGGTGATCCTGTTTTAAACGGGAGACGGTCGTTTTCAGTTCAGCCATATCATTTTTCAACTGAACGTTCATTTCTCTTGAGGCCGCAAGCTCACTGGCAAGGAAACGGAACATCTCTTTCATCTGATCGGAATCCTGCATCTCCGTTCCGTCATATGTATCTGAAAGAGCGAGTTCCCTTGATTCATAGCCTGCGAGAAGCTCCTTCTGCTCTTCTACGATTTCTTTTATTTTATCTTCTTTCGGCATTTCCGAATCACGGATCTTAATGAGAGCCTCGACATCTGACCTCACAAAAATCCGCCGGTCGCCGTCTTTGAAAAACTCATACCCGTTCTGTTCCAAAAGCTGCCCATACCGTCTGACCGTCGTTGTGGCGATCCCGACTTCTTCTGCTACTTCCTTCGTAGAGAAAGCGCGTTCGTTCGGTTGTATATCGTGTCGCATATCGGGCCTCCTTTTCTATCTATTGAATAGTTAACAAACTTCACTACTCCTATTATAAGAGTTTTTGGACTTTCTGCCCATCCACATTCCGTTTTATTTTTTCCCAATTTAAATTCCGTGTTTCCATCTCATTCACAAAAATTTCTCCATACGGATATCCGCCCACTTGCTACCGTTCCAATACGTGAAATCAGGGATTCTAGCAATTTCTTTATACCCAAGCTTCCGGTAAAGTTTCTGTGCCTTTGTATTAAATTCAAACACTCCAAGCTCCACCCGGTCTAATCCTTTCTCTTTGATTCGATCCTCCAGGTACCTCATGGCTTCAAATCCAATTCCTTTCCCTCGACCAGCTTCCTCACCAATGGTAATCCCAATCCACGCTGTATCCTGTTCTTTTTTATGTAGATGACCAGGGTTGATCATGTAATTCATCTCTCCAACGAGTTCATCATCCATATAAATCAGGAAAATCTCATGATTCTTCAACCGCTGTTCCAAATTTTCTGTTGTCACTTCATACATTTTCTCCAATGCTTCTTGATCCGGATTCGGTCGAACCATCGGAATGAGTGATGTATCATTTTCCCATCGATCGTATGCTGATGCGATTTGTGCCGTTGGCTCCGTCAGCTTTTCAAATGTAACTCCCATGACTGCTTCCCCTTTCACTACAAAAGCTTAATGATTATATCCGCCAAATTTCCCATACTATAGTTTTCGGAATGTTTTCTCTATATATGGGAGTCTCTATCTAATCATTGTTCTTCTATTAAAACATACCCTAACCCTTTCAAGCATAGATTCATGGGATTACAATGAGATGAGCTTGAACATCAGGAGGTCGAATGTGAGGAAAACAACACTCATAATCCTAATGATTCTCACCGATCTCACCGGTTGCATGCATGAATCAAAGGATAAGAATGCTCAGAAAAAAAAAGAAAGAAGAAACAATCAGGGATCTTTAAAGGAGGAGACTTATAGGGGAATAGAGAAAGGACTGATTATTTAATCAATGGGGGCAAACAATTCTGGATCCCCTTGACAAAAAAACATTCATTTCACTTTAATCATCGGCCACTGCCGGTCAGGATACATGACTTGACTATAACCCTCTCCAGCATCCTTTTTATGGGAGGGGGACAGGGACGAACTCAAACAAATAAGCAAAAAACAATAAAAACGCAACCAAGGAAACGACCAGCTTACGTTTTCTGAATTCAATCATGGCAAAAGCTGCAATACCTGTCATGGTCAAACCATAGAAAACAAAATCGAACCATCGCTCCTCTATATAGAAAATTTTCACTGTATATAAAAGCCAGTATATAACCACTGCATAAAGGTACCACTTTGTATGTTCCGACTCTCTTTTCTCATCTGTCATTGATACTCACCCCACAAAGGAAAATCAAAGGTTTCGTTTTTTCGTCCTCAATTAGATTGAATCACGATTCTTCTGTGTACTTGCGAAAACGCGGCTTGCTGAAATAAGTACAAGTAAGCATATTCAAGATTCAAATAATCTAATATTCTATGTAAAAAAACTAAATGGAAGGACGATCACCATCCATCGTGTTGGCAAGAAGGATGTAAAGGAAGAATGAGACCGGGAATGTAACAATAAACAATAGACGAATGGCCATAGGATAAAGGCCAACATGATGCGCAATTCCTGCACAAACCCCATGCAAGGATTGGTTCGCCGCGGACCTTTTCACTTTTCATTCCCCCTTCATAGTTTATAAACTCTTCATTCTTAAAAAGGAAACAAACTCTTACCGCTTCAATAATAACAACAAACTTGAAGACGATTACCATCTAAATCGTAAAAATCAAAGTAATAGTTTTCCGTGTCTCTGTGCTTATCCCCGACGTTCACCTTTTTCTCTTTCAATTCTTCATAGGTTTCATCTAAATCCTTCGTGAAAAAGATCGGATAGTTCCGACTCGATGACCCACGGTCTCATTCTCTTCAATGGTCAAGGGGACCGGATGATCGCCGATGGACAGCACCCGGTACCCTTCCCCTTTAAAAGAAACGGTAAATCCAAGCTTTTCCTCATACCATGTACCTGCTTTTTCTACGTCCTTCACTACGAGACACATAGTATCGATCCTTTCAATCATACTGAACCTTCCCCTTGCTGATATATTTTCCTCGCATCCGCCTTTTTCTGCGCCTGCCACGTCCGAATCATATTGGGAACCCCGACACTTAAACTGACCAATAAACTCCACATCACGTAACGCCACTCTCCTGAAATTGAAGCGACAACAATAAAAAAGGCGAGCTGTCCAACAAGGGCAAACCATGAAGCAATCCAGGCAAACGTCAGGTTTTCTTTCATCCCATCCCCACTCTCTTATGGTAAATGATTCCTTTTACTCATCGTATCATAAAAATAGTCAGACAGAACAAAAAAGCCACTGAATCTTTTCAGTGACTTTTGCGGTGTTTACCACCAATAGGAATATGGATAATAATACGGCCACCATCTGCGGATTCCCCAAAAAGGGAAGCCGAACAGCCCAAACGGTCCAAAGAATGGGAAAAACAGTCGACTGTCTTCATGGTCAACACTCCTATTCTGGCCCTGCTGGCTGGTGGGCATGATCAAATTCATTTGATTTTGATCATAGCTGTGCAATAATCCGGTATGTTTCTGCCCATCAGCCATTTCAATCTGTACCATTTGAAAAAGGTTATGTCGGCAGAAATCATGGATATTTTGAGGCTGGCTTCCACTCCCCTGCGTTTGTGGATTCCCTGTATTGTTCACCCCATCACCCTCCTTTGACTCCTCACATTTTATGCAAAGCGCCCAGGAAGGTGATTAAAAAACATGTACTTGTAACCTTGAATGTCTGGAGGACGATGATCATTTCCTGCAGGGCCACACGAGGTCAACAGAATAAGTAGTAGCAGCATCCGTTAACCGCATAGCTTTCCCTACAGAAAGAGATTTCTCAAGTACAACACCCCATAGATGACTCCGCCAAGAAGCCCAATAAATAATCCGACCATGATAAATCCATAAGCGAACCCTTTGATCATGGAGATGAAATCAAGGGTCATGTTTTTTAATGTGTGCAAAATAAAACTCATGTGACGCCTCCCTCTCTACTGCCATTTCTTAAATGCTTTCCAAAGCTTCATCCACTTCTGTTCAACAGGTTTCTCTGATTCCGAGCGTTGTTTCTGCCATTCGTTATAACTCGCAATTCCGATCAGAACGAGCCCGGCAATCAACAGGTAGACCCACCATGGAACATTGCCCCAGTAAGGGCGTGTCTGGTAGATGATGTTGAAAATGAGGACGCCCATCCCGACAAGGAAGTACGATTTGATTCGGAGCTGCATGCCGGCAATCAATGAAACGAGTGATAAGCCTCCGATGATCCAGGCATCCCAAATGGTGTGGCTCTGGATCGCATCAAGGACAAGATAGGCTGAAATCAAAAGCAAGACAGCGAACTGAACGTAGGACATCACATCAACAGAAGCCGACCATATGTTTTTCCTTACAAATGCAAGGACAAGTAAAACCGGCAGGGTCTGAATCTCTGCCATGATTAAATCAGGGATGAATGCACTATAGGCGGCAGCGATCATCAAGTAAGCCCCATAGATACTGAGTGTCGCACCTGTACAAAAGACGTTCTGAAGGAATTTTTCGGTACATTTCTTTCCGCCAAGATAAAACCACAAGCTGATAAGTACAACAGGGAGAATGCGTATCCAGACACTTTCATCCCACAAGGTGTACAAGTTCAAATAACCGATATACAAAAGCGCGGTCCACGTATAAGCATCAGCACGGAATCCGGGACCGAGCAGTCTTTTTTGCAAGATCTTTCCTGCTCCAAGAAGAGCGAGGATCCCTAAAACAAGGACAAGGATCATATCCATATCGGTCCAGAACACACGCAGCTTTTCCCATAACCCGAAGGTCAAGATCAATGGAAGAAAGCGGACAAGCGGCCATGACCTCTTATGCAGGAAGAAAAGGTTGAGAACGGTGTAGGCAATGACCAGCAGCCATTCTCTCTCCGCCTCAAAACGAACGTCACTTATGATGACGAATAGACCTAAAATGGAGAATGGAATGATGTACCACTCTATCCGCTTTTTCCACTGTGAGGTGACGAAGAACCATAGAACCGCATAGAAAAAACTGCTGGCCAAAAAGGCGTATTCATAAGGAAACTTATCCCAACCAAGTTCTTTCGGAAGCGTGACAATGAGAAGATACCCAGTCGTCAGGGAAGCATATAACATCGTTTTAATTCCAGATTCTCTTCCTGCTTTCAAAGCACTGAAGACGTACACCGCTACTGGAATCATCAACAGAACAGGGTGAACATTTTCCGTCCCCAACTGATCCAGAAGGATGAGAAGGACTACGAACGGCTGAACGATATGTCCCAGCATATAAAAATGCGGGCGCATTCCTCTTTTCGCCCCCCACTCTCCGATAGCAATCAAGATCACAGGAGCGAAGATCATATACATCAGTACGTTAGAAAATGAATCGATACGCAAGGGCTCGATCAATGATGTATAAAAAGCGAGTGACGTGACTGATACAAAACTCCAGTAGTACGTCTTTTTTGAATAGCGGACAAGCAGGTACATCATTCCGATGCCGGCAAGTAACAAGAGCGGCCGGACAACCACAGGGTCCACACCGTCATCTACGAGCAGAAGAAGCATGGCAGCCACGTAGGTGCCCTGAGCGATATAAAAAGTCGATGTCTCAAAGTCGCCTTCTCCAGCCTTTTTCCATAGAAAGTGGAGACCAAGGAGAAGTACAGCTGTAAAAGCCAAATGAAATGAAATCGAATACCCTTCACTGTAAGCAGGCACCCATTCGAGAAACTTTTGATAAAAGATAGCAGAAGCAGCCACTAAAGCTGATGGAAGCATCCAGACTGCCGTACGGTTCATATCGGCTTGTGCAGCACTCTTTTTCACAAAATAAGAAAGCAGGCTGACGATAAGCAGCATGACTGTACTATACCCATATTGCATGTCGTAAAGGGCGAAGTATAAACACCCCGTCAATACAAATAAAGACGTGTAAAGGCTGCTATCCTTCACTACCTGAAGCCACTTGATTTTCGTCCATAGGCCTCCATATAAAAACAGGAGCGCAGCGGTTACAAATAGGAAGAGGGACCAAGGACCCGTCTGGATCAAGTCCCACAACTGGGCCGCTGAAACAAAAAAGAACACA